>JBBQQN010000089.1:0-13301 GCA_038215845.1 Flavobacteriales bacterium | reverse complement strand
GTCCTTCATGCCTCTGCGTCGGTCCTTGATGGCTCTGCATCGGTCCTTGATGGCTCTGCGTCGGTCCTTGATGGCTCTGCGTCAGTCCTTCATGCCAATACGTCAGTCCTTCATGGCACTGCATCGGTCCTTCATGCCTCTACGTCAGTCCTTCATGGCACTGCGTCAATCCTTGATGGCCCTGCCACCGTGGGGGTGACGAATCCGCCCCTGCTTGGTCAAGACGGGCCGGGGACGTCTCTCCCGCCGGGTCCCACCCATTTACTTAAAAATCAACCATCAACCATCAACCATCAACCATCAACCATCAACCATCAACCATCAACCATCAACCATCAACCATTAACCATCAACCATCAACTATTCCTCCATCTTCGCCAAAAGCTCAAACCAACGCTCGGTTTTTGTTTCAATCTTATCTATAATCTCTTGAAGCTTTATGGATTGTTTGTCTATTTCAGGGCCGTCCCAATCTTCAGTAGCAAACTTATTTTGTAATTCCTCGCGGTTGGACTCCAGATTGGCTATTTCCTTTTCCAGTTTATTGTATTCCTTTTGCTCGTTGTAGTTCAGTTTGGCGGAAGTTGATTTGTCATGTTTCCAATCATTTTTGGCTTTTGGGGCTGCTGTATCACTTGCATCGCGTTTTTCCTGAATATTGCTGTCCTCATAAGCTCTAAAGTCGGAATAGTTGCCCGGAAAATCTTCCACTTCGGTATCGCCCCTAAAAACAAAAAGGTGATCTACAATCTTATCCATAAAATACCTGTCGTGGGAAACCACCAAAAGGCAGCCCGGGAAATCCAAAAGAAAACTTTCCAAAACATTTAGGGTAACAATGTCCAGATCATTGGTAGGTTCATCGAGAATCAAAAAGTTGGGGTTTTTGATAAGAACAGTACACAGATAAAGCCGTTTACGTTCGCCACCACTCAATTTCTCCACAAAATCATACTGCTTTTTGGGGTCGAATAGAAAACGTTCCAAAAGTTGTGAAGCCGAAATTGACCTTCCTTTTTTAAGGGGAATATAATCCCCGTATTCCCGGATTACATCAATTACTTTTTGGCCATCCTTAATATTTATCCCAGCTTGGGTGTAGTAACCAAACTTAACTGTTTCCCCTACAACCACTTTCCCTGAATCGGGTTTTATGGCTCCGGTAAGAATGTTCAAAAAGGTGGATTTTCCAGTTCCATTCTTCCCAATAATACCCACGCGTTCACCGCGATTAAAATTATATTCAAACCTATCCAGCAGTTTTTTATCGCCAAATGATTTTGAAATATGGTGCAGCTCTACCACTTTGGTACCCATACGTTCCATATTGAGTTCCAATTGTACTTGATGGTCGTTGCGGCGTTTGCTGGCGAGGTCCTTTATTTCGTGAAAATCATCAATCCGGCTTTTGCTTTTGGTTGTACGGGCCTTGGGTTGGCGGCGCATCCAGTCCAATTCCTTTTTAAAAAGCTGCTTTGCCTTTCCGGTTTCGGTGGCTTCGGTTTCAATTCGGGCATCGCGTTTTTCCAAATAATAACTGTAATTGCCTTTATAGCTGTAGAGTTGCCCTTCATCCAATTCAACAATTTCATTGCATACACGTTCCAGAAAATAACGGTCGTGGGTAACCATAAAAAGGGTAAAGTTTTCCTTCGCGAAAAGGTTTTCCAGCCACTCGATCATTTCAAGGTCCAAATGGTTGGTAGGCTCATCCATAATCAACAAATCTGGGGTGTTGAGCAGCGCATTCGCCAAAGCCAAACGTTTTTTCTGCCCGCCGCTAAGGGTAGAAATCTTCGCGTGAAGATCTTCCAATTTCAGCTTAAAAAGAATTTGTTTGTAACGCGTTTCAAAATCCCAGGCATGATTGGCATCCATGCCCTCAAAAGCTTTGTGGTAAGCATCTGCATCCTCGGGATTTTCCATTGCCTTTTCATAGGCTTCAATAACTTTAAGAATAGGATTATCTGAAGAAAAAATAGTCTGCTCCACAGTAAGTGCAGGATCTAAATTGGGTTCCTGCGGAAGATAGGAAACTTTCAGGCCTTTTCGGTAGGTAACAATCCCGCTGTCTGAAGTATCGAGCCCAGCTATAATATTGAGCAGGGAAGTTTTTCCGGTTCCGTTTTTTGCCACAAAACCTATTTTTTGGCCTTCATTTATTCCGAAGGAGATGTTTTCAAAAAGCACCCGCATCCCGAAGGACTTTGATATATTTTCTACTGAAAGGAAGTTCACGTTTTATATTTTCGGCAAATGTAGTGAATTTGGGATTCGTTAAGAGTGTAATCTTAGCTTTGCAAAATTTTAATTGACGATATCCTTACACATTTCCAAAGATTTTAGATACGGCGCCTACATTATTCTTTTTTGAAAGAACCACGACAATGTCATTAATAAAGATTCGTGTTTCACCTTCTGGAATAATGATTTGGTTGTTGCGTTTTACCAAAATAAAGGAGGAGTCTTTCGGAAGTATTTTTTCTCGATTCAGGTCCTTTATAAATTTATTAGCAACGCAGGAATTTTTTTCTACCACCAGTTCCAATAGCTCAAAACCATCGCCCAAATCCAGAAATTCCTTCACATTTGGGCCTTGCACCGCTCTGTACAAATACTTTCCATTTAAACGATAAGGGTTTTCTACCGTATCGATGTTTAAATGTCCAAAAACGGGAAGTAAATCGTCATTATTTACGGAGCTCACCAATCTTTTGATTCCCATTTGTTTCGCCAAAAGGATAACAAGTGCGTTTACTGAATCGTCATTTGTTGTTACAATAATAGCATCGGCACTTTCAGCTTTTGCCTCCTTTAAAATTTCAAAGCTGGTAGCGTCGCCGTTGATGACTACGCAATCAAATTTTGTTGCGACCCAATTAGCGAGTTCTTTATTTTTTTCAATTACATAAACGTCTTGATGATCGTCTATTGCGGATTGTATTACGTGTTTTCCGGTTCTTCCAGAACCTACAATTATAAGATGCATATTACTATAGTTTAGGGTTAAATTACTCTTGGTTTTGTTCCGTAAAAAAGTACTCTTATCAGGACTAATACGGGAATGATTTCAATACGGCCTGCCCACATTTGAATGATGTAAACTGTTTCCAAAATTGGCGACATGGAGGGGTCGGTTATTCCGGTGGAAAGACCAACCGTGCCCTGGGCAGATGCGGATTCAAAAATTGCATCGGCCAAGGTGTAATCTGGCGACATAAAGTAGACGGTGATAAGGGTTGAGATAAAGACGAAAAGAATATACATGAGTGTGAAAATTCCGGCGCGAGCCAATTCCGCATTCATTTCATCTGAAAAAAGTGTGTCATTATTAAATTTTACTGTTTTAACCGTATGCTTTGAAAGAAATATTTTGCTGATATGCCATCGCAATCCCTTTTGGATTAGCAGGGCACGGATTATTTTAATACCACCCACAGTCGCGCCAGCAGAGCCCCCAACAATCATTGCGCCCACTACAATAAAAAGAATGGAAAGGTCATCCCAGGCGTTGATATTTGAGGTTTGCCAGCCAGTAGTGGTAAGTGCGCTCAAAAATTGGAATACACCTTCACGAATAGGGTTGGCTACTTTTTCAGAATTATAAAGTAAAAGCGAGAGAATAACCCCACCTAATACTGAAACTATTATCATCGCTCTAGTCTGTATATCCGTCCATACTTCGCTGAATTTGTTCATAAAAATAAAGCGGTACAAAAAGGGAATGGAAAGACCGCCAAGCAGCATCGGCAGCAAGAAAAGCATATCCATTTTCACGGATTTATAGCCCGCAATGCTATCGTCCAAGGTGCTAAAACCACCTGTGGATTGTCCCGCCATAGCGTGGTTTACGGCATCAAAAATATTTTCTGAAAGGGGATATTCCGGTAATATGAAGTAGGTCCCCACTGCTATGTAAACAATCATCAATGCGGTAACTAGGAAATATACTTTCCAAATGGAACGCGCGGTTTGAATTACTGTGGTTTTCAACTTTGTGCCACTGGCTTCTGAGCCATAAAGAAGTATGCTTCCCTGTCCGGGAATTTGTCTAAAAACTGCTAGCGCCATCACAATAAATCCGGCACCACCGACCCATTGCGAAAAGTCGCGGTAAAAAAGAATAGCCTTTCCCACTGAAGGCTCGTGGACTGACATTGTGAGTCCAGTGGTGGTGAAGGCGCTTGTGCTTTCAAAAATACAGTGGAGTGGATTTATAAAATTCTGGAGGCTTGATTCGTAATCAAAACCTGCGGGAACAAAATGTTGCATCACCTCGTAAGGTGTAATTTGTGCGATCACAAAATAGGGGAGACCACCTACAACTATAATCATCAGCCAGCCTATAGCCGCTATAATGAGGGCGTGTTTATATTCCGGTTCGTGGGTTTTCTTAAGTAATGAGTATGCCCCAAAGCCAATACCTGCAGTGAAAATTCCAGAAATAAGAAAGCCAGAAAGTGAATACCATTCTTCATAAATAATGGCGACAATAGCAGGAACTATCATAACAAAGCCAAGAAGTATCTGAAGGCTTGCTACCTGTTTTATAATTGTATTATACATTGGTATATGTTGTTTTTATTGGGAAATTGTTGTTTTTTGTTGGAGTTGTTTCAGTGAAACATTCAGTTTTTGAAGGTTGTTCTGGATGTTTATTTTTTCAGAAAAAACATATTTGGAGGTTTGGTAGATTTCCAGAAATGTATCGGTCATTTTTATAAAGTCACTCAACTTATTTCTGAATTCACCGTATCTATTCGATGTCAAAACCGCGTCCATTTGTTTTAGAATTTGGCCGTCGCAGCCCAAACAATTTTTTTCGGTTGGAATAAAATCCTCACCGAAGGTTTGCTTCAAATCGTTTATGATAAAACATATTTTTATAATCAGCTCTACGGTTTCACTAGTTACTATTGAAAATTCCTCTTTCATTTTTGGGTCGTTCATTTTTATAGAATCGGGAAAATTGAAAGAAGAAGAATTCCAAAGAAAACCATCATCAAGAAGATAATTAAGGTCCAATGCAAAGGGCGTATTTCACGCTCCCAATCATCGAATGATTGGTATTTTGCGCCCTCATTTTCATCATAAAAAAAATCCCATTTCATATCGATAACTTTTATGCTACAAAGTTCCGAGGAAAGGGATAAGCAGAAAATAAAGGTTTATATAGGCTGTATAAAGATTTTATAAAGATTACTGAAAACGGTAACCTACACCACTTTCGGTAATAATGTGTTTTGGATTATTGGGATTCTCTTCAATTTTTTTTCTGATGGCTGCCACGAAGACCCGTAGGTATTGGGTTTCGGTCTGATATCCGAACCCCCAAATTTCACGTAGAATATATTGGTGGGTCAACACTTTGCCTTCATTTTTGGCGAAGAGAGCCAGTAGATTGTACTCTGTGGAGGTAAATTTTAAAAGCTCCTCCCGTTGTTTTACGGTGCGGGTAGTGAGATCAATTTCTAGTTCGTCGAACCTTAAAACGGTTTGGTTTTCTGTGGTTTGGTTGCGTTTAATGGCAGCACGGATTCTCGCCAACAGCTCACCTGTTCTAAAAGGTTTGGTCAGATAATCGGTAGCGCCGTTGTCCAGTGCAGATACAATGTCCGTTTCACTGTCCTGTACAGAAAGGATAATGATAGGGTTGTTATACCATTCCCTAAACTTCTTAAGAATTTCGTGGCCGCTTGCATCTGGAAGCCCTATGTCCAGCAGCACTAAATCGGGTGGATGGCTGGCGGCGAGCATCAAACCTTCCTTGCCCGTGCTGGCTTGGATTACTTTATAGTCGTTGCTTTCCAAATTAATTTGAAGCAGTTTCCGTATCTGTGGTTCGTCGTCAATGATTAGGATTTCGGCTTTGTTCATTTGTAGGTATTCAATTCGTTGATTGCTGAGGTTTCTACGGGAATTTCTACAGTAAATTTGGCCCCACCATTTGGTTTATTCTCAAGCGAAATTTTACCGTTTAAGGCCTCCGTAAATCCCTTTACAATTGAAAGTCCCAGTCCGGTGCCGCCAGTGGCTGTGCCATTCAATTTATAGAATTTATCAAAAACGTAATTTATTTCGCTTTTTGGAAATCCTTTTCCTTCGTCGGAAACTTGTAAGACCAGATGATTATCCTGAAAAGAGACTTCAATAGTAATATTTGAATTTACTGGAGTATGCTGAAGGGCGTTGTGGAGGAGGTTATGCAAAATTACTTCAACAAAGCCGCCATCAATTTTTATGAGGGGTAGATTTTCCTTCGGCTCAAAAAGGATGGTGTGATGGTTTGTTGTTTCTTGATTTTGTTTAATGGTATTGAAAACAAGTTCATTCAGATCAAACCAGTCAAAAGTGGGTTTTAGTGTTCCTGCTTCAAGTCGGCTCATATTCAACAAGTTTTCGACCTGCCTGTTTAGCCTAAAGCCAGCGATTTCAATTTCGGAATAGAGTTCTTTTTTATTGCTTTCAGAGATATGGTTTTCAGAATCGTTAATGGTGTCAATGGCTCCAATAATAGTAGCAATGGGGGTTCGCAGTTCGTGGCTTAAGGAGTTGAGCAGGGTATTATAGAGTTTTATGGTTTCAGTTTTTTCTTCCTCGTCACGTTTTTTGCGTTCAAACTGCCTAATTTTAAAGGTGAGGACGGCATTGATCAACGCCACCACGAAGTACATCAGGAACATCAGGAAATCTTCGGGCGTACCTATATGAAATGTGAGTGTGGGCGGTATGAAAAAGAAATTCCAGATTAAGGCACTTAAAAGTGCGGTGAGCATTACCGGGAATATTTCAAACACCATCGCCAATAGCGAAACCAAGAGCAATAGGATAAGGGCTACGGTGCGATAGCCCATAAAATCAACTAAAAAATAACAGCCAATAGAGATTAGGAGTGTTAAAGAAAGGCTTATTAAATATTGTCGATTGGTTGATTGCCGTGATAAAATGGAAGCCGCCAAATTTTTAGTGTAAAGTTAGAAAAGTGCATCTATAATTTTCTCAATTTTATAATTAAAAGTTATAAAAATAAAAGTCATGGTACCGTATTTAAAAAATTTTAGAGAAAGCCAAAAGCAACAACCAACAACCAACAACCAACAACTACCTTTCACTAATCACTAATCACTAATCACTAATCACTAATCACTAATCACTAATCACCATTCACCTTCCACCAACAATAAATAGCAAACTGTTTCATTATTACAAAGGTTACTTTATATTTGCTCGACAACAACCCTGCCTTCTATGAAGTTTGCGCATTTAATACTTTTCCTTTTTGTGGTAGTATGCATCAGCTCCTGCGTTTCTACCAAACAGCTTACATATCTACAGGAAGACGCTGCCACTACTGACACACTTGCCATTTTAAGAAAGCGGCAAGAACCGTATAGGCTTCAGATAAACGATCTGCTAAGCATCCGGGTAAAAGCACTTGATCAGGAAACCGTGGGAATCTTTAACCCTATTAACGATGCAAACCCAAATGCTACGGGGGAAGAAAAGCTTTATTATGATGGTTTTGTCGTGGACGACCATGGCAATATTCGCATCCCGAGTATTGGCGAAATGAACGTCTTGGGCTATACTGTTGAAGAAGTCCGTGAAAAGTTGGAAGAAATACTTTTAAAGGATTATTTTAAGGAAGAAGCCAATGTTTTTGTAACCGTAAAATTGGCCGGTATACGCTATACCATAAACGGCGAAATAGGTGGGCCCGGCTCCAAGATTATTTATAGGGATCAGGTAAGTATTATGGAAGCCATAGCCAACAGTGGCGATATTACCATTACCGGGGATAGAACCGATGTAGTGATAATCCGTCAATACCCAGCTGGCCAAAAGGTTCATCATATAGATCTTACAACTTTGGATGCGATGAATTCGCCCTATTATTACGTAAAACCGAATGATCTCATCTTAATAAACCCATTGCCTCAAAAATCTTTGGGTACGGGAACTACGGGACTACAATCTTTTACTACTATCTTATCTGTGTTTACCGCTTTAACTACAACAATTTTGTTATTTACCAGATTATAATCTTATGAGCGAAGAATTTGAAATAAATGAGAGCCATTCTACTTTTGACGTTAAAGTGTTTCTCTTTAAGATAATTCGGTACTGGCCATTATTTCTTATTTCCTTATTGCTTGCTTTTTCCATAGCCTACTATATTAATGTACGCAAGTTGCCCATTTACCAAATGGCTAATTTGGTATCTATTAAGGATGACCAAAATCCTTTCTTTACAACTAATACCAGCCTTACTTTTAATTGGGGCGGAACCACAGATAAAGTAAATACTGCTGTTATTACCCTTCAGTCTCGATCACATAACGAAAAAGTGGTGGAGCGCTTGCAATATTATATGGACTATTTAAAGGAAGGAAAATACCAGCAAGTGGATGCCTATAAGCAAACCCCTTTTTTTGTGGAAGTAGATACTACACAACCTCAAATCTTGGGTAAACAATTAAAAGTGGTCTTTAAGGATTCAGTAACCTTCAACTTAAGTGCCAATTTTGAGGGTGGCAACGTGCTCATGCAAAATTATAGTACTAAAGAAAATAGCAGCAGATATATTGAAGCTGTAAAATTTTCAAAAGATTATAAAATAGGGCAAAAAATAAATCAGTCTTTTTTTAGTGGCACATTTATGCCAAACCCAGAAATGGTCTCACATCCCGGGAATATATATTATATAGTTTTTCGCAATTATGATGGAGTTGTTAAGCAATACCTAGGTATAAATATAAGACCAGAAAGTGCGGGCTCTTCTGTACTCAGAATGAGTCTTACGGGAAATAATAAAGCCAAATTGGTGGACTATTTAAACAGTTCGGTAGCTGTGTTAAGCCAGGATATGCTGGAGCGTAAAAACCTATTTGCCACTAAAACCATAAAATTCATTGACAGTAGCCTCGCCATAAAATCTGTTGAACTGTCCTCAGTTGAGGATGAACTCAATAAATTCAAAAACAAAAACGAGATATTCGATCTTGAAAGCGAGGGAACTGATATTAACTCCAAACTGAATGCGCTGGATATAAGAAAAGAAGGGGTAAATCGTGAGTTGAGTTATTACAACACGCTCCAGGACTATCTTATTAAAAGTTCCGATTACCGGAACGTGCCGGCCCCTTCAGTAGCTGGAATTTCTGAAGGTAGTATAATAGGAGGGGTAGGAAAAATTGTAGCTCTTGCCGAGGAACGCAATAAGCTACAATATTCCTTTAAGGACGGAGCGCCCATTTTTAACGATATTGATAGAAAGATTGATGCGGTTAAAACCGTTTTATTGGAAAACATTCGCTCATCAAAAGGTTTAAAAAATCAGGAATTGAGCTCAATAAACCAAGATATTGGAAAATATGAATCCGAGATACGCAAATTGCCCAAAGAGCAGCAAGATCTTTTAAAGATAGAAAGGCGCTATAATTTGAGCCAAGGCACTTATAATCTTTTTCTTTCAAAACGCAGTGAGGCTGGTCTAGTAAAAGCGGCCAATGTAAGTGATGTTCAAATAATTGATCCGGCAAAAGATACTGGGGGCGGACAAGTAGGACCCAATACCAAACTCAACTATATTTTGGCAGGTATCTTTGGATTTCTACTCCCTTTTATGGTCGTGTTTGTAAAAGTCTTTTTTGATAATAAAATCGGTAATGTCCAAGATTTGGAGCGCATAACAAATATTCCTTTGTTGGGTATAATTGGCCAAAGCCATATAGATACAAACCTTGTAGTGCTAACCAAGCCAAAATCGGCAATTGCTGAAGGTTTTAGAGCTCTCCGCTCCAGTTTACAATTTATATATAAAAAACAGGGACTCGAGGGTGCCAAAACGGTACTAATTACCTCTTCAGTGAGTGGGGAAGGTAAAACCTTTTGTTCTATTAATATTGCTTCCGTTTTTGCATTAAGTGAAAAAAAGACGGTATTAGTAGGCCTCGATTTGCGAAAACCCAAAATATTTGGCGATTTTCACAAGGACAATTCGATTGGAGTGGTAAACTATCTTATTAATGAAGCCACTTTAGCGGATGTTATTCAGAAAACGGAAATTGACCATCTGGATGTAATAACCTCTGGCCCCGTTCCGCCAAACCCTTCAGAATTATTGTTGGGGGAACGTATGGAACAATTAATAAATGAGCTAAAGGAAATTTACGATTATATTATCCTCGATTCTCCACCTATGGGCTTAGTCTCAGATTCCCTTGAGCTTATGAAGCATGCTGATGCCACTATTTACTTGGCTCGTTTTAACTATACCCATAAAAATATGTTCACTTTCGTAAACGAAAAATATAGAACAGGAGAAGTAAAACATATTAGTGTAGTCCTTAACGATTATTTTGAAAAATCCGCGCGAGGTTATGGTTACGGGTACGGCTATGGCTATAGCCAGAGTTATGGAGCATATGGAAATGGATATCATGAAGATATAAAACCTCCCACCCTTTTGGATAGGTTTAAAAAGGCCATAAAAAGAAAGTAATATCCCCCCAATAAATATTTACTTAAAGCAAAATAGCTCTATTGTCTTGGTCGAGCGCAGTCGAGACCTAAATTGCAATCCTAAAACAAAAAGTTGTTCCTCCACATAATCCATTCTATTATACTTGCTTCACCATTACCTATATTAGCCTGTGATTTAGGATATATTAACACAACCTTTTATAAGAAAACCCCTAATTTTGCAACTTAGAAAAAATAATTCAACTCATTAGCCTTTTTTATTCCCCCAAAATAATACTTCGATGAAACAAAATCCCACCATTGCAATAATTGGTCTTGGATATGTAGGACTTCCGCTTGCCGTAGCCTTTGCTGAAAAATATAAAGTAATAGGTTTTGATATTAATGCCGAACGGATTAATGAACTCAATAATGGAAAGGACAGCACCCTTGAAATAACTTCCGAAGAACTGAAAGCCGTATTAGCCCAAACTGGGCCTAGCGGACTTACCGTTACGGATAATCCTGCCGAGATCGCTAAAGCAACTGTATACATAGTTACAGTGCCAACCCCTACCAATAAATACAATCAACCCGTACTTATTCCCCTTCAAAAGGCAAGTGAAACCATAGGGAAATTGTTAAAGGAAAATGATGTGGTAATCTATGAATCCACAGTTTATCCCGGCGTTACGGAGGATATTTGTGTCCCTATCCTCGGGGAATATTCAGGGTTACGCTTCAACAGTCAATTTTATGCGGGCTATTCGCCCGAACGGATCAATCCAGGCGACAAACAGCATACCGTTACAAAAATTTTAAAGGTTACTTCCGGCTCCACCCCCGAGGCCGCCAAATATATTGACGATCTTTATGCTTCCATTATTACAGCCGGTACGCATTTAGCACCTTCGATTAAAGTAGCAGAAGCCGCAAAAGTGATTGAAAATTCGCAACGTGATATCAACATTGCCTTTGTAAATGAACTTTCAAAGATTTTCCGCCTTTTAAATATTGACACCCAAGACGTACTCGAAGCCGCGGCGACCAAATGGAATTTTTTAAAATTCACTCCCGGCTTGGTTGGCGGGCATTGCATTGGGGTAGATCCCTACTATTTGGCACAAAAGGCGCAGGAAGAAGGCTATAACCCCGAAATTATCCTTGCAGGAAGACGGATGAATGATGGCATGGGAAATTATGTTGCCCAGGAAGTGGTAAAGTTAATGATAGCTAAGGACTGTAAAGTAAAAAATGGCAATGTGTTGGTGATGGGCGTCACCTTTAAGGAAAACTGTCCAGATATACGAAACAGTAAAGTAATTGATGTAATTGATGAACTTAGGAAATATAACTTAAATATTGATGTTTACGATCCTTGGGCCAATGCGGAAGAAGTAAAACGGGAATTTGGTCTTCCCCTTATTTCTGATGAAAAGGATTTAAATACCTACGATGCTATCATCCTGGCCGTTTCCCATGAAAATTTTAAAAATTTCGATCTCAATAAATATAGTAATGATAGCGTCGTAATATTCGATGTAAAATCCTTTTTTCCTAAAAAGCTTATTGATGGATGTTTGTAGTTCTCGGTTCTCGGTTGTCAGTTGTCAGTTCTCGGTTCTCGGTTCTCGGTTGTCGGTTGTCGGTTGTCAGTTGTCTGTTGAAGGGGATCGATATTAAGAAATAACCCATAACTAATAAATATGAAAAGTTATAAGGACCTTGATGTTTACAACCTAGCTTTTGAATATGCTATTGATGTTCATAAAATGACTGCACAGTTACCTTCATTTGAGAAGTATGAACAAGGTTCTCAAATAAGAAGATCGGCAATGTCCATAAAAGACAATATTGTTGAAGGGTATGGAAGACGTCGTTATAAGCAGGATTTTATTAAGTTTTTGGTTTATGCACATGCTTCCTTATTGGAATGTATATCGCAATTGGAAATGTTGAACACTATTTATCCAGAAATTTCCGTTTCCGAATTAATTGCAAAATATGATTTATTGGGAGGGAAAATACATTCATTTATCAATTACGTTGAAAGAGAATGGAAAGTTTAAAGTAATTGCTTTATCGGCTTGTAATTATTATTTTTTTTAATTTTAACCCACAACCCACAACCCACAACCCACAACCCACAACCCACAACCCACAACCCACAACCCACAACCCACAACCCACAACCCACAACCCACAACCCACAACCCACAACCCACATGAACACTCCCAAATACCACCCCACAGATCTTTCAAAATTCAACTTCCTAATCACTGGCGGCGCCGGCTTTATAGGCTCCAACCTAGTTGCATATTTGCTTCAAAACGATGCCAAAAAAGTGCGGGTGCTGGACAATTTGGCCACTGGGTTTATGAAAAACCTAGCGGAATTTAAAAACCATCCCAGTTTTGAGTTTATGGAAGGCGATATCCGCGATCTTGCAACCTGCAAAAAGGCAATGGAAGGTATTGATTTTGTTTCGCATCAAGCTGCGCTTGGTTCCGTGCCGCGTTCCATCAACGATCCAATAACTTCCAACGATGTAAATGTTGGCGGATTTTTAAATATGTTGGTAGCACAAAAGGAAAGCGAAACCGTTAAAAGATTGGTCTATGCAGCTTCCAGTTCCACTTATGGCGATAGTCCTGCTCTGCCAAAAGTAGAGGACAATATAGGTAAACCTTTATCGCCCTATGCCGTTACCAAATTGGTAAATGAATTATATACCGATGTTTTTTTCAAAACCTACGGCACCCCAACCATTGGTTTGCGTTACTTCAACGTTTTTGGGCCCAAGCAAAGTCCCACCGGAGCTTATGCTGCCGTTATC
>JBBQQN010000088.1:0-13358 GCA_038215845.1 Flavobacteriales bacterium | reverse complement strand
GCCCGCGAGCCGGTTGAAAATTCTATGGCACGGTAAAAAATAATGGGGTTTAAATAATTGACGTCAAAACCCCTCCCATTGTCATTCTGCCAAATCACCGATTCAAAAAGCCCAATGTTTAGGCGTTTTGTAATATTATAGCTCAAATAATGGTTGGCAATATATTTTGTTCGAAAGGAACCGTCTTCCGTGACTTCGGTCCTTACATCGCGCAGAGACATATATGTGTTTGTGTATTTTAATTTCCAAAAAGTGGTATTCAGTTTAAAGAATGGGTATGAGCTGGCGTTGTCGCTCATTAATAAAGAACGGTAACCGTCCCCAATAAATGTTTTTCCATGGCCAATTTGGATATTGAAATATTTTGAAGGTGTATAGGATATATGTCCAGTTGCAATAGGGTAATCATAGGAATCTTTCCGGAACTTTTTTGCTATTCCACGCCCTGGGATAATAGCAGGATTACCTCCATCCGGTCTTATGGATTCGGCATAGCGGTTAAAATAATCTGCAAAACGCCCTTGGCTTTCATAAATTACCCCAAAAAATCCAATTTTTTTTCCGATCCCACCTTGGGTATAGACCAAACGGGTATTGTTATAGGTATCAATATTTGCATCGGTATCCTTTCCTGCTTGCAGGTCTACGCCTGCATCAAGCGTTAGCCAATAATCTTCTCCTTTAATAGTTACAAGATGCTCGTTCCAAAGTTTTCTTCCGAACCAAGAGGTTTTGTCCTTCAATAATTTTTCGTTTTCCGCTTCAAAATCATAGTATTTATTTACTTCAGAATATATATATGGTTTTTGTGCAGTGTGGTTGTTAAGACCGACACGGTTCAGCGCAGGGTCAAAAAGGCTGTAATTATGGTGGGAAAGTGGAATATTTATATTGCTACTGTATTCTTCATTGTTATAGGGCAAATTCTCGAGGGCATCGTATTCATTTACCAATTGCTCCCTTTTGTTTTTTTCGGAATTTTCTTTTTTGCCCATATACACAATGGCATCTCCCGGAGCCCGAAGGGGAATGGCAATAGGAAGCGTAAACTGCACATAGGTAGGCGAACCATTATATGTGGCAGGCTCCACTGTTGGAAGGGCGCCAAAAACCCTTCTGGCCTCTTCCTTTAATTCATCATAAATTCCATCTACATAGAGCACTTTGAATTTGCCCTCTTTAGTTACTTCAAACAGCACGTTTACGTTGCCCTGATAATTTTCAGAAAATACAATTTCCGGCACTTTGAAATTTTTATATATAAATTCCTGAAGCGTATGATTGAAACAATTTTCAAGCGCTTCCACCTCCACCTTTGCACAGGTTTCAAAAACGGGATACTTTTCATATTGGGCCAACTGATTTTGGGCAAAACTGACAATAGAAATTGAGAAGATAAGAACCGAAAAAAACTGCTTCATGGGGTGTAGTTTGTTTATGACCGAAAGATACAGTTTTTTTGGAATGACCGGATTCAAAAAAAGGCGCCATTTTTTTATTGGCGCCTTTAAAAATTTGTCTTTAATTAAATTATTGAATCCTGAAAACTATGGGAACGGTATAAAGGACTTCCACCTTTGTGTCGCCCTGTTTGCCCGGTTGCATGATTGGCAATTTATTAATTACCCTTTGTGCTTCATTTTTCAGTAATGGATTATTTGAATTTGCAACAACGTCCGTAACATAGCCATCGGTTCCTATTTTAAACTGTACATAAATACGTTGGGATTGATTTGACGGTAAATTTTCCAACAGTTCCTGTCTGAAATTTTTATTGATAAATACATTTATTTTTGAGGACATGCAAGCAATTTTTTCGGATTTGGTGCCCATTGTTTCACAACCAGGAAAAACCGGTACAAATTCCACATTCATAATATTTGAAGGAACTTTGTTAGTGGGCGGGGCATTATCAACAACAGTCGGAAGGTCTGGTTCTATAGGTGCATTGTCCCCAGAAATTATATCATCAATGGTAGGAAAATCATTTTTAATCGGCTCAAAATCATTGCTTTTTAAAACCTTTTGCGGCTGGGGTTTAGGTTCAGTCTTTTTTATATTATTTTCAACCCTTCTCGGTTTTTCATCTTCCAACACATAATTAATGAAAGGTGGTTCTTCAAGAGTAGATTTAAATTTGGCGCTTTCATGATTAACTTTTAAACCCACTGTACTTTCCATTACAAAGAAAACTACCAGCAAGCTTACAATCAATCCGAGTTGAAAAAAGAAACGGGAATTCCATTTAATATTCACCAGTTTCTTTTCCTCTCTTTTGTTTTGGAAATTTTTTTCATTTGATTTCATAATGATTTAATTTAGAGTTGAACATTATGAATTACAAGGGTTGTGCCAAAAAAAAATCCAGCTCTTGAAGTTCAAGAGCTGGATATATAATTTATGTTAAAGTACTTTATTGTATATCAAAAACAATAGGAAGGGAATAAAGCACCCCTACTGGTTTTCCTCTCTGTTTTCCAGGAGTCATATTGGGTAAAGACTGCACTACATCTACTGCTTCTTTTTCCAATCTAGGATGTGGGGCACGAGCACGTACATCCACAACTTTTCCGTTTTTATCAATTTTAAACTGTACGGAGATACGTTGTCTACCTTCAAGACCAAGATCGCTGGCCAGTTCAGAATTAAACTTTTTATTTATAAACTCCGCAACTTTTCCGGACATACACTTCTTTTTTGCGTCGTTTCCTTTTTCGTTTTCGCACCCTGGGTAAATAGGCACATTTTCAATAACGGCAAAGGGTACATCTGCAATTTCTTCTTCTACTACTTCTTCTTTAATCTCCTTCACCTCAACAATTTTTTCATCTTGATGGGTTTCGGTAGATTCAATAATGGTTTCCTCAACTTCATCTTCGTCTTCCATTACCTCGATTACCTCCGGTGCTGGTGGCGGTGGCGGTGGTGGTGGTGGTGGGGTTAACTGTTGTGTGATTGGAATTTCTTCTTCCAATTCATCGCCTACATCTAGCTTCGCATAGTCGTTATCGGATTTATCATACGACTTCCATTCTATTGCTTGCCAAGCGAATAACAGCATAAGCACCATACCAAGTTGGAAGAAGAGCATGCTCCTTCTACTTACGTCGGCTTTCGGGTTTTTTTTGGGTTCCATAATCTTGTGTTTAACGTGTTGCTAAAATATAGAAATTCTTGTTGAATTTAAAACTTAATTGAAATTTTAAAAATTAAAAATGCTTCTTAGCTTTTTAAAGAAGAAAATTCCGAGCACCGCTCCTGTCAAATTTGCTAACAAATCCAGCAAATCTGCCTCTCTTGAGACGGTGAACAGGTGCTGACATAGCTCAATTATTATGCCATATAGAAAGATAATAGCCAATATTATAATCACTCTTCGCTTTTGAAGTCGATGGCCATCCTTTACGTAAAAGTAAAGCAGCCATGAAATCATTAAAATAATATGTATAAGAATATGAACTATCTTATCTGTGCCAGTAAAGCCAACCTTTGGAAAACCCCCTATTGGAATAAGAAAGAGTACGGTTACTAGACAACTATATAAGACTGCAATAAGAAGTAGCGGTTTATTTCCCAATAAGCTCTTTATACGCTGCCTCATCTAGGAGTTGTTGAATTTGATCGGGATTTGTGATTTTCATTTTTATCATCCATCCTTCGCCATAGGGATCTGAATTCACTTTTTCTGGTTCAGATTCCAAACTCTCATTAAATTCAATGATTTCACCGGATAATGGTAAAAAAAGGTCCGATACGGTTTTAACAGCTTCCACGGTTCCAAATACCTCTTCAACTTCCAAAGTATCGCCTACTGTTTCTACTTCTACATAGACTATATCGCCTAATTCCCCTTGGGCAAAATCTGTTATTCCAACTGTGGCAATATCACCATCAATTTTAATCCATTCGTGATCTTTGGTATATTTTAAATTAGCAGGTGTATTCATGATTATATATAAGTTAAAGTTTTTTATTTAGTTCCCAAACGTGTAGCGCAAGGTGAAACCACTGCGAATAGTTGTTTGTGGGAAGGCAGTTGAAATGGCGTATTTAGAAAATGTATGATCGTAATAGAACAAGGCCGTAAGGTTTTTGGTCAAGGCATAATCCATCGTTAACTGAGCGCCATAGATGGTCTGTCCTGCGGTGGTTTGGTTGTTTATTAAATCCAAATACCTTATAATTGTTATGTTATCCCTTCTTGAAAGATCCACCTTAAAGTTTAGGTCACTTTGCAATACAGATTTTTTACCTCCAAAATTAGTAGCTATTCTTAAATCTTTAATACGGTATCCTAGCCCAACAATATATTCGTTTCCTTTTATTTCGGTAAGCAAGTTATTGGCAAAACTTAAAGACAGTGCTCTATCCTTCCTCATTTCTGCAAGTATTTTAATAGAGTTGTTCATTTCAAAATCTATGCGGATTAAAGGCGAAAACTGTTCGGTAAGATTTACGTTTGTCAATAAGGTCCTACTTTTAAAATTGCCGGCTTGATCTAAAGCGCCGGGGTTTTCAGTATCATAATCCAAATTAGACTGAAATTGGTTTACGGTATAGGCTGCCCTATAACCATGCTGTAAAGAGAAACGTTTAAAATTTTTCTTAAACCACGCAATTTTCATTAAGCCAGTATATTTAATATCCCAGTTTGGAAGTGGAATATCCCTTAATATACCTGTTTTTTCCTTTGAGGCGTTACTTCCTTTATAGGCAGATAAAAACGAAGGCAACAATACATCTTGGCTATTTCTCCCAAAACCTACTGGAAAACCATCTTCTGTTCTTGGTACGCTTCCTCCATTGTAGTAGTCTTCAGCCAGTCTGTTCGCTACTACTAATCGATTGTTTCTGAAATCGTCAAATGCCACTGAACTAGTTTCGTCACTCGCACTAAAGGCCGTTTTTATCAACAAGGTGGAAATGGTGAAGTTACCGTAAGTGTTTGGGGTCAACGATCTATAGAGCCCGTCCTCAACTATAAAATTTTCGGCATAATTTTCAGAATAGATCCGGCTTCCGTTAACATCGATCGTTAAGTCATTAACGGGTTCCAGGTTCAATTGGATATCCATCTGTCTGGTCTCAACTTCTGTATATTGTTCGTTAAATTCCGGATACAGTGTCAACCAACCTTTTCGGGCAGCTAAATCCCTTATTTCAGCTTGACTTCCAAAAGTAAATCCGGTAGTTGGCTTAAGGGTTCCTATAAAACCAATGGAGGGTGTATAACCCGGCAAGAAAATACCATTGTTTTCCTGATAGTTAAATTGAATTTTTTTAAGGGAAGTGGCCAGGCCTATAAGCGTATTTATTGCTTTTTCGCCAGTATTTAAACTTCCGCCAGAAGCAGCATCGCCACCACCAAGAACACTCGGGGTGCCATTTCCTCCTTTTCCTCCTTTACCTCCTTCTGAAAGACTGTTTTTACTATTTTCAGCACCTTCTTTTCCTTCTTTACCGCCTTTGGAACCTTCTCCTTTTTCCTTGCCTCCTTCGCCTCCACCTTTAAGATCGCCAGGGGATTTTTGTGCCCTAGTAGATTTTTTAAGTTTGGTAAGCCCAACATAACGATAAAAACCGTTCATGTCTATCGTGGAATTTATCTTGTGCGTGCTTGCATTTTGGATTGAGTTACCCAAATTATACGTTTGGGTAGTACCATCACTTAATGTAATTGGTATAGCGTTAAACAAATCGCTGCTTGCCTGCCATTGGTAATCGCCCTGATAGGAATAGGTAGCCCTTATAAATTTAAGGAAAGGGAATTTACTAAAAGGCAGATCATAGTTTAATTGAAGGGATTGAAAATGCTGGTTGGGATCGCCAATATCGAAAAACCCATCCCATATTCCAATAGAATCGTCTGCAAAACCATTCTCGTCAATATAATTGGTAATGATCCTATTATTTGAGGATGCAAAATTGAAACGCAATGATTTAGTCAAATTATAATTAAGGGTGTATTGCCAATCAAATAAAAAGTTGCGTTGATAAAGGGTTGGAAGCCCTTTAAACCCTTCCTCCAAGTTAAGTTCCCTAAATTTTTGTTCGTTATATTGCCGAACTACGTTTGAACTCACCGAAATATTTGTAGGCAAATAATTGAAGTTCAAATCTTTTAGGAACTGCAGGTATTTACTTCGGAAAATGGAATCGTTCTCCTTAAATGGCTCGAGAGGTTTTGCTACAAAATTATAATTATAGGTAGCGCCAGCCCTTACATTTTGTTCCAAAGCATCTTCAATTTCAAAATCGTGGTGGTCTACTTGGTTGTAGGAAAATGAACCCGTAAAGTTTTCCACATCATAAATTTTTGGTTTGCTTTCACCCGTCCTTTCTTTTCTAACACCTATAAAGTTGATGCTCTGTCTTTTGGTATAATCGACGGACTGTTGCTTAATTTCGTCAGAGGTTCTTCCGTTTGTGGGATTAGCAAGACTTTCATCAAGTTCTATATCGTCAAATTCGGGGTCGTACTGAGGGGTTATAAGTTCTTCTCCACGGCCATAGTTGAATGGCAATTGGATTCCCCATTTTTTTGGCATCAGTTGGCCCAAATTTACATTGGTAACCACATCATATTGTTGTAAATCTTCACGGCTACGCTGATTGGGCCCCTGTTCAATTGAACCGAAACCGATAGTGCTTCTGCCTCCGGTAGCACTTATTGAGGCAAAATCAGCAAAATTTACGTCCAAGCTAGCTACAGCGGCCCAGCCTCCTTGGTTTTTCAATTCCGAAAGGCGAAGCTCGTTAAACCAAACTTCTCCACAAATATCGTTTCCTGAAGAATTCCTCACCCCAAGCATTATAGTTCGTACTGTTCCAAAACTGGGATTCCCCTTTATTCCTATGCGCAATTCATTTTCCCCATTGGGCATACCGCCTTCTAGTTCAGACTGGCTATAAAAGGTAGTTTCTGTAGGGTCTTGATTACCCAAGGCACGAACCTTTACTTGCTGCAACAATTCTAAAGGTAAGTTCAGTCTATTGGAAAGTGGCCATATTTCTTCAGAAGTACCGGCACCAAAATTTGTAGGATTTAGCGGTATCTGTACTTCGTAATAATTATTGGTAAGGTCATTCCCTATTCTCATAAATGCCACCAATTCACCATTGGAAAGCATGGCTTGATTAACCAAGGATTCGGCGTGGATAAACATTTCAAGATTTTTGTATTGGCGCATGTCCACATTGAAATTCTTGTAAACGGCTCGGCCATCGCCTGGCTCAAGTCCACAAACCCTTAAAGAAAGTGATTGCTCGTTTTGGCGGATAATGTTATTATTGTTGTTAAGCTCTTCCCTAGTTACTCCCGGAGGCAATACATAAGGAATTGGTTCGCGATTTTCATTTTCTTCGATGCTTACCGCTTCCACTTCAAAAGTGGTATCGTCTTGTGTTGGGTCTTCGCCAGTAATATCAAGGGTTTGTTGAAATCTTCTATAATCTCCACGCACCAGTTCCATCGATCCAAAACGCAATATTGTGTTTTGTGAGAATTTGGAAAGGAAAAGTCGCATAAAACGGATTGATCGGTAATCGGAAATTCCACCTTCAGCCTTATCCGGCTTACTGATAGGCACCTTAAACTGTACCCAACGTACCGGAATTACTTCGTTGGTTTGGGTAGTTACTTCCAGTTCCTTAACATCCGTTATGTAATCGTTGTTGTCAATATTCATTCCCGGATAAATAGGCACATTGTATTCAAAGTAACTATTTACCGTGTTCATGGTATTATCACGGTTAATATCCTCCACATCTGGCTGTGCGGTAGAACCTCGATTGGTATTGGTTACCTCTACGGGGGAGTTTCCTTCAGACCCATTATATTTTTGGTATCTGTCTAGAATATTTCCATTGGCTTGTAAAAAGTATTCGTAATCGTCATTTGAGGGATCATCTCCAAAACCAGGGTATTTTGCTGCTTCTTCTGCATTATTTAAACCATCGTAACCAACATCCTGGTTGGTTCGTTGCTGTCCTTCAGTATCAAAAGTATATACTAAGGACTGGTTAGCGGGCACTTTACCCCAAACGCTAGTTGTGGTATTGGCATCACCTCCATCTTCTGGCAAACCATTTTCATATTGTTTTTTCCCATCATTTAAAATATCTTCTGAAATATTCCCAAGGTCAAAATTGATGGAACCTCCAGGGTTTGCATTATTTTCCTCATAGATAAAGGGATCCATTACCCAAAACTGAATATATTCTACATTAGAACGCTCAAAATCTGTGGTGGTAAGTTCTCTTGTGATCCCGGCAAAATTATTTTGTGGATCTGGCAAATTCCCGTCTGTGGCCCGAGGGTTAAAATTGTATTGTCCCCTTTGTGAAGGATAATAGGCTAAATCCAAAGTAAACAATGCTTGTGTCTGCCCTTGGATAATATCTTGGTTAGGGAAAATTTCGTCCCTAAAAACACGTCGTGTAAAAGGAGAAGATAAATCTTGATCGGTGACTCCATTAGGTCTTTGTCCACTATAGAAAACTGGATCTATGGTATACCAAGCAAGTTTTGCCCTTAAGTCGTTATATGTTAAGTCATTTTTTTTATTGCCCCCAAAATCGACGGGAGTACTGGCCAAGGACCAGCTATTAGGTGAGCTTATGTCGTTACCTGTTTGTGAAGATTCAAAATCGTCCACATATACCGTGGTTTTTCCGTTAAAATCCGAAACTTTGGGCGCTCCCGGCATTAAATATGCAAATTCTCCGCGAAGCGAAAGATTTGACTCCACATCGGTATCAATATTCGGAAGCTTATTAACTAAACGGGTTAGAAAAGGGACTTCGGTTGAATAATTTGCATTTATACCGAAAATAGTATTGTTAATAGGCTCAACCCCGTAAGATGATTTTTGGGTCAACGGGCGTTCATTCAAATTTAAATAGGTAGCCCCAATAAGAAATTTATCACTGAATTTATGTTCAACATTAAGCCCAGTAAAACGTTTTGTTTGTTGTCCAAAAAGTGAATTGTTTTCGGTACTTACAGAAATTGGGGTATTGCTGCTCAAGAGTGCCGGATCCAAAATTTGCACCCTTCCCAATTGATAGTTTACAGTATAATCAACACCTTCTACTAAAGTTCGGCCACCTGCGGTTACCGTTACAGATCCGGGAGGGATGTTAAAGGCACCAATGGGGATTCCATCAGCCCCAGTAGATTTATAACTTCCCTTTAATTGAAATTTATTTTTTTCGCTTTGCTGCTGTTCAGCCTGTGTTTTTGTGGTGCTATAAAGGGTATTGAAAACGTATTTACTTTGGTTGGGATTATACGTATCAGGAATGCTATAATTTTCTGGGCCACCATTAGGCGTGTCGTCCAATTCATCAAATAAATAATTACCAAAAGGCTCTACGGAAGTAAAAATAATACGCCCATTCTGTTGATCAACCGTTATGCCCGGTAAAAAATCGAAAAAGCCATCCCCTCCTTGTTGTGGATCGTTGTTAAAATTCAGTCGGTCTAGATTAAAAACTCGCAATAAAGTGGCATTGGCAATATCCACATCATTTGGATCGTTTTCATTTGGCTGTGGAAAAGGGGTGCCATCAACTGGTTTTATATAGTTTAGGGGGGAAGGATCAGTATAAAGAATATTCATCTTAAAATCTTCCTTTTCTAACTGATATGCTCCAATAGGATAAATGTTCTTCATCATGATATCCCAAACCGGTTCGTTTACATTCGTAATTGAACTTTTTAGCATTTTAACTACCAAGTTCTGCGCTATGGTACCTTCTCCATTTCCTGGATTACCTGGGTCTCCGCCAGTTGGTATCCCGCCCCCGTTTGCCTCTACGCCATCATTTGAAAATTCACCTACTTGATAGACTTTTCCGTTAACGGTAAATTGAAATGCAACCCCTAAAACTTCATCATTGGTCAAACGCTGATTCAAGGAAATATACCCCAATTGTGAGTTTAGCTGGTATTCACTCGCATCCAATCTGCGCGCGCTCTCCAACTTTACGTAATCTATGCCTTCGTTTACGGTAACACCCATAAAACCTTGTTCTACAGTAGAAATATCTCTAATTGCAGGATTAAGAATGGTTTGTGCACCCCCGTTTATTCCAAATGGGTTAAAATCGTTATTGCCATTATCGGGATAGGCCGTTCTCGGAGCATTTATAAACCCTCCGGGTGGCACATCCAACCCAATGTTTGTGGGATCAGATTCCCCAATATCTTGCAGTGCAACTACATTCCGAACGTTTTCCGTGCGGCTGGTACGGTTGGTAATCCATACTTCCATACGCGTAACCTGTACGTTGCTATTTATAAAAGGATAATTTTTAAGGGCATCGTCGTAATGATCCCTAAAATAATGAGCTAAGAAGAAGTGACGATTATCGTCATAATCCAAAGCGAATAACTCAAAATCAGTTACCGTTGCGCCCCCTTCGGCAGAAACCGTTCGGGTCTCTGATTTTTGCTCGGAGAAAACTCCCGTTATTGTGGTTTTTCCAAACTGAAGTTGTGTTTTTACACCAAATAGACTTTGCGCTCCCTGTATTAATGTACTGTTAAGCGGCATACTTACGTTACCCACTTCAATCTTTTGAACAATGTCGTCTTCCGTTGGAGTGTACTCCAATTTTATTTGGTTCTGAAAATCGAAGGTGCTTTCTGTATCGTAATTGGCTGTTATTTGAAGTCTTTCCCCAACTTTTCCAAGTAAACTTAAACTAATTCGCTGGTCAAAATCAAAAGAAAGATTACTTCTGTTTCTGGGTGAAAATGCAGGGTTGTCCTGCTTGGTATACAACAGCCCCAAATCCATCTCAACAGATCCTTGTGGAATTATTTCAATGGTATTTCCGCCAAAAATGGATTCAAAGAAATTTGAATTCACATAAAAAGTGGGTAACAGGTTTTTTTGGGCTTCCTCCGCTCCTTCCTTTCGGCCATCGGCAGCATCGATTTTTTCCTTAAAATAAGCCTTCATTTGCTCTTTAAGGATCAGGTCCTGATATTCTTCAGGAGTAAGGATAATGGGATAGGTAATATTAAAACTTCCGAGCGTTTGGGTATAAATATAACGGTCGGTTATAGGGTCATAGGTATATAAGTCCTTAATACTGGTTGGATTGGGCAGATCCATCCTGACCATGGAAGAACCTGTGGCAGTGGAATCCTGAGCTACAGCTGTGTAACCACCGAAAAGTAAACATATAATGACTAAGAGCTTGAAAAAGCTAATCTTGTAAACGTAATTTTTTGCGCCCAATTTTTACAATTTTTTTAAAGCTTGTTTAATAATCATTTCCACCGAAGCCTGCGGATTTTCCTTCACAATGGCATCGCAAACTTTCTCGGTCTGTTTTCTTGCAAACCCTAACGTCTCCAAAGCAGATAACGCTTCATTTTTGTTAGTATTGCTCGATCCGGCAGAATTTGACGACAAACCATATACTTTTAGAATCTTATCTTTTAAGTCCAAAACCACGCGTTGCGCTGTTTTGGTTCCGATACCTTTAACTGACTGAATGGTTGTTATATCATTTAGCGAAATGGCATCCAATATTTGTTCTGGAGCCAAGGAAGACAACATTGTTCTTGCAATACTTGCCCCAACTCCGGAAACGCTTATCAGCAATCTGAATATTTCGCGTTCAGCCAAGCTTGAAAACCCGTATAAAATATGGGCATCTTCTCGAACCAATAAATGTGTAAATAGTTTGACATTTTCACTGCTGGGGATTTCGGAAAATGTATGCAACGAAATATTGATGAAATAACCAACTCCATTACATTCTATCACTACATCGGTTGGGTTTTTTTCAACCAGTCTGCCCGCTATATGGGTTATCATATGTTAACGAAAACTTAAAGGTTTCAAATATAGTATAATTATTTGCAAATGCTAGTGGGAAAAATGTGAAAAAAATAAAACTCAATCCTAGCTTTTGGCCTGTTTCTGTAGTTCCCTAGCACCTTTTTCCTTCTGCTGTGCATCAACAACCGCAACGGCACTCATATTTACAATTTCTTCAACACTTGCTCCTAATTGAAGAATGTGCACAGGTTTGCGCATCCCGAGCATTATAGGCCCAATTGATTCTACCCCATTCAGCTCTTTCAGCAATTTGTAGTTGCTGTTGGCCGAATCTAAATTTGGAAAAATAAGCGCATTCACTTTTTTCCCGGCAAGTTTTGAAAAAGGGAATTTTTTCTGAAGCATTTCAGGATTTAATGCAAAATCGGTTTGCAATTCGCCGTCCACAATCATATCAGGATTGCTTTTGTGAAGTAACTCAACAGCTTCACGTACCTTGCTGGCATGGGGATCTTTGGAAGAACCGAAATTGGCATAACTAATCATGGCAATAACAGGCTGAAGGCCGAACATTTTCATGGTATAGTTGGTCATTTGGGCAATCTTGGCCAGTTCCTTTGCTGAAGGATCGATGTTTATGGAAGTATCTGAAAGGAATAATGGTCCCCGTTTGGTAAGCATCAAGTTTGTGGTTGCAACTTTGCCAACGCCCTCAAAGCGCCCAATAGTTTCAAAAACGGGTTTTACCACCAACGGATACGATCTGGAATAGCCTGAAATCATACAGTCCACATCGCCCTCATTTAGCATCATTCCAGCAAAATAGTTGCGTTCGCGCATCAGTTTTTGGGCATCGTAAAGGGTAATACCGCTCCTTCTTCTTTTATTCCAAAATTTTTCTGCATACGAATTGAGTTTATCAGTTTTCTCATCACTTTTGGGATCAATGATTTCAATATCTGCATCAAACTCGAGTTGTTCCATAAAATCCAGGATCGTTTCTTTTCTTCCCAACAATACAGGAATCCCGATTCCTTCTTCATGAACAATCTGTGCCGCTTTTATAACATCCAAATGGTCCGCTTCGGCAAAAACAATTCGCTTTGGATTCAGTTTTGCCCTGTTTACCAGCAAGCGTATAATTTTATTGTCACTTCCCATCCGTTCATAAAGTTCCTCTTGGTACTTCTCCCAATCGGTAATAGCGGTGGTGGCCACACCACTTTCCATCGCTGCCTTTGCAACGGCGGGAGGTACTGCTGTAATCAATCTTGGGTCGAAAGGTTTCGGAATAATATATTCCTTTCCAAAGGTTAGTTTGGTTTCGCCGTAGGCAATATTTACCTGCTCGGGCACCGGTTCCTTGGCAAGATCAGCCAAAGCCTTTACGGCTGCCATTTTCATAGCTTCGTTGATTTTTGTTGCTCGCACATCAAGTGCACCACGGAAAATAAAGGGAAACCCTAAAACATTATTCACTTGGTTAGGATGATCGCTTCGGCCTGTAGCCATAATAATATCCTTTCGGGTTTTTACGGCAAGATCGTATTCTATTTC
>JBBQQN010000087.1:0-13586 GCA_038215845.1 Flavobacteriales bacterium | reverse complement strand
CATTGTGAAAAAAATTGTAATGCCTCCTTTGTCCTTATTGACAAACGGCGTCAATCTTTCAAACAAAAAATACATACTTCGTCCCGCAACAGACGTCGCAGAGGAAGTGGCTATTGGTTACGGCGAATTGATGGAAGTACTCTTGGACTTTTTCATAATTGCCCTTACCATTTTCATGGTAATCAAATTCATAAATCGCTTTAAGAAAAAATCTGAAGACCCCAAGGATAGTACGGTTGAGACGTCAAAAGATATACAGCTTCTTTCAAATATTGAAAGATTGATGGAAGAGCAAAATTCTATTATAAAAGGAAAAATGTGAAAGTTTGAGTTTATTGTGTAGGGTTTTTTCGTTAAAACTCCTACATTGCTAATGTATAGCACTAATCTTTCCACTTATAACATTGATAAATATAAACCTAAAAATAAGGTCTTTTCGATATTTTATCTTGTCCACGATTTTATTCCTGGCTCTGTCGACTTTATGTATTCTTATTTATGGACATTCTTTAAAAATCCACAAGGAAGAAAAAATACGCCAACTGCATGCGGCCGGAAGTTTAGCTTCCCAAGATTTTGAAAGAACCATTTATAATAATATTCTCTCCTTGCAAGGTCTTAAGGATAGGATTGTTGAAAGTAATGGCGATTTTTTTAAATATCTGGAAAATGATTCCCGAAGAATAATAATTCAAAACCCAGCTTTAAAATTTGTTGAATTTATTGACAGTACCGGTACTATCCGCACGGTAGTGCCTCTGGAACCCAACAAGCAAGTTATAGGATTGGATATAACAAAGATTGAGTACCGGTACCCAGATTGGTTGAAACATAGTGAGGATACCATGACCAATATTACACCTTGGGTTAACCTTACCCAAAACGGGAAAGCTTTTTTGGTGGATGTTCCCATATATTTTAACAATAGCTTTCAGGGTACCATTTCAGCTGGGATGGATTTTAAAAGTCAGTTTGACAATATAAGTTCAAAACTAATTGAATACAGTATTCTTATTAAAGACGAACTAGGCACCACTTTTTATAGCTTTAATGACCCAAATCCAGTAAAGCATGGATTTGATGGTATTTTCCGGCACACCTTAAAAAATATTGATGAAAAAATTAGTAAGCCATGGAGTGTTCAATTTATGTACAAAAGTGAGGAGGCCCTACAGGCAAGTACTTCCCAAAAATTTTCACTTTTTATAGGGATTTTATTTTCACTCATTATTAGCCTGCTTGCCTATTTTTTTCTTTTAGCAAATAAACAATCCCAAAAATATGAGAATGCAAACATAAAATTAACGGCATTAAATCAGGAACTAAGCAAAGAGAGAAAAAAGGCGGATGAGGCTTCTGTGGCAAAGACTCAGTTTTTATCCAATATGAGCCATGAAATACGTACTCCCCTCAGTGCTATTCTAAGTATTTCTGAAATTCTCGAAGGTCAAAAATTAGAAGAGCATGAAAGGGAATACCTGGATTTAATGAGAGATTCTTCCAAAACCCTATTAAATTTGGTCAATAATATACTTCAATTTGATAAGATTGAATCTGGGAATGTAAAACTTTCAAAAAACACTTTTAAACCTAAGTTATTGATAAAAACAATTATTGATATCTATAAACCTATAATTACGGACAAAGGATTGGTCCTTGTATCAGATATTGATGAAAATTCCCCGCCTAATGTTGTTATTGGTGATCTTTCGAGCACCGAGCAAATAATAACAAACCTGATAAGCAATGCTACAAAATTCACTGAAAGTGGTAGAATTGAAATTGTTTATGAAGAGATTTTAACCACAAATTTTCTGAAGGTTAAGTTTTGCGTTTTGGATACTGGGATTGGAATCGAGAATTCTAAAATAGAAAGTATCTTTGAAAGATTTACGCAACTTGATTACGGTGTAACCAAAAAACATCAGGGAAGCGGTTTGGGCTTGGCAATAACCAAAAGATTAATTGATTTGATGAACGGAAAAATTGAAGTTACCAGCACCTTAAACAAGGGAAGTATCTTTAAGGTCGAACTCGATTATCGGTTGTCAAAAAGCCCAATAGCTAATCCAAAAGTAGTGGAGCGGGACAAAGACTTTGCAAACTTAAAAGTACTTGTGGTTGACGACAACAAAATGAATCAAATGATTCTGGTTAAAATTCTTTCCAAAATAAACATTCTGGCAGATAAAGCTTCCGATGGGGATGAAGCCCTGAAAATGTGTGCCTCCACGTTTTATGATTTAATTTTTATGGATATTCATATGCCCGGAAAGGATGGTTTTGAAATTGCCAAACAGATACGCAAGACCAATAAAGAAAGTATAATTTTAGGTCTGTCTGCGGATGTTACACAGCAGGCAATAGATGATAGCAATAAAAGTGGAATGAATGACTACTTAACTAAACCGATTGAACAGAAACATCTATTTGAAACACTTGACTTCTATTTTTCAGAATAAACTCTACGGCTTTCAATTTCTTAAATTTTAAAAGTATTGCATTTAAGGCTTAATCTTTCTTGCCGTTGCCTTTCTCGTTTTCGTTTTTCCTACTTCCTTAAATTCAAAAGTGTACTTATCCCTATCGGTAGTTAAAATCTTTATGTGGATTGCCTTTTTCTCGGCCATATTAGTGGGGTGTATCTTCGTTACAATATATTCGCAGTCATTGATCCACCTAATGGACGATGTGTCCGTCTTGCCCTCATAAAAGTCAATTTCAGTGGAATCGTTACGGATTATAGTAGTTTTGAATACCTCGGTCCCAGAAAGGGCCTCAAACTCAAAAGTTCCGGTTTTAAAAGAAGCACAATCCCGTTTGGGGGAGTAGCATCCGTTAGCGATAATGCAAAGCACAAACAATAAAAAAAAGCGCATAGTAAGTTTTATGCGAATTTCTGAAAAATTACCCGGAACTGTTCAATTTTGGTAAACTTTAAAACTTCCGTCTTTATAAAAAATTACGATCCTTTCTATTTTGGAAGATGCTTCTGTATTTTCAAAAGTTTCTTTTTCTGCCTGTTTTGTTTTTTCTGCAAAGAGCTCTGGGGATTTTACAGAAGTTTCAGATTGCTTCTTTAAAGGAATCTTAGAATCGGATTCAGGGTCGGTGGAAGGGAAATTTCCTTTTCCGTTCATTAACCAATTGAGTTTTACTTCAGGAAATTTTTGAAGAAGTTTCATTACAAATTCTAAACTCGGCTTATTCCTACCAGACAAAATATGTGAGATAGTGGAGCGGTTAAAATCCATTTCCGAAGCAAATTCAGTTGCACTCAATCCGTAAAAATTGAATATTTTTTCAAGCCTTTTCGCAAAATCAGTGCTGTTTACCATTGTAACAAGTTGTTCAATTCAAAAACGTTTACAAATGTAAATTATTATAGTGTAGCATGCAAATAATAGATTGAAACACACAGCGGTACAGTAATTAATAACTTTATATAATAATATATAACTAATTGAATTAAAGATTATTAATTTATAATTTATAAAATTGATTATAATTTTACTATTTCACACTTATCTGAACACTTAAATTGTTTACGATTGTCAACAAAGGGAATCATTTTCTCTGTTTACAATTGTAAACTAAGCTTTGTTTAACTTTGTAAACTCATAAAAATGCACATGGAAATAGACAACTGGTATAGGGATAATTTTGAGCTTCATTTAAAAGGAAGATACATTACTTTAGAGACCATTTTTCCGCTTCTGGATATGTATAAAAAGTTGTACGATATATCCGTGCCCGGAATTTCAGAATTAGGAAAAGACATCCCTCTCATAAAAATTGGGAATGGACAAAAAGTAATTTTGGCTTGGTCACAAATGCACGGTAACGAATCAACAACTACAAAAGCTGTATTTGATTTTTTAAAATTTTTAAACCAAAAGAAATATTTTCAGCCTCAAATAAATACCTTCCTTAAAAATCACACCTTTTATGTATTTCCTATTCTAAATCCTGACGGCGCCAATCTGTATACACGGGAAAATGATAATAAAATTGACCTTAATAGAGATGCGCGGGAACTTTCACAAAAGGAAAGTAAAACGCTCCGTCAAATTTTTAAAGCTGTTTCCCCGAATTTATGTCTCAACCTGCACGATCAGCGCTCCATATTTGGACTTTCAAACGGTCTACCGGCAACTGTTTCATTTTTGGCTCCAGCTGCCGATAAAGAGCGCAAAATTACAGCAAGCAGAAAGTTGGCGATGGAGAAAATTGTGAAAATGAACAATGTATTGCAGAAATATATCCCGGGGCAGGTGGGAAGGTTTGACGATAGATTCAATGAAGCCTGTGTGGGAGATACTTTTCAGAAATCAAACGTTCCCACTATATTATTCGAAGCGGGCCATTATAAGCAGGACTATGAGCGAGAGAAGACCCGTGAATTTATATTTTATGCCCTGCTGGCTTTGTTTGATATTATTGGAGAGGAAAAGCAAGCAGATTATAATGAATACTTCAACATTCCGGAAAACAAAAATATATATAGGGATATTATCATTAGAAATTCAGAATTAGAAGGATTTGCCGAAAAAGCGGACGTAGCTATCCAATATGCTGAAAAATTAAAAAATGGAAAAATTGAATTTGTACCTGTTATTGATGAAATAGGAAATCTTGAAAATTATTTTGGGCATATTGAAAAGATGGGAAATTCAGTAGAAATTTTAACAGATTCGCAACAAAAATTGGCGGTTGGAAAAATTATTTCACAAATTGTTAATAAAAACGGCTAATACGCAATTTATTTTCAATAAAACTGTTTTAAAATATCATAAAACTTCATAGTTTTGCAAAAAAAAAAGAAAAGATTATGCCCAAATTTAAATTAGACGACACCGACCACAAGATTCTTGATATGCTTATTGATAATACTCGGACTCCATTTACCGATATTGCCAAGAAGCTGGAGATTTCTGCGGGGACAGTGCACGTTAGAGTAAAAAAAATGGAAGAAGCTGGAATTATTACCGGTTCTTCTTTACAGGTTGACTATGTAAAACTTGGCTATTCATTTATTGCATATGTAGGAGTATTTATTTTTAAAACTTCCCAAACCCAGTTTGTTCTTGAAAGAATAAGTGAAATACCATTTGTTACCGTTGCTAGCGTTACTACAGGAAAATTCAATATTTTCTGTAAAATACGAGCTAAAGATACCGCTCACGCTAAAGATATAATTTATCAAATAGATGATATCGAAGGAGTAAGTAGAACTGAAACAATGATATCTATGGAAGAGAGCATTAATGACAAAAAACGTTTGCTGCATTCCATTTTCAATGAGATTTGATACCAAGAGTTAATTTTGATTAAAGCCTTTGCCAAACAGCAAAGGTTTTTTTTTATCTTTAAATAAAAATAACTCCATTATATGAAGGTCTCCGAATTGAATTCTGTTGAATATAACCCGTATTATAAAAGGTATATTGATCTGGTAGCGGAAATTTCCTTATCGGAAGTCTTATCAAACGGATTGTTAGATACCTTGGCATTTTTTGAAAATCTTCCAACGCCAAAATGGACCTATCGTTATGCCGAAGACAAATGGACTCCAAAAGATATCCTACTCCACATGATTGATACCGAACGCGTTTTTAGTTATAGGGCCCTTTATTTTTCACGCGCGGAAAATGCAGAATTAATAGGCTTCGATGAAAACATTTTTGCGGCCAATGCCAATGCCAACCAAAGAAATAGTGAGGATTTGTTAAAAGAATATCATGCCGTTAGGACCGCTACTATAAATCTTTTTGAAAGTTTTGATTCTAAAATGTTATTGCAAGCGGGTATTGCAAATAAAAATAAAATGTCAGTGCGGGCAGCAGGATTTATTATTGGCGGACACGAGATTCATCACCGAAATATAATAAAAGAGCGTTATCTACTATGAAATTTTTAAAACTCTTAAAGCAAACCTATTTAAGTTGGGACAAAAATGACCCATGGGCAAAAAGTGCTGTTATAGCTTATTATGCGCTATTTTCATTACCATCGCTTTTGATTATTACTGTGTATTTTGCTGGCGTTTTTTTTGGGCGTGAAGCCGTTGAAGGTAGAATAACCCATGAAATTAGTGGGCTAATAGGCGAGGGGAGTGCAGAAATGATTCAGGCAATGATTATAAATGCCGCCTTGGAGGACAGTTCAATTCTTTTTATAATTTTTGGGATCGGAATGTTGCTCTTTGGCGCAACGGGAGTTTTTTTTCAATTACAAAAAGCCCTAAACGATATCTGGAGCGTTCGCGCTAAAAAAAATACGTTTATTGCTACATTAAAGCGAAGAGCTGTATCCTTCAGCATGGTCCTCGCAATAGGCTTATTATTGCTTGTTTCATTGGTAATCACATCCGCCATTAATGCCTTGAGCGATTTAATAGGCAATTATTATACAGATCTATCAACCCTGGTAGTAAAAGGACTCAATTTTATTTTTTCACAAATAATAATTACGGTACTCTTTGCGGCTATTTTCACATTGCTACCAGATATTAAGATAAAGTGGAAAACTAATCTTATTGGAGCTTTTATGACTTCGTTACTTTTTCTGGCAGGAAAATATTTAATTGGGTTCTATTTTGCAAAATCAGATCCCGCTTCTGTATATGGTGCCTCCGGCAGTTTGGTGCTTATATTGCTATGGGTTTACTACACTTGCCTTATCTTGTTTTTTGGTGCAGAATTTACGGTGAATTGGGCGCTTTATAGAAATGTAAAAATCACTCCTACTGACAACGCTACACTTTCATATGAACGAGAAATGGAGGAGCTCCGCGAATACAAACGAAAAGTTGAGGAGGATAAAAAAAAAGCCGAAACCTTAAATAAAAATTGAGCTTTTAATTTCCTTAACAAAGATTAGCAAAACATTAATGTGCCAAAATTGACATCAACCCTTTCTCTGATTATATTAGATTAAAAATAAATATAATTAAAAAAAGAAAGATTATGAACAAGAGAATTGCAATTTTAGCGACTGATGGATTTGAAGAATCTGAATTGAAATCCCCAAAAGAAGCCATGGAAAAAGAAGGTTTTGAAGTAGATATTGTAAGTGAAAAGAGCGGAACAATAAAAGCGTGGGATAATGGAAATTGGAGTAATGAATACACCGTAAATAAGACCTTAGGTAACGTAAAAGCATCTGATTATAATGCGCTTGTATTGCCAGGCGGAGTTATAAATCCAGATAAGTTAAGAAGAAATGAAGATGCCTTAAAATTTGTAAAGGAATTCTTCGATCAAAAGAAACCGGTAGCATCTATATGCCACGGGCCACAAACCCTTATTTCGGCAGGTGTTGTTAAAGGCAGAAAAATGACTTCCTTTAGCTCTATTAAAGATGATTTAATAAATGCTGGAGCCAATTGGGTAGATGAAGAAGTAGTTGTTGACAAAGGGTTTGTTACAAGTAGAAATCCAAATGACTTACCTGCCTTCAATTCCAAATTAATTGAAGAGATAAAAGAAGGAAAGCATAAACTACAAAATGCTTAAAACCAAAATTTAATTTATAAAAAGGAGGCCATAAAGCCTCCTTTTTTTATTTGGAATAAAATTTATTCCTCTTCATCCATTTTTTTCTTATCCGGAATATCGCTGATAGGTTCATTAAAGTCAGCGTCATCATAATCATCCTCATCAAAATTAGCCATTGTTGTTTCCAACCGTGAGCTAACCTTTACCAAAAAAACTGTATCTTCTGTCTTTACCTCTACAGCTTCAACCGTTTCATTTTTAGCATTTTTAAAAGTGATAACATGGTCATCATCATATCCATCAGGATATTTCTCCACAAGTAAGGAAAGAATCTCAGGGGTTAACTTTCGGTAATCTACAATAACTCTCTTCATTTGATTAAAAGCTTCTTTTGATTTAGGTTATAAAACTATTCAAAAATAAAAGACATAAAAATATTTACAAGTTTTTTTTTAGAAATTTTTATAATAGGCAAATGCCTTAAATATCAATTCATTAGACACTGTACAGTCGGTTTTGTGCTTACCTATGTCTTCCAAAAGCACAAAGAGCACTTGCCCATTTTTGTTTTTCTTGTCGAAAATGAGCAGCTTTATAATATCTTCTATCTCATTTTGGTTAAAAGATTGCTTGGGAAAGTGCCTCAATAAACACTCGGTTATTTCATTCAATCTGTTTTTCGGAAAATTTAATAGTTCTGAAGAAATATAAGTGGCGAGGATTAAGCCAATAGCCACGGCCTCTCCATGCAATAGTGATTTATTATGAGGATTGTCCATACGGTAAGATTCGATGGCATGGCCCAAGGTATGGCCATAATTCAAAGTCTTACGAAGATTTTTTTCCAAAGGATCTTGGGTTACAATTTCAGATTTTATTTTAATCGACTCCCAAATCAATTCTTCAAATTCCGATGTTTTTTCAAAATCTGCATTTTTTGTACTTTCCCAATACTTGGAGCTGTGAATTAATCCGTGTTTCAGCATTTCAGCCAAGCCAGAAGTCATATGCTCTGCAGGTAGCGTTTTTAAAAAAAGTGTATCTACTATAACCAGATGGGGATTATTAATAACACCTACCTGGTTTTTTATGTGTCCCAGATCCACTCCATTTTTTCCACCCACCGAAGCGTCGACCATGGCCAGAAGGGAAGTAGGGATATTTATAAATGTTAACCCACGTTTAAACGTAGAAGCTACAAATCCCCCTAAATCCGTTACCACACCACCACCCAAATTAATTATAAGACTGTCGCGGTCGGCACCTTTATCGGAAAGTTCTTCCCATACCTTTAGGCAGGTATGTATCGTTTTATGCTTTTCTCCGGCAGGAATGGTGATGATTTCTGAAGGTTTATTGGAATTTTGCTTTGTAAGATAGTAGGGGAGACAATGTATATGGGTATTTTCATCCGTCAGGACAAATATTTTTGATGGATTAATGACTGATATACTTTTATTTAGAGCATCCCAGCCATTCTGATTTTGAAAAATCGATTCGTTTTCGGGAAGTAATTTATTCATTTATATTGATGTGTTATCTTGTTTAAAGAGAATTCAAATCTAACTATATTTGCACACTTTACTTTGAATTTATGATATCAAAAAATCTTTTCGAAAATACCGAAATCGCCTTTGAACTCAAAAGTGATTCTGAACTGGAACGCGCTTATTTTCTTTTTAAAATGATTTCGAAAGAACCCTTGGTGAAAATTGGGACGGCGGTTACAAAATTTGCGCTTAATATGCATTTGCCGGTCGAAGGGTTGATCCGCGCTACAGTATTTGACCATTTCTGCGGGGGTGTAAACGAAAAGGACTGCCTGTCTACGGTAGATAGTTTGTATAGTGTGGGGGTATATTCTGTTTTGGATTTTTCGGTGGAAGGAAAGGAAGAAGAAAAACAATTTGATGCCACCGCGAATAAAGTGATGGAACTTACACGTTTCGCCGAAAACAAGGAGGCGATGCCCTTTTCGGTTTTTAAACCTACTGGGTTCGGAAAATTCAAAGTTTGGCAGAAAATAACCGAAAAACAGCCCCTCACTGAAGCGGAAGAGTTTGAGTTCAAAAAAATAAGGTCACGTTACGATGAAATTTCAAAGCAGGCACATGAAAGTGATATTAGCTTGCTTATTGATGCTGAAGAATCCTGGATACAGGATGCGGCAGATGATCTTTGCGAGGAGATGATGGAAAAGTACAATACCGAAAAACCTATCATTTTTAACACACTTCAATGTTATAGATGGGATCGGGTGGATTACCTAAAAAATATGCATCAACGCGCAAAGGAAAAGGGTTACAAGTTGGGCTTTAAAGTGGTACGGGGAGCCTATATGGAAAAGGAAACAAGCAGGGCAGAGGAAAAAGGATATCCATCTCCGATCTGTGAAAGTAAAAAGTTAACGGATGATACTTTTAATGAAGTAATCCGCTACATATTGGATAATCTGGAAGACATTTCCCTTTTCATAGGAACCCATAATGAAATAAGTACTTATTTGGCAATGGAAATTATGGAGGAAAAGAAAATTGCCAAAAATGACCGAAGGGTTTGGTTTGGACAACTATTTGGAATGAGCGACCACATTACTTTCAATCTTGGAAAAGAAGGATATAATGTAGCCAAATATATTCCTTTTGGTCCTGTAAAGGATGTGATGCCTTATTTAATACGCCGTGCTGAGGAAAATACTTCTGTAGCCGGACAGACAAGTAGGGAACTTAATTTATTGAATAAAGAAAGAAAACGCCGAAAGCTTTAAGGTAAGTTAGAAGTTTGAAAAAAACTATTCCATTTCAACTTCGAATACAGTAGCTGTTTTGTCACAATTGGCCACTTTAATCTTAAGATTTTTTTCTGAAATTTTTCCTTCAATTACATACTGTTTACAAGAGTCAAGGTCGGTATTGCTTTCAGAAAACAAAACATCACCATCGGTTAACAGTGTTCCTACCAGGGCTGTATCCAGTTTGTTTTTCTCGAAAACCATCAATGCGTTTTCGGAAAAATCTCTCTTCTTGGAACGGATATTTTTTAAGGTACGGGATTCGGGACCATAGGAACAAGAGGTCTTTTTGCCGTTTAGAATAAATATCAAAATAAAAATTCCTAATGTAAAGCCTCCGCCAAAAAAGGCAAATCTGTGAATAAGTTTCATGGGATAAAAAAGAGTAAATTAAAAAAATAGAAGGTTGATATCGCTATAAGATAAATCAAACCAATCCGCGACCGCTTTATTGGTCAAAATTCCACGGTAAAAGTACAACCCATTTTTTAAACCGTTGTCAAAACGAATGGCATTTTCGAGGCCGCCACTTTCGGCAATCTCCAATATATAGGGGGTGAATATGTTACTGATTGAAATAGATGCCGTTTTAGGATATCTAGCTGGGATATTTGGAACCCCGTAATGAATTACTTCGTGCTTTATTATTGTTGGATTGTCATGGCTGGTCATTTCAGTTGTTTCAAAACAGCCTCCCATATCTACGCAAACGTCAATTATTACAGCGCCTTTTTTCATGTTTTTCACCATTTCTTCCGTTACAATAATTGGCGCCCTATTTTGGCCACGAACTGCGCCAATAGCCACATCACAACGCAATAATGCCTTCATTAAATTTTTTGGCTGAATAGTGGATGTGTATAAAATTCTGTTCACATTGGTCTGTATGCTTCTGAGCTTTGTGATTGAACTGTCAAAAACCTTCACGCTTGCACCAAGTCCGAGCGCCGATCTTACGGCAAATTCACCTACGGTACCGGCGCCAATCACAACAACTTCAATAGGAGGGACCCCGCTAATATTTCCAAAAAGAAGACCGTTTCCTTTTTTAGCATTTACCATTAATTCGGCCGCAATTAATACTGAAGCAGTTCCTGCAATTTCACTTAATGCTTTAACTGCTGGATAGCTGTGATCTTCGTCTTTTATAAATTCAAACGCAAGTGCAGTTATTTTCTTTTTGGCAAGGGTGTCAAAATAGATTTTTTGACGGGTTTTAAGTTGGAGGGCAGAAATAAGTACTGTCTTTGGTTTTATCAACTCCAGTTCTTCAAGCGTAGGCGGTTCAACTTTGAGAACCATGGGGCAGCCGAATACTTTTTTTGTATCGGCGGTTAGTACTGCACCGGCTTCCGAATACTCCCGATCTAAAAAACCGGCTTCGTTGCCCGCTCCTTTTTCGATCAATACTTTATGGCCATTGCTTACGATGGCGTTTACCGCATCTGGGGTAAGGCAAATACGTTTTTCCTGAAAGTAGGCTTCCTTTGGAATACCAATATATAATTCTCCTTTTTGCCGAGCTATTTCAAGAGTTTCTTCTTGTGGCAATAACTGTGCATGTGTAAAGGGTGACTTAGGTTTTGTCATGTTTGAAGGCTATGTCTTGCTATTTCAAGATACGCAATAATTTTTTAAATTAATAAGTGAAAATTAACGGAAGAGGTCTCTAATTTGTTGCCAAAGAGATCTTTTTTGTAGAAGTTCCTCTTCAAAGGATTTAAGATCATCCTCTCGTATTTTATTGAAAAGCTTAGCGCGTATCAAATAAACAAAAGGGATTAAAACCATCATTAGTGGAATTAAATAAATTATTTCCACTTCATCCAAACTTCGACTTTGGTTTATAACTCCCCAAAGTTGAAATACATACATGGCCAATGGCACCAATATTATCCAGTGCCACCAATGTTTACAAGTAAAAAACCAAATGAGAAGAATTATTAGGGGAATTATTTTACCTGTTAAAAACCAGGCGTACTGATAAAATGAAGGGTATTTTGTGGTAAGCGTAAAAAGAGAAGTTTCCCAAACTTGTGAATCAAGTGGGAAACTTTCGTATGCATAATATATAAAAGGAGTACTTGCTATTATTAAAACTACAATACCTCCTTGTATTAAGCTTTTTTTATCCTTGTCTCGGAGGGGTAACCGTCCATGGGTCAATTTGTTGTGGGGTTTGCTCATCCTGGATACTTTCTGGGGTACAAGAAGTAAAAAGTCCTGCTGTAAAGATTAAAGCTACGATAATTAATTTCAAGTTTTTCATGTTGTAAGTTTTTGTGAGGTTAATATGGGTCAAACTTACATTCAAAAAAGTTACTATGCTTAATTATGATAATTGTATATTTACAAGTTATACTACCTGTAAATCCGAAAAAAGGTTATATAAATGTTAAATAAATGTTAATTCTATTTATTTCGCATACGTTTATAAATACATCTTACAGTCAATAATAGTGTTTACTTCCGGTTTTTTTTTGTTATTAAAGTTTCTGTTAGTTTCGTTGAAATACATTTAATTTCCGATATATAATAAATAATTATTTGAGGTTGGTTATTTATTTTTCGAAAATTATATATATAATTAAGCCACTAAGTTACATATTAAATTCTAAATTTAAATATGGGTTTAAAACAAATCCTTAAGTTGTTGCCATAAACTTTTATTTATGGTCAACTCCTCTTCAAAAGTCTTTAAATCGTTACCCTTCAGTTTATTGGATATTTTAGCACGGATAAGATATACCAAAGGAACTATTACTAGCATTATTGGAAAAAGCCACCAGATCTCTACTTCATCAACAAAGCTTGCATCGTCATTTATTACATTAAAAAATTGGAAAGCAAACATTCCTATGGGAATCAAAATTACATGGTACCACCAATGCTTGCAAGTAATGAACCAAATTATCAGTAATAACATTGGTACAAATTTGCCCATCATAGTCCAAACCGATACATATACCATTTTATACCAATTGGAATGATATGTAAACAAAAAAGTTTCCCAAGTTTGTTCTTTTGGGAAACTTTCGTATGAATAAAAGATATAAGGTGTTGCTGCTATAATGAGCGCAATAATACTACCCGTGACTAGGTACGATGATGTCTGCTTTGTTAATTTGTTGGGGTGTTTGTTCATCTTGTATGCTTTCAGGGGTGCAGGAAGCGAAGGTTCCCAATGAAAAAATTGCTACGATAAATAAGTACTTTACTGCTTTCATAATATAAGTTTTTGTGAGGTTAATAACACTTCAAACTTAGGGCGAAAAAAGAAAAATAATAGAACTATT
>JBBQQN010000086.1:0-13635 GCA_038215845.1 Flavobacteriales bacterium | reverse complement strand
ATGCTGATCAAATTTATTGGGACGAATATGTAAAAACCGGCCGCAAAGTGGTCTCTTCGCCCATGCGTTTTATCTTAAACCAAGAACCTCTAACTTGGGCATATTACACATTAATGTTGGGCTTGCTGATCTTTGTTCTTTTTAAGGGAAAACGGGAACAACGGATTGTGGAAGTTCTAAAACCATTGGAAAATACTTCGGTGGAATTCACCAAAACCATTGGCGACTTGTATTTTCAGCATAAGGATTACAGCAATATTATTGCGAAAAAGATAACTTACTTTATGGAAACCATTCGTTCCAAATATTATTTAAACACGAATGATATTACAGAAGATTTCATTAAAAAACTTGCCCTTAAAAGCGGAAATACAATTGAGGAAACTCAAAGTTTGATGAATTTTATAAATAATTTAAAAGTAAAATCTGTTCACAGCGAAGCAGATTTACTAGAACTCAATAAAAAAATAGAAGCATTTAGACTATAGATTATGGAAGAAACACAAGAAAATCCGTTGGAATTTAACTCGAGGATAGATCTGAAAAACCTTGAAGAAGCTGTCCAAAAAATAAAAGCGGAGCTCGGAAAAGTAATCGTTGGGCAGCACGATATGTTGGAAATGCTCATTATTTCGATATTGACAGATGGCCATTCCTTGATTGAAGGTGTGCCGGGTGTTGCAAAAACACTGACCGCAAAATTATTGGCTAAAACTTTGGCGGTAGACTTCAGCCGAATTCAATTCACCCCAGATTTAATGCCGAGCGATATTTTGGGAACGTCAATTTTTAACGTGAAAAACAGTGAATTTGAATTCAAAAAAGGTCCCGTTTTTTCCAACATAATTTTAATTGACGAAATTAACCGTGCCCCCGCAAAGACCCAAGCAGCACTTTTCGAAATTATGGAAGAAAGGCAAGTAACCATGGACGGCACCGAATATAAAATGCAGCCTCCATTTTTGGTATTTGCAACCCAAAACCCGATAGAACAGGAAGGAACCTACGCTTTACCCGAGGCGCAATTGGACCGTTTTCTATTCAAAATAAATGTTCCCTATCCAAGTTTGGAAGAGGAAATAAATATACTTGAGAACGAACACAACCGAAAGTCGGCTATGGTTTTGGACGAAGTAAAACCAGTTTTGAACGCCCAAAAAATTGCCGAATACCAGCACACCATCAAACAAATAATTATTGAAAGCAATTTGATGAAATACATTGCGGCAATTGTGGATAACACCCGCACAAATGCCAATCTATATTTGGGGGCTTCCCCACGAGCTTCCTTAGCAATTATGAATGCATCCAAGGCCTTGGCCGCAATGAACGGACGCGACTTTGTAACGCCAGATGATATAAAAAAAATAGCACCCTCAGTTTTACGCCATAGAATAATGTTGACCCCAGAACGCGAAATGGAAGGGATTACTACAGATAAAGTAGTGCAACAGATAATGGAAGCAATTGAAATTCCCAGATAGGGGTTGTGGGTTGTGGGTTGTGGGTTGTGGGTTGTGGGTTGTGAATAAAATAAATTACTATCAACAACGATTTTAACCTGCAAGGTGTTGCCGACAAAGGAGGCCTCCTTGTAGGTTTAAAAGAATCGAACTTGAAACAAGAAACTATAAACAAATTAAAAGTGAAGAAATTCCTTAAAAGCTTATACTTGAAAAGACGGTTTTTTATCGTGTTGTTCTCGCTTGCGGTACTTTTTGTGGTTTCGTATTTCTTTCAGGAACTTTTTGGGGTGGCCAAACTTCTATTCTATCTTCTTATCGTTGCATTCCTATTTGATATTTTACTGCTCTACCGAAATAAAACAGGAATTCAGGCTGAAAGAATCTTGCCCGAAAAACTTTCAAATGGCGATGAAAATTCAATTGAAATTAAAGTTGTAAACCGATTTCAATTTAAAATTTCACTAAAAATAATTGATGAATTGCCTATTCAATGGCAGATCCGTGATTTTAATATTAATGCTGTTTTGAATTCTTCCGAAGAAAAAGCATTTACTTATCAGGTGCGGCCCACCAAACGTGGGGAATATCATTTTGGGAATTTAAACGTTTTTTCTTCGTCCTTACTTGGTTTGGTTTCAAGAAAACAACAATTTTCAGCGGAAGCTATGGTGCCCAATTATCCGTCATTTCTTCAGCTTAAAAAATATGATTTTATTGCTTTTACAAATAAGTTAAAACTTTTCGGTCTTAAAAAAATCCGTAGGATTGGCCACACTATGGAATTCGAACAGATAAAGGATTATACTTCGGGAGACGATGTTCGGAACATAAACTGGAAGGCAACGGCAAAGCGCGGTAACTTAATGATCAATCAATTTCAGGATGAAAAATCGCAGCCAGTATATTCTGTGATTGATAAAGGAAGGGTAATGAAAATGCCTTTTAATAACTTGAGTTTACTGGATTACGCCATTAATGCCACCTTGGTTATTTCAAACATTGTATTAAAAAAACACGACAAAGCGGGCATGTTTACCTTTTCACGAAAAGTGGGCGACCGTGTTATTGCACAAAGAAGAAATGCACAAATGCACTTTATTTTGGAAACGCTTTATAATGTGGACACCGATTTTTCCGAAAGCGATTTTTCGCGATTGTACGTAGATGTGAAACGGCATATTAAGCAGCGAAGCCTTTTGTTGTTATATACCAATTTTGAAACCATGGATGCGCTTCACCGCCAGTTGCCATATTTACAGGCCATTAATAGATCTCATCTTTTGGTGGTTATCTTTTTTGAGAATACTGAGCTGAAAGCTTTCACTGATAAAAAAGCAACATCTGCACTTCAGGTTTTCGAAAAAACAATTGCTGAAAAATTCATTTTTGAAAAGAAATTAATTGTAAATGAACTTCATAAATACGGTATCCAATCCATACTTACAGCGCCCGAAAATCTTACGGTAAATACTATTAATAAATATCTTGAAATAAAAGCACGGGGTCTTTTGTGATTTTTGATTTACGATTGATGATTGATGATTCCCCTCTTTTTTACCATTCATATATAAATTTTTTTGATATAAAATCTATCTTTGAATAAATTTGATTTACAATGACAATCACCCAACTTAAATACGTTATCGCGGTAGCAGAAAACCAAAATTTTACGAAAGCCGCTGAAAAGACATTTGTAACCCAACCTACGCTCAGTATGCAAATACAGAAACTGGAAGAGGAATTGGATATACTTATTTTCGACAGAAGCAAAAAACCTATTGAGCTTACTGCGGTTGGGAAGAAAATAGTGGAACAAGCCAGAAATATTGTCAATGAATCTGTAAGAATGCAGGATGTCGTGGACCAAGAAAAAGGGTTTATTGGTGGAACTTTTAAATTGGGCATCATTCCAACCATTATGCCCACCTTACTGCCTATGTTTCTAAAAACTTTTTCCAATCGTTACCCAAGAGTGCAATTGAAAATAGAAGAATTAAACACGGACGAAATAATTACCAAAATTAACGATGGTTATTTGGATGGGGCAATTGCGGCAACTCCTTTGGATAATGGAAAAATAAAAGAGTGGCCATTATATTACGAACCTTTTGTGGGTTATATTCCCGAAAATCACCGCTTAGCTTCAAAAGATAAACTGGAAGTGAGTGATCTGGATATTGACGACATTCTCTTGCTGGAAGACGGACACTGTTTTAGGGACGGAATAATAAACCTTTGTAAAGCTTCTAAAATGGGAAGTGATGACAAGTTTCAATTACAAAGTGGAAGTTTTGAAACGCTGGTAAAACTTTCAAATGAGGGTTTGGGAATGACGCTCCTGCCCTATTTACACACCTTGGACATTTCACCCAAACTTTCCAAAAATCTAAAATATTTTAAAGAACCTTCCCCTGCCCGGGAAGTAAGTCTAATTTATAGCAAAAGCGAATTGAAAATGCAAATTATCAACGTAATGCACGATCTAATTTCAGGTATTATCCGTGGCGCTATTGCTTTTCAGGATGTGAAAATTATAAGTCCCACTAAAAAACAATAGACTGTTAATACTCCCAAAAAAAATCCCCTTAACATTTAAGGGGATTTTTTTTATGGGTTTAAATAAACTAAACATTGATTTAGTTGTGGGTTCTGTTTTATAAGAGAATCAACCCAAATTTTAAGCTCCTCTATTTCGTAGGGAAGCAACCTGGTCAATGCTTTTTTTAACTCTTTACAGAATAAATTGACGTCAAAACTTACTTTTGCAAGTACAGCTTTAGTGTAATCAAACATTGCTCTTGCCATAATTAATTGAGATTGAATTAAATTAGAGTAAGTAGCTTTCTACAATAGGCGATGAAGTTTAGATTAACATTTAAATATAACCCTTTTTTTTGAATTAAATTCTGTTTGCATTGCAATTAAGTGTGTTAAAATTTATTGTCTCCGTCTAGCAGACTTCCCAGTCCCCCAAGAACGCTGCCTTCCCCTTTATCCCTTCCTCCACCTTGAGGAGCAGCCATCCAAACTCTTTTGGCCAACCTGCTAAAAGGAAGCGATTGTATATATACATTTCCGGGACCAGTGAGGGTCGCAAAAAATAAACCTTCCCCTCCAAATACGGTGTTTTTTATTCCTCCCACAAATTCAACATCATAATCCACGGTTTGTTCAAAACCAATAATACATCCCGTATCAACCTTCAATTTTTCTCCTGTGGAAAGATGCTTTATAGCAGTAGTTCCACCGGCGTGTACAAAGGCCATTCCGTCCCCTTCCAGTTTTTGCATTATAAAGCCTTCACCACCAAATAAACCACGCCCCAATTTTTTTGAAAACTCAATTCCAATGGACACTCCTTTTGCTGCACATAAAAAAGCATCTTTTTGGCAAATAAACTTTCCGTTGAATTTCAATAGATCCAGTGCCATTATTTTTCCCGGATAAGGAGACGCGAAACTTACTTTTTTCTTTCCGGGAACTGTATTGTAAAAAGCTGTCATAAAAAGGCTTTCCCCGGTTAGCAATCTTTTTCCGGCGCCAAATATTTTCCCCATTAAAGTGTTGTCCTGCGATGAACCGTCACCAAAAATGGTTTCCATTTTAATACCGTTTTCCATCATCATAAAACTGCCCGCTTCGGCAATAACCCCCTCCTGCGGATCCAGTTCTATTTCTACATATTGCATTTCTTCCCCGAAGATGGTATAGTCTATTTCGTGTGCATTCATTTTTTTTGAATTAAATTGTTAATGAATATAAGTTGAAAAGTGTGATACTTTGTTACATGACTTTTTCTTAATTATTTTGGATTTTTTTTTCTAAGGGTCCATTCAAATTCAAAAACAGAAACAACATCTCCCACAGCATCCACTCCTTCAGATTTCATCCAAATTGTTTGTCCTTCTTCATTTACTAGTACATTATTAATCGTTTTTTTGAGCAAGTCGCCATCAGTACATATAAATGTTATTTTGCCTTTCGCCTTTTTTAGAAATGTGGCTTTATTGTTTGCCACCAACATTGAAATATTTTGATTAGTTTCTTTAATAGATGCCATAACCATTGCCCCGGTGCTCAATTCTGCAGCCATTCCCTGCACCGCCCAAAACATGGATTTGAATGGATTTTGATTGATCCATCGATGTTTTACCGTGGTGGCACATTCCTTTTCGCAAATAGATTTTACCCTAACCCCTGTTAGATATGCGGAAGGCAAATTGAACAATAGGAAAAGGTTGATTTTACTTGGGCTGAGTTTCATTTGGTAGATATATTTCACGAAGATATTCAATAAAATGAAAACTTCCTATTTGTTAAAATACTGTTAAATTTAGTACTATGCGTAACACACTACCATCTTTAAGACATATATTTGTATAAGAAAATAACAAGTTATGGAAACTACTATCACGGAAAATCAAAAAAACACAAGTGCATTTATTCACTTATCCACTTTTTTAAAATACTTTTTTCCGTTTGCGAACTTTTTCGCCCCACTTTTAATTTGGACTTTCAATAAAGAAAAACCCTTTGTGGACGAACACGGCAAACAGGCTATCAATTTTCAGTTGAGCATATTGATCTATACATTACTTATTGGTCTTTTATGTATCCCGTTTTTCATCATTTTCGCAACCGATTTTATTTCGCTGATAGACTCCATTGAACATCAGGCTGGCAATTTCTCGATGCATAATATAAAAAACCTTTCGGGCTATATACTGCTTTTTGGTTTGGCTATCCTCCTACTCTTTGGATTGTTTGTATTTGAACTGTACGCTGTTATCAACGCCTCAATTCATGCATCAAGAGGATTGTTATACAAATACCCATTGTGTATCCCTTTTATAAAAACCAATCTTTTAAATCAATCACAAAATGAGCACGTTAGTTAGTTATTTATTGGCCGCTATCCTTCAGTTTCTAAGTGTGAATGTTCCACCGCAAGCTAAAGATATTTCGCACATGGCATCTCATCAATGCCAGGAAACTAAAGGCGTGATTCAGTACGCATTCATCATCAACAACGAACAGGAAACAATAACAAGTAAAAAAGAATTATGAAATAAGCCGAAGAAAAATCTTAATTATTTAAATTGAGATTTTCAAAAGTAAGTTCCATTTTACTTTTAAAAAACAAACAAGTAAGACAAATGAAAATCGAGAACACAAAAGCGCAAATGCGAAAAGGGGTTTTGGAATTCTGCATCCTTTCCGTCCTAAAAGACGGTGAGGCTTATACCTCAGATATCCTTGAAACCCTTAAGGACGCAAAAATGCTTGTCGTGGAAGGCACAATCTACCCGTTGCTTACCCGGCTTAAAAATGCAGGTTTACTTTCCTACCGATGGGAAGAATCAACCAGCGGGCCGCCACGAAAGTATTACGACCTTACCGATACAGGTAGGTTGTTTTTAACTGAATTAAACAGCACCTGGGGCGAACTGCAACAGGCTGTAAACAAAGTAACCAGCGAAAAAAACACAAAATGAACAAGACAGTAAACATAAATTTGGCAGGCACTTCCTTTCATATTGACGAAGATGCCTTTGGGAAACTTTCACGCTACCTGGATGCCATAAGAAAATCGCTAAAGGGTGCTGATGGAAGTGACGAAATAATGCAGGACATTGAGACCCGCATTGGCGAACTTTTTTCCGAAAAACTGGAAAACAGTTCACAAGTGGTAACCTTAAAAGAGCTTGATCAGGTAATTGCCGTTATGGGGCAGCCCGAGGACTATGAAGTGGATGATGAAATTTTTGAAGATGTTCCTCCAACTTCAAAAACCTATTCAAAATCACAAAGCCGTTCGGCACACAAGCAACTTTTCCGAGATATTGATAACAAATACATTTCTGGGGTTTCCTCGGGTCTGGGCCATTACCTTGGCTTGGATGCTATTTGGATCCGTCTGTTGTGGGTATTGTTGGTTGTTGCTGGAATGGGCTCACCCATCGTGGTTTATATATTGTTATGGATTTTAGTTCCCGCTGCAATTACCACTTCGGATAAACTGAAAATGACAGGTGAACCCATCAATATTTCAAACATTGAACGAAAGTTTAAGGAAGGTTTTGATAACGTAACAGACAGGGTGAAAAATGTTGATTACGATCAATACGGAAGAAAAATAAGAAGCGGCGCCTCGAGTTTTTTTGACAACTTGGGAAACGTAATTCTTACCCTACTTAAAGTCTTTGTGAAATTTTTGGGGGTAATTATTATTTTAGTATCGCTCTTTACCTTAATTGGTTTGGTTATAGGTTTTTTCACCTTCGGCTCTATTGATTTCTGGGGAAATAATGAAATTTCAGAATACATTGCCATGGTAGATACAACCAATTTCCCAATGTGGCTAATTGCCCTGTTGATGCTATTGGCAGTAGGTATTCCTTTCTTTGCCCTGTTCATATTAGGGTTGAAATTGCTGATAAGCAATCTAAAATCAATGGGCAGCACATTTAAAATTGCGCTAATAGTACTTTGGGCACTTTCAATAATAGGCCTAACTATTCTCGGAATAAAACAGGCTACTGAGCAAGCTTTTGACGGCAATTTTATAATTGAAAATAGCATCCCCGTCCATACCGGCGACACACTTCATCTTTCAATGCGTTCCGACAATCAATACGGTTACGAAATGAGCAGAAACGGCGGATTGGAAATTAAACTGAATGAGAACAAAGAAAAAGTAATCTATTCAAACGATATAAGAGTGACACTAAAATCTTCCAAGGATTCGATTGGAAAAATTATTGTTGAAAAAAAGGCTGAAGGCAATAATTCACTTGAAGCCAAAGAGCGTGCTGAAGCGATTGATTACAAATTTTCAGTTGAAAACAACACGCTCTTTTTGGACGGTTATTTCATAACAGACACTGCAAATAAATACCGCGACCAAAAAGTAAGTATCACGGTCTACCTGCCGGAAGGCACCGTAGTTTATGCAGATGAAAACGTTTCTACTTACTATGAAAATAATTCAAGTTATGAAGATTGGCTAGACTGGGATAATGATTCGCATTATTTAAGAATCCTGAAAAACAAAAACGAATGTTTGGACTGTAAAGAGGAAAGTGAAAGTTTTGAAAATGACAGTATAATAACCGATACAATTGAACGTGTAAAAGATACTCTCAAAGAAAAAACATGGGTTAACGAAGTAAATGAAGGTTTTACCGAAACCAATAGTTCCGACACCAAGCCGAGAAAAACAACAACTGTAACAGTAGATTAATAACCAAAACCAAAAAAAATGAAAACAAAAATCATACTTGCAACGCTATTTTCAGCAATGCTTTTAAGTGCCTGTCATTTCAATTTAAACATAGGCGAAGACGGAAACGGCAACGTAGTTACCGAAGAACGTTCAGTTAACGAAGATTTCAATGAGGTAAAAGGTAGCGCCGGACTGGACGTTTACCTTACCCAAGGAGACGAAAACAAAATTGTTGTTGAAGCAGATGAAAATTTACTTCAATACATTGAAACCAATGTGGAAAACGGAATGCTTCACATAACAACAACCGAGAATATAGGTCATTCAAAAGCAAAAAAAATACATGTAACCTTTAAAGAGCTCAACACAGTTGAAGCCAGCAGCGGTGCAGATGTAACCGGAAAATCTGTAATTAAAAGTGAAAGACTTTCACTAAAAAGTAGCAGTGGGGCCGACTTAAATGTAGAAGTTTTTTCCAAAGAATTAACGGCCAAAACAAGCAGCGGGGCAGATTTAACCATTTCGGGAAAAACCTCCTCTTTAAATGCAGATGCTTCCAGTGGCAGTGAATTGGATGCCAAAGAACTTTTAACCCTTAACTGTGATGCGGAAGCTTCCAGCGGTGGGGAAGTAACAATAAACGTAAAGGAAAAACTGGAAACACGGGCCAGCAGTGGCGGTGAAATCAATTATTATGGAAATCCTGTTTCCGTAAACTCAAACAAAAGCCATTCAGGAAGCGTTCACAAAATGTAAAGCTATCGACCCGTTTTTATATTTAAACGCCTGAATTGCCAAAAAGACTCAACAAAGGATAAAACTTTGCTTGGTCTTTTTTTTATTTATCAATTTCTTAAGAAAAAGATGCATAATAAAAACGTTATTACTGAAAACTCGCATTATGAAAAACCTAATTCTTATTATTTCAGTATTTTTTTTAGTTTCCTGCAGTTCCAAGGATGATCCCGGAGATGTTAACGATGATCAGTTTGGAGATATAGTAACAATTCTTCCACAAGGAACCTGGAGCGTAAGCTCATATATGGAAGGTAGTTCAGACAGGACTATGGATTTTGAAAGTTTTGTTTTCACTTTTGACGAAGACAAAACAGTTACCGCCACGAACGATCTTTTTTCAGAAAGTGGTACTTGGAATTACCAAAGTTCATTGGACAGCCCAAGCAATGATGAAAAACTGATTCTTACATTTGGAGAAACAACGCCATTTAATTTAATTGAAGAAGACTGGATAATTACTTCAGCCAACAGCGCAAAGGTAGCATTAACAGTTGCCAGCGGAAATAATGGAGAAGTAGAAGTACTCGTTTTCTCAAAGATTTAAACACACTGCAAATAACAAAGCCCCCTACAAAATTATTGTAGGGGGCTTTCTATAATTTTAAATCTATTTTATGCCGTTACTTCGGTTTCAATAGTTGCAAGGTAACGCTCTGCATCCAAGGCAGCCATACAGCCAGTTCCAGCAGCAGTAACTGCTTGACGGTATTCTTTATCCTGTACGTCGCCACTTGCAAAAACTCCGGGTTTGTTGGTTTTGGTAGATTTTCCCTTGGTTATCAAATAACCGGTAGGGTCCATATCCAATTGGCCTTTAAAAATTTCGGTGTTGGGTTTATGGCCAATAGCGATAAATAATCCGGTAATCTTTATTTCTTCTTTCTTTCCAGTTTGGTTGTTTACCATTCGCAACCCTTCCACAACCGTATCTCCCAAAACCTCGTCAACTTCGGTATTATAATGGACTTCCAAATTCTTGGTATTGTTTACGCGGTGTTGCATCGCTTTTGAGGCTTTCATATAATCTTTACGAACCAGCATTGTAACCTTGTTACATATATTAGCTAAATAGGTTGCTTCCTCAGCAGCGGTGTCCCCTGCCCCAACAATGGCAACATCTTGATTTTTATAGAAAAAACCATCACACACTGCACATGCAGAAACTCCGCCACCACGTAATTTTTGTTCGCTTGGCAAACCTAGATATTTTGCTGTTGCTCCAGTTGAAATGATTACCGTTTCCGCTTCAACTTGAGTTGAATTGTCCACCGTAATTTTATGAATTCCGCCAACTTCATCACTGAATTCAACATTGGTTACCATTCCTATACGTACTTGGGTTCCAAAACGTTCGGCTTGCTGTTGCAATTGAACCATCATCGTAGGGCCATCGATTCCATCGGGATAACCGGGAAAATTGTCAACTTCGGTAGTAGTGGTAAGTTGCCCGCCAGGTTCCATCCCTGTATACATAACAGGTTTTAAGTCGGCGCGTGCTGCATATATGGCCGCAGTATATCCTGCAGGCCCAGAGCCAATGATAAGGCATTTTATTCTTTCAATATTTTCACTCATGATATTTTCTTCAATAGTTTTAACGAACGGTAAAAATAACAACTTTCATAAGAATGAAACTCTAAAAGTTATGAAGATTTGTTATTGTTATATTGTCCTTTCTTATCCACTTCCAATCTTTCTAAATTTCATTTTGTAAGTTGATTTGCAAAGTTTTTGAACAACGCTCTCGTATTTCCTTAAACTCTGTTTCATTCTCTTCTATTTCCTTGTTCCAAAAAGGCACCATTTCGGAAAGCTTTTCTTGCCAAAGTTTTGTTTTGGCTTTTTCAGGAAAAGCGAATTGCACCAACTGAAGCATAATATGCACAGCTGTGGAAGCGCCCGGGGAAGCACCCAACAAAGCAGTAATCCTACCATCTTTGCTGTGGACAACTTCAGTCCCGAATTCAAGAATGCCCCCTTCTTTTTCATCACGTTTTACTATTTGAACACGTTGACCAGCAACCTTTAGATCCCAGTCTTCACTTTTGGCTTTTTTCATAAATTTCCGCAGTTCTTCAACTCTGTCGTTATGATCCATACTTACTTGCTGCACTAAGTATTTTGTAAGCGGAAGGTTATGCCAAAAAACGCCCCACATAGCGGGAATATTATCCCATTTTATGGTTTTGAAAAGATCCAAAAACGAACCTTCTTTTAAAAATTTTGTACTGAAGCCAGCAAACGGCCCAAACAAAAGCTCGCGTTTTCCATTGATATAACGTGTATCCAAATGTGGGACAGACATTGGCGGGGCATCTACTCCGGCCTTGCCATAAACTTTTGCATGGTGTTTTTCAATTACATCCCGATTGTTGCAAATAAGCCATTCACCACTTACCGGAAATCCGCCATATCCCTCTTTTTCATCAATCTCTACTTTTTGTAAAAGCGGCAGAGCACCGCCCCCTGCTCCGATAAAAACATGTTCGGCATCACAGTGAATTTTTTCGTCAGTTTCAAGGTTTTTTATTTTTACAAACCAGTCTTTATCATCCGTAGGGTCTACATCCTCCACTTCATGAAGGGTATAAACCGGAGTGTTGAACTTATCTTCTAAAATTTCAAAAAACTTGCGTGTAAGGTTACCAAAATTGACCTCTGTACCGAGTTCCATTCGTGTGGCGGCCATTTTTTCGGAAGAATTTCTTTCGGCCATAATTAAGGGAAACCATTTTTCCAGCACTTCAAAGTCTTCTGAAAATTTCATTTCCTCAAACATAACATGTTTCTCCATTTCGGAAAATCTTTTTTTCAGGAAGGCTACATCTTCTTCCCCTTCCACCCAACTATGATGCGGCACGGGATGAATAAAATCTTTCGGGGTTTCCAAGAAATTATTTTCAATTAAAAAAGACCAAAATTGTTTCGATTTTTCAAACTGCGTGCAAACTTGTATCGCTTTTGAAACATCTATGGAACCATCTTCTCGTTCCGGTGTGTAGTTAAGTTCACAAAAAGCGGAATGGCCTGTTCCTGCATTATTCCACGCTGCGGAACTTTCCAAGGCCACTTTATCCAACCGTTCCAAAATCAGGATATTTAGGTCCGGATCCATTAACTTTAACATCAAGGCCAGTGTAGCGCTCATAATTCCACCACCAACGCAGATTAAATCGTATTCTTTTTCAATAGGAGTTTTTAAAGCCATTTTTCAGGGGTTTCCCCAAAATTACATAATCACTTCAAGCAGCTTACTTAAGGAAGTATTAATAATTTAAAAACATTTAGTAGAGAATTTAATTACCGATGGAATTTGTAATTTCAAATTAATTATTAAACGGTCTTAAAAACAAAGAGACTATAAAACAAATCTTTATATTTCCAATTTGTTAATTGTGAATCTTGTTTGTTTACCGCTTTAATTTCTTTATTTTTGCCGCTCCAATTTTTGGAAGTTCTTTTTCACAAATTGAAATTTAGAGCCTTGGTTTATATTTCGGGATGTGGTGCAGTCCGGTAGCATGCACGGCTGGGGGCCGTGTGGTCGCAGGTTCAAATCCTGTCATCCCGACAAAATGGGTGTCAACGGACACCAAAAAATAGCTAATCTTATGAAAATCAGAGATTTTCATTTTTTCTGAAATCATAAGATTAGCTTAAATATCAATTGAAAAGTTACCTATTCGGTTACCTAAAAAGTTGCTGAATTTTTCATACATTAGTAACACAGTAGCGTTCGACTTTCGCTTCGATTTGACTTTCGTAACACAAATCGATTATTCACGTAAAGCGACTAGCTATGCAGACTTCAAGAACTTTCTCCATTCATTTTTGGCTCAATTTAGACAAGAAAAAAGATGACCTTGCTCCTATTTATGCACGAATTACCGTAGATGGAAAACGGGCTGAAATCAGTTTAAAACGCTTCACATCGGTTACCTATTGGGATACCAAAGCAAAAAGGGTGAAACAACGCGTTCCGGAAGGAGTATATCTGAACCCGTATTTAGATCAAGTATACACTGATCTACAAGAGTGCCACAAACAACTTTCTTCAGAATTTAAAATAGTTACTGCACAAGGAATTAAAGGTCGTTATCTTGGTGAAGATGTGCAATATAAAACACTCTTAGAGCTAGTGGAATA
>JBBQQN010000085.1:0-14009 GCA_038215845.1 Flavobacteriales bacterium | reverse complement strand
GACATTTACGATGTCAACAACGCCAGTTTAAAGGATGCCGTTCCGCATTTTAACGGCGGCTGCACTTCCGAAATCATTTCAAACAAAGGATTGTTGCTCACCAATCACCACTGTGGTTATTCACAAATACAAAGCCATTCCACCTTGGAGCATGATTATTTGCAAGATGGTTTTTGGGCAATGAGCCAAAAAGAGGAACTACCAAATCCCGGCGTCACGGCTACATTTATTGTCAGAATAGAAGATGTTACACCAAAAGTGATGGAAGGCATTGCGCCTGCCATGACCGAAGCGGACAAACAAAAGAAAATTGAAGAGAACATGGCAACTGTTGTGCAGACTTCTACCAAAGAGAAGTGGCAGGAAAACAGAGTACGTACTTTTTTTGAAGGCAACCAATACATGCTTTTTGTGGTGGAAACCTATAAAGATATCCGCTTAGTAGGAGCGCCGCCTTCTTCTATCGGAAAATTTGGAAGTGATACCGATAACTGGATTTGGCCAAGGCATACGGGAGATTTTTCTCTTTTCAGAATTTACGCCGACAAAGACAATCGTCCCGCGGAATATTCCGAAAACAATGTACCCTATACGCCAAAACACTTTCTGCCCATTTCCTTGGATGGTGTTTCTGAAAACGATTTTACGCTCGTATTTGGCTATCCCGGCACGACTGATGAATATTTGCCTTCCGTAGCAATTGAACAGGTTATAAACACCTTAAATCCTGCACGTATCGCCATTCGTGATGCGGCTTTGGCAGTTCAGGATAAATACATGCGCGCCGATCCACAGATCAAAATTCAATACGCTTCAAAATTTGCCCGTATTGCCAACTATTGGAAAAAGTGGAAAGGTGAAACTCTAGGATTGAAAAAATCAAATGCAGTTGGAATTAAAAAGCAACAGGAAAGCGACCTTACTTCACAAATAAACAAGAAGAAAAAACAGCAGGAATACGGCCAATTGCTCCCAAATTTTGAAACTTATTATACCGAAATCGACCCCTATGCCTTAAGCAGGGAATATTTTCTGGAAACAGTGCTCAGAAATGTGGAACTCTTGCGTTCTGCCTATCAAACCTACCAGTTGAAACAGGTTTATGAAACTAAGGGCGAACAATCCTTTACTGACCGTAGAAACAATTTGTTAGCCTCCTTTGAAGGACAATACAAAGATTATAGCAAGCAGGTAGACGAAGAAGTTTTTGAGGCGTTAATAGTGCTTTATGCCCAAAATGTACCCGCGCAGTTTTTGCCAGCTTCCTTTAAAGATATGGATGCGAAGTCGGTTACGGAAAATATCTATAAAAATTCTGCTTTTGTAAATTATGATTCAGTGAAAAACCTATTGGAAGGGGATGCCGAAACGGTTATTTCCAAATTGGAAAATGACCCAGGTTATCAATTGGCAGAAGAAATGGCTGATGCGTATTTTGAAAAAGTAGCGCCCAAATATGAAGAACTTGACTTAAATATTTCTGGTTTACAGCGCAATTATATGAAGGCTTTGCTGGAACTGAGCCCAAAAGACGCGCGCATTTTTCCGAATGCCAACAGCACCCTGCGCGTTACCTACGGAAAAGTTGCCGGCTACTCTCCAGCCGATGCTATTTATTACGAACCTGTAACACATCTTGAAGGTGTAATGCAGAAATACGTTCCCGGCGATTATGAATTTGACGTTCCCCAAAAATTGATCGACCTATATAATGCGAAAGATTATGGGCAATATGGCGAAAACGGTAAAATGCCCATCAATTTTATTGGGACCAATCACACTACAGGCGGCAACTCGGGCAGTCCTGCCATTGATGCCTATGGCAACTTGATAGGGTTAAATTTTGACCGGGTTTGGGAAGGTACTATGAGCGATTACTACTACGACCCTGCCCTATCCCGAAATATTATGGTAGATATTCGGTATGTACTTTTTATAATGGATAAATACGCGGGTGCAAAAAATTTGATTGATGAATTAAAATTGGTTCACCCTAAAAATGAAACTTCAAAGTCCAAAAAGAAAAAGTAATGTCAGGTGAGTGAATTTGAAATAGCGATAGCTACTTCAAATTTTTATCGAGACCAGAATATAGAAATTCTTTACTAAACAACTCGTTCTCGATACATTTTTCAGTTACGCTATCGCTGAAAAACATTCGAACGGAAAAGCTGCATTTAGTTGTTTTAATATTCTAGCTTAATTCAACCCTCTTGCCTTTAACATAGGCTCAATTTTAGGGTCACTGCCTCTCCAATCCTTATACATTTTTTCAAGTTCCAAAGTATTCCCACGGGAAAGAACCATATCTCGAAAACGCTGGCCGTTTTCTCTTGTAAGTCCGCCATGGTTTTCAAACCAATCAAAAGCATCGTGGTGCAGCATTTCAGTCCATAAATAGGAATAGTAGCCTGCGGCATATCCGCTTCCGAAAATGTGGGAAAAATAAGTGGAACGATAACGCGGAGGAACGGCGTGGACTACATCTAATTTGGTTTTGCTCAACGCATCTTTTTCAAATTGATTGGCATCCGTAATTTTTTGATCCGCTGAAATAGTATGCCATTGCATATCTAAGTTTGAAGCTGCCAAGTTTTCCGTTAGGCTATATCCTTGATTGAAGGTGCCGGAATTTTTAATTTTATCTATCAATTCCTGTGGAATCTGTTCTCCAGTTTTATAGTGAACCGCATAATTTTTCAGCACATCAGGATACAAAGCCCAGTTTTCATTGAATTGTGAAGGAAACTCAACAAAATCACGAGCAACCGAAGTCCCGGAAATGGATGGATACTGTTGGTCTGCAAAAAATCCGTGAAGGGCATGTCCAAACTCGTGAAACATAGTGCTCACTTCATCATAGGTTAACAAAGCTGGATCGCCTGCGGCTGGTTTTGGGTAATTACAGACGTTATAAATTACCGGCTTTTTATTATAAAGATGGGATTGGGTAACAAAATTGCTCATCCACGCTCCGCCACGTTTGCTTGGCCGTGAAAAATAATCGGCATAGAACAAACCTAGTGGATCTCCATTTTCCTCAAAAAGTTCATACACCATTACATCTTCATGGTAAACAGGAATGTCCTTTCTTTCCTTAAAGGTAATACCGTACAATTTTTCAGCTGCATAAAAAACACCTTTTTCCAAAACGGTTTTCATTTCAAAATAGGGCTTTATTTCATTTTCATCAAGATTGTATTTTTCTTTGCGTACCATTTCGGCGTAATGGTTCCAATCCCAAGGTTCCAGTTTAAAATCGCCTCCTGTTTTATTGATCATTTTTTGTATTTCATCTGATTCCGCCTGTGCTTTCGCGGTAGCAGCAGGAATTAGACCATTGAACATTTTGAATACGGCAGCAGGCGTTTTTGCCATTGTTTTTTGAAGTTGCCATTCAGCATAATTTGAAAAACCCAGCAGTTTCGCTTTTTCGGCACGTACAGTTGCAATTTCCGTTATAATAGCCTTGGTATCATGTGCTGAACCATCTGCCCTAAACCAAGCTGCCTTAAAAAGTTTTTCACGGCTTGCGCGATTGTCCATTGCTTGCAGCATAGGTTGCTGTGTGGTATTTTGAAGTGGAATTGTCCACCCTTCGCCATTCTTGTTTTCTTTCGATTTTAAATCGGCTTCTGAAATGCCAGCAAGATCTTCCTTGTTTGTAAAAGTTACCGCGCCGGCATTGTTGGCCTCTAAAAGGGTTTTGTTGAATTTGTTTGTCAAGGTTGCCAATTGGGCATTAAATTTCTTTAATTTTTCTTTGTCTTCAGGAGAAAGGTTGGCTCCCGCTATTTCAAAATCTTCAAAATAGTTTTCCAATAATTTTAGGGATTCGGCATCAAGGTTTAGGGAATCTTTTTGCTCGTGCAATTTTTTGATACGTTGGAATAGTTTTCCGTTAAGGTAGATAGCATCTTCTTTTGCAGAGAAAAGTGGCGCCATTTCTTCCTGAACCGCTTGAAGGGTGTCATTGGTGTTGGCTTCTGTAAGCGCGTCAAAAATGTTCTGTACCCTTTGCAAAAATTGACCGCTTTTTTCAAGGGCCAATACGGTGTTTTCAAATGTAGGTTCGGCCGTATTGCTGGTTATGGAATCTATTGCGTTTTTTTGATTTTCAATGCCCTGCAACAACGCTAGTTTAAAATCAGCATTTTTTATTTTGGTGAAATCAGGCGCATTATATGGCAAGGTGCTTTCTGTTAGCAAAGCATTTTCGTGGTTCATCTCGTCATTATTATCAGGGTTATTCTTTGATTTTGAATTGTTACAAGCTGTAAAAAGCAATGTTAAAACTATTAGGGCATAAATATTTTTCATTGTTATATTTTATAAATGGAAACCAAAGATAAGCAAAATGCAAGGATAGTCTGAAGGTAAAATAAGTAGCTGTGCTTATGCTATTCTATTTCACTTTGAAAGGTTTTAAAATCAAAAACCCCTCAGCTTTTGCCGAGGGGTTTTCTTAATTTGGTTGGTTATTTGGTGAAAAATTACTCTTTAATCAAGCGCTTAACAGTACTTGATTTATCACCAATTATCTGTATTACGTATACACCACTTGCAAGGGAAGAAACATCCACAGCCTTTTCACTTTGCATACTGCGAAGATCTATCTGGTTTACTCGTTTTCCGTTTATGTCTAAGATAATCATTTTCTCCAACGAAATATTGGTCTTGTTAACAAGGTTCACCACATTACTTGTTGGGTTAGGGTATAACGCAAAACTTTGATCCAATAAGCTTTTATTGGTTCCAAGTACAATACTATTGCCATCTAAAGTAACAGCGGTCTGTGCAAGTGCTCTACCCTCAAAACTTGCTCCCGTACGTATAGCTATCTGTGTTTGACATAATATATTTCCACTGAAGTTGGATGTTGTTCCAAGGGTAACCTGGCCGGCAACCTGCCAGAAGATGTTGGACGCCAGTGCACCACCAGTAAGATTAATATTGGCTCCGTTAGCTACAGTTAGATCCTGAGCTATCTCGAAGATCCAGACATCGGTTGGGCTACCTGAAATAGTAACACCAGCAGCAGAAACCAGAACATTGGTCCCCCATTTATAGACACCAGTAGTTAAAGTCTCCCCAGTAAGATCTCCATCATACAGTTCAGTGAAATCAGGTGTTCGTCCGGCTGCATCGGTGTATGCAGTTTCCATATCGCTCACAGCCGTAGTCAATATAGTCGGAGTGGGTGATACATAGTCTGAAGCATATATTCTTCCATCAACTAAAGATGATGTTGCAAATTGACCTGAAGGATCTAAGATTAAACTAAATCCAGTTATGGCAGTATGGTCAATAGGACTAACCCCAATATTTCCAACAATTGAAGTGGTTCCTGTAGTTGAAATTCCTGATTTTGCTAGAACCACGAAATCACCAGAAGTTCCAAGATTCACTGGCGATGGTGATTGTGACACAGCTATAGCAGGCGTCATTAAAGCAATCATCAGAATAATTCCGAGAATGTACCTTAAGTCGATTAAGTTGGTTCTGGAATTTTGCGTATAGTTTTTCATAATTATTACTATTGCAGGGGAATATATAAGGTCAGAATTGGTCTAATATGTACTGCACTAGAAAAGCAATATACAGTAATAAAAGCCGCAGGGTAGCCAATCTTTAGCCAAAGTGTAAAATAAAACGCCCAATCAATTATCCCTATTGAAACTACATCTCTGCAATGCAGACTAGCATAAGAATTTAAATTATTAAAGGAATGCTTTGAAGATTTTGCCAGACCTGAAATTATTTAAAATAAAAACCCCCCGGCAAAAGCCGAGGGGTTTTCTTAATTTGGTTGGTTATTTAAATAATAACTACTCTTTAATCAATCGTTTTACAGTGCTTGATTTGTCACCAATTATCTGTATTACGTATACACCACTTGAAAGGGAAGAAACATCCACAGCTTTTTCGCTTTGCATTCCGCGAAGGTCAATCTGGCTGATGCGTTTTCCGTTGATGTCAAATATCACCATTTTCTCCAATGAAACATTTGTCTTGTTCACAAGGTTCACAACATTGGTTGCAGGGTTTGGATATAATGCTATACCAGTCTCCAACGAGTTGTCATTTGTTCCAAGAATAGATTCCACTGTCAATACAAAACTACATGTTGAAGTATTTCCATACTCATCCGTTGCAGTAAGTGTAATGGTATAATCACCATCAGACAATGCAGTGCCAGGAGCAGGATCTTGTGTAGTAATTGTTACCGGATCAGTACAGTTGTCTATTGCAGTGGCTTCGCCAGTTGCAATATAGTCTGGAAGGATGTAGAACAAGTTACCAACACCTGGATCAACCGTTTGGTCTGCAGGACATGTAATTACTGGCGCTAGGTTATCAACAACTATAACAGTTGCTGAACAGGAAGCTATATTGCCACTAGTATCACTAACAAATGCAGTGATGGTAAGTGGAGTTCCTATGTCTGCACAACTAACTTCTGAAACATCAACAGCAGCAGTAGAAATACCACAGGCTTCAATTACATTGTTAATAATAGCATAAGGATCAACAGTAGCTGTACCGTCTGGACCTAATTCGATTATAACATCCGTATTGGTGTTTGCATATGAATAGGTTAGTCCCCAAGAATTTAGGGTTCCTGTATCACCACCAGCGTTATCTGAAATAGTAATAGTCCAGTCCCCAAGTGTGCTTTCGCCGTTAAAGGCAGAAAGTGGATTGTTTGGGCTGAAAGTTCCATCGATAGATGGAACACCAGAACCACACACCCCTTCTATTGGGCTAGTCGCAGCGTCATCAAGCGTTGCAAGGATATCATCACCGCTACAGCCAACTCCAGTACCTGTTCCACCAATACGGTCAACAATAATTACTGAAGTACCAGCAGGAGAGGTAATGGTAGTGATCAGATCGCCTACCCAAGTATGTGTAATATCAAGATTAACATCAAGATCCTCTATAGTGAAGTCCTCGGTTACGGTTAAGGTTGAGGTTACGCCTACTGGATCGTTATCCGGTATTGCAAGCGCTGGGCTATCAGATACCGTTGCAGATATTGATGGATCTGGACCACAGGTAATAACCGGTGCAACTAGATCAATAACATTCACAACTGCTATACAGGTTGCAGAATTTCCACTAGCATCGGTAACTGTTACCTCAACAAGGTTTTCACCAAGGTCTGCGCAAGTGAAATCAAGACCTGTTCCATTTGATACAGTATAGTTGATGGTACCATTGAATATACGAGGTGTAAATACAGATCCTGTAAATAAGCCAGAAACTGCCGCACCCAACGAAACTGATAGATCCGGGTTTGAATAATTCTGGTTACTTCCAGTACCGTTTGTATAATTTTGACCAGAATCTGTAACTATCGCAATACCATAAGTGGTATTTGCCAAAAGTGTTACAGGTGCAGTTAGAACTGCATTACTTGGTTGATCAATCCCTAAACCAGTTCCTGTTCCTGATGCTGCTGGAGCACCCCAAGCACCTGGGTTTGTTTCGTTACCAATATAAGTACCTTCTAATGTATACATATCTAAATTAAAAGTAGAAGTTCCATCAATATTCACATCAAGGTCAGTAACCTCAATATCATTTGGCCCTACAGTTAAATCATACATAACGGTCCATCCTGCAGAACCTCCATTGTTTGAAGTAAACAAAGTAGTAAGTGAGCCCATAGTTCCACCGCCGGCACCGCCAGCAGTAATGGTGTAGCTACATGCTTCATTTACATTTACAAGAAGATCATTAGGATCTATACTAGCCATTCCATCAGCATCAAGGAAAACATCTAGTCCTTCGCCAGTAGAAGCTTCGTAGGACAACGAGAAGTTGTCAACTCCGGCTGCCCATCCCCAGCCACCTAGGTCATCATATACATAACGAACTTGGAATGCAGGGTTTGCATAGGCGGAAACATCAAAAGATTCGGTTTGGATATCTGGATCTAAACTTGCATCGTAAAATGCTACTTGTTGCCAAGCAGAACCGTCAAATACTTCAACGGTGAATGTTTGATCACCAAATTCTTGGAATGCAACGTCATAACCCAAGGTAACATTCGAAGCACCTGTTAGGTCATAAACCGGTGAAATCAAGGTAGCGGCATTTGTTTGGCCACTTCCTGCTGCATCGTCATCAAAAATTGCTGCGTTAGTTGGGAAATCATCTCCTGTTGGAAGGTCACCTGAACCAAATGTCCAGTCATCAGTACCAGCTTCAATCGTTGTGGTCCATCCAACCGGAATAGTAGCTGCTTCAAAATCCTCAGTTTCAGTAAATGTTCCAAAGCCACCGATACAAACTATCTCCGGTGCGGTTACATCCTGAATTGTAATTGTAGAAGCACAAGTGCTTACATTACCTGAATTATCGGTAATGGTCAAGGTTACTGGATTGTCCCCAATATTGGAACAGTCGAAGGAAGAAACGTCAAGTGCATAAGTTGCAATACCACAATTATCGGTAGAACCATTGTCCACATCTTCCCCGGTAATAGAAACGGTTCCGGTTACTGGATCAAGATCAAGAGTAAGGTTTTGGCATATGGCAATTGGCAGCTCATTGTCAACCACTGTTACGGTGAATTGGCAAGTAGCTGTATTTCCGTCGCTATCTGTAACAGAAAATTCCACAATGGTATCTCCCAATGGGAAAGCACTACCACTTGTTGGTCCCATTGTTTGGGTAGTTGTAAGCGGTCCATCTTCTACGTCAATTGCTAATGCATTGGCAAAGTTTACGTTTGCAGTACAAACTGTTGGATCGTTATTTGCAACAATATCCATCGGACATGCTATTACAGGAGGCTCCCCTAAAGTTGGCAAGCCAGAAACGTTTAATTCAAAATTACCAGTTCCACTAAAGCCGTGAACTAGTACATAATAAGTAGAAGTACCGTCAGTAGTAAAACTTACCTCACTTCTTACACCGCTAATGCTACAAGCTGCACCAGCATCATCGTTTGCTGTTACACAAGTAAATACACCACAACTTCCAGTATATACAGAAAGTTTTGTATCGTACCCAACTGTTGAACAGGTATTAAGTGTTACGGTAGAACCTACACCAGCACCAGTAGGATCTGTAAATGAATACCATACGCCAGGAATAGTGTTTGTTACCGTATTACAGGTACCAGCATTATCTACTGTTGATCCAAGAGTTGTTCCAGCTATAGTTCCATCAGAACCTATGTTGATTGCATTTGCGCAAAGATCATTGGACGGTACTGGAAAAAGTCGTTGAATAGCTGTTGAAAAGCAGGTAGCCGCAGTACCACAAGTGGGTGCAGGACTACTGTGTGTGTGAACTCTTACTGTAGTTACTCCAATTGCATTGATAGTAACAGGAGAAGTTCCAAAGCCCAGTACATTGTTACTGGCATCGGTGATGGTAAGCGAAGGGGCACTAGAGGTAAACCTATAGTTAACACCCGTCAACAAACCATTTACAGTATTGTATTCTCCCCCATAGTTACATCCCGAAATATTCTGGACATTTCCGGAATTATTCGAGTTAACCGTCAAAAAAGGCGAAGTGGCAATACATTGGCCAAATGTTGTTCCTGCTGCCAGAAAGACCAGCAACAGCAATAATGTAATTTTTTTCATAAATTCATAGATTAAAAATTAATATGATTGTTAATAAGGGGTTAAAGTAACATAAAAAAATGTTAACTCCAAAATTTTAAAGCAGGGTTTAGTATAGAAGTATTTGAGCTAAGCCTTTTATTACCAGCCCTTATTTTTTCGAAATTCAGAAAAACAAACCTTCTAATTATTTATGATTCAGTAAAGTAAGGGCGGTATTGTTTTACCCTAAAGTCGATGGTTGTAATGCTAGGATTTTTATCCTTTAACTTTTTATATTCAGCCAAACTGCCTACAGCTCTATTTGCAGCTCCAGAAGGGGCAATTAGCGAAACAGTTTTAACATTGCGCCCGGCATCCGGAAGTTGAAATTGATGAATACGAGGGAGGTGATTTGAAACTAATTGGAGTTTAATATTATAGTCCTTTAAATTTTTGCGAAAAAAATATTCAGGTCCATTTTTGCTATTTCCCCCCGTAAAAAGTAAGGTGTCAATTTTTGGGTTTTGCTGCAGGACGGCAACTAAATCCCTTAGCTCTACTTCTAGCATTCCAATATCTGAAGCATCCACTTTTTCACGCCTTGCCGAAGCTACCATATCACATATACCCATCCCTCTTGTGGCAAGAAATTGTTTGCGTTGCCAAATGGCTTCGGCTGTATTTTCAAACTTTAAATCCAACCCAAATAAGCGGTCTAGTATTAGCCACAACTGCCCATCCCTACTTCCGTAACAAAAATCCACATCTCCTTCTTTTAAATTCCCAGTTGTGAAACGGGGCGGCGGCAACGTCCCCACAATCAGCTTGGTCGCAGTCTCAGGAATAAATGGCGGATATGGGTGAATATGGTGAAACAAAATGATTTTAGATTGTAGATTTACGATGGTAAAATTTTTGACTTTCCCCCTTCCATCTTCCCACTTTTCGGTTTGAAATTATCGGATAAAAACCGGCTCATTCTCCTTCTCTGTATATTTTTCATTGTAGGAATAGCCATCATAATCAAACGCCTTCAATTCATCAAGGGTCTTTACACTTTTATCAATGGCGAAACGGGCCATGCTGCCACGGGCTTTTTTTGCGAAGAAGGAAATAATCTTCAATTCACCATTTTTGAAATCTTTGAAGACAGGCGAAATAACAGGAACCTTCAGTTTTTTCGGATTTATGGCACTAAAATATTCAACGCTGGCAAGATTCAGAAAAAGTTCATCGGCTTCCAATTCTTTATTTAAAGTTTCGGTAAGTGTATTTTTCCAAAAAGAATAAAGGTCTTTTTTTCGATTTACGGGAAGTTTTGTACCCATTTCCAATCGGTACGGCTGGATTAAATCCAACGGCCTTAAAAGTCCATACATCCCGGAAAGAATCCGCAATGAATCCTGCAGTAATTCCAATTTTTCTACAGGAATGGAATACGCGTCCAGACCAATATAAACATCGCCCGCAAAAGCATAAATAGCAGGACGGGCATTGGTTTTTGTAAAAGGGGTGTTGAATTCCTTATAGCGTTGGTAATTAAGTTCTGCAAGTTTATCACTTATGCCCATCAGTTTTCCAATGGCTTTTTTGCTCTTGTGCTCCAGTTTATTGTTTATCAGTTCCGCTTCCTTCAAAAATTGGGGTTGTGTGGCACGCGCGGTGGGAAGTTTAGTGGTATAATCCAATGTTTTGGCTGGGGAAAGTACGATCTTCATTAAAATTTCTTTTCATCAAAAATAGCCAAAACAATTCTGAAATATGAATTCATAATTTAGATTTCCTGAAATTTCTTTCAAACACCTTTTGTTGCTTTATTTCAGAAAAGCCAATCTTATTGTAAAAAACATGGCTCTCTTTCCTGAGCACATTGCACCTCACGCGAAGCTGATTACAGTTTATGGATTGCGCCCAATTTTCAATCTTTTCAACCAATAATTTTCCCACGCCCTTTTTTCTGAAATTTCCATCAACCACCAAACCTGCTATTTCAAAAAAAGCATCAGATTCTATCCGCAACGAATAAAACCCATGTATCCAGCCAACAATTTTTTTATCAGCTTCGGCAACAAAAACGCAATGGTCATTTAATTGCAATATTTCATGCAACCTGTTTTCGGTTTGAAGGTTTTCTGCTTTATAACCCAATTGATCTGAAAGCTCGGTAATATAGCGTGAGTCTTCAATATTTGCGGAACGGATGTAAATTTCCATCAACTGTTTTTAGTTAAGTTTAATATTTGAACCATAAATATACACTTTGATGTAATCATATCACGCCTGTATCTTACTTACCGCCTCATTGCAAATGTTTAAATCTTTTCCCACATATATTACATGACTGTCCGGCCTTAAAAAAACATAGAAGTTTCTGTTTTTTTGAAAAATAGAAGTTGGGATTTCCGTAAACGCCATTTTTGAAATGGGAAAGGTTGAAATGTTCAAATCCTTAAATCTATCTTTTCCTGTTTCTCCAAAAAACAATAATTTAAAACTTGGATCTTTTAGGTATTGAAAAATATCCTTTCCATCCTTGAAAACAAAATACGGCATTCGCACACCTGCTTCGGCTTTTTCTATTTTGCTTTTAACGGTAAGTAAATTGGGCGAATATTGAATTGCCGTTTGGGAAATGAGCGGGAACAAAAATTTGTTGAGGCTTTTGTGGTTCGCTATATAATTGGCAACAATGGGAAAAATCTTCAGCCGCAGGAAATTCCAAAACCAATTTATGCCGGCAATTATATCGAAAATTCTATCGGTAGTTTTTAATAAATGAATGGCGTTTTCTTCCCTCTCGTCGCTATAACTGTCCAGCACTTTTTGGTTTACTTTTCCCTGTAAAGTGAAAGCCATTTTCCAAGCCAAATTATAGGCGTCCTGTATTCCGGTGTTCATTCCCTGCCCGCCTGCGGGAGTGTGAATGTGGGCGGAGTCGCCCGCCAAAAAACTGCGGCCTTTTGAAAAGGTAGCCGCTTTGCGGGTATGTACTTTATATTTGGAAAACCATTTTACATCAGAAAATTCAACCCCAACTTTTATTTGTTCCTTAACATAGGGAATCATTTTATCAAAAGAATCTTCCAATTTTGATTTATCGGAATCGGGCACAATGCCTACTACTCGGTAGTTGTCATCATCTTTCATAGGCAAAAGAAGTATAAAACCTTTCTTTATAAGAAATGCATAGATTTTATTTTCGTTGATTATTGCACTTTTTAGGTTGACATCTGCAACATAAAAAAGCTTCGGATCGGTTTCACCTCCAAAACCCAAACCCATTTCTTCGCGAAGCTTACTGCTGGCACCATCTGCACCAACTATATAAGCTGCTTTTACGGACTTTTTTAGACTATTGTTATCATGATAATAAACGGTTACACCCTCTGAAGTTTCTGTAAAATGTGAATAGTCTGCATTCCATATAACGTATTTATTATGTGAATTGAGATATTCCAATAACAACCTTTCAGTTTCGTTTTGGGCCAATGAAAGCGCAAAATCGTATTTACTGATGCCTTTGCCAAGTTCTTGAAGAGGAAGCGTCACTTTTTTATTTCCTTCTTCAAAAACATTCAGACTAATGATAATTTTTCCCGCGTCGATGGCTTTTTGTGCAAGGTTTATTTCTTCAAATATTTCGAGTGTCCTTGCCTGCACGGCGATTGCTTTTGAAAATTCTGAAGCCTTTTCCTTTTTGTCTATAATCACGAAATCTATTCCATAGCGAAGCAGTTGCACCGCCATGTTCAAACCTGTCGGTCCCGCACCCACAATTACAACCTGGGTTTTTTGAGTGTTTTTCATTTTATTGTAATTTTAATTGACGCGACATCTCTAGAAGAATTACTAAATTAAAACATTTGCTATAAAGCCATTTAATTTCTTTCAACTAAAAACACAATGCAGAGACTAAATTGTTTAATAACCTTATTTTTGTACGATAAATCATGAAGCTCCGATGGGATTCAACAAAATTGAACTTCGTACCGTAAATGTAAGCCGGTACATTATGCCTTTGCGTGAAGGTGGGTCATTACCTGCCTTAGCGGAAGCTGATGATGATTTTAAATATGTATTGAAATTTCGCGGCGCGGGGCATGGAGTTAAAGCCCTAATTGCGGAACTTTTGGGAGGAGAAATTGCGCGTACTCTCGGTTTAAGGGTACCCGAACTGGTCTTTGCAAATCTGGATGAAGCTTTTGGCCGTAGCGAAGGAGACGAGGAAATACAGGATCTTTTAAAAGGCAGTCAAGGCCTCAACCTAGCACTCCATTTTCTTTCGGGTGCACTTACCTTTGACCCGATCGTAATCCAAGTAGAGGAAAAAATGGCCTCCAAAATTTTGTGGTTGGACGCGTTCACCACCAATATAGACCGCACTGTAAAAAACACGAACATGCTTATTTGGAACAAAGACCTATGGCTGATAGATCACGG
>JBBQQN010000084.1:0-14664 GCA_038215845.1 Flavobacteriales bacterium | reverse complement strand
GGCATGAACATTAACGGAATCCACATGCATACGGGAAGCGATATTTTGGATATAGACGTATTTCTCTATGCTTCTGAAATCCTTTTTAATGCCGCGGAAAATTTCGACAATCTTGAATTTATTGATTTTGGAAGTGGTTTTAAAGTTCCTTATAAAGAGGGCGATATTGAAACCAACGTAGAAGAACTTGGGAAAAAATTGAGCAAGCGCTTTAATGAATTCTGTAAAAAATACGGCAAAAAACTTACCCTTGCTTTTGAGCCCGGTAAATTTCTGGTAAGTGAAGCGGGCCAGTTTCTGGTAAAAGTAAATGTTATAAAACAGACCACTTCAACCGTTTTTGCACAAGTAGATAGTGGTTTCAACCATTTGATCCGCCCTATGCTTTACGGCTCACAACACGAAATACTGAATATTTCAAGACCTCATGGGCGCGACCGTTTTTACACAGTTACCGGATATATTTGCGAAACCGATACTTTTGCAAACAATCGCCGGATTCCCGAAATTCACGAAGGAGATATACTTTCTTTTCACAATGCTGGAGCCTATTGCTTTACAATGGCCAGTAATTATAACTCCCGTTACCGTCCGGCAGAAGTATTGTGGTATAATGGCAAAGCCCACTTAATCAGAAAAAGGGAAACTTTTGAGGATATTATCAAAAATCAAATAGCTGTTGAGTTTTAGGTAAAAACCTGGTTTTGGAAGAGAATTTTCTCAATAAGAATGAAAAGTTTCGAAATCTAAACCTTTTTCTTTATAGTATCATTTATTTCCTTTTTCTTTAGATGTAATTAAATACCTTCTGGAGTATAAAGAATGGGATTGTTCACAAAATCTATTGTACTTAAAAGAATTAGAGTATTTTAAATTAAATTTGTTTAAATAAAAATTTTAAAAGTTAAACATCTATTAGCTTGAAAGGACAATCCCCTCTTATTTCCCATAATCAGTTTGACGTAATCATCATAGGTTCGGGTGTGGGTGGTCTTTCCGCGGCTATTTGTTTATCTCGCGCGGGTAAAAAAGTGTTGGTTTTAGAACAACATGATGTCCCCGGCGGTTGGTGCCACAGTTTTTATCTGAATGGTCATCGCTTTACTCCCGGAGTTCATTATGTGGGATTATTGGACAAAGGGCAATCCACTGCTGATCTTTACGAAGGGCTTGGTATAGCGAATGACTTAGCATTTTTCCGAATGAATCCTTCAGGATACGAGCATGTACATATTGGCGAAGAAAGATTTGATATCCCAGCCAATTTTGATGAATTTACCAAAGCATTGATCCACAGATTTCCGAAGGAGGAAAAAAACATTATTAAATATCTTAACCTAGTGCGCAATGTCAGCAAAGAGTTACAACTTATGCCGCACGTAAAAGGTTTTTGGGAGCATGTAACTATTCCATTTCGCACGAAAAATATGGGTAAATATGGCCTGTTCAGCCTTAAACGCGTTATAGATTGGCATATTAATGACCCCTTACTGAAAAAAATATTAAACATACAGTTTGGCGATCATGGACTCCCGCCCGCCAAAGCTAGCTTTCCGCTGCACTGTGCTGTAATGGACCATTATTTCAACGGTGGATTTTATCCACTCGGCGGTGGCGGCGCTTTGGTAAAAGCCATGACCAACGCCATAAAAAAGAACGATGGGCAAGTGCGTACAAGACAAAGTGTAAAAAAAATATTGTTAAAGGGAAACCGAAAAAAAACTGCCATAGGAGTTGAGTTGGAATCCGGTGAAAAAATATATGCCAAGCAAATAATTTCAAATGCCGATCCATCAATTACATATTCAAACCTTGTTGGGGAAGAGAATATCAGCCCTAAATTGAAAAAGAAACTTTCAAAAACCACCTATTCGTGTACTTCACTCATGCTATTTCTTACGGTCAATATGGATTTAAGGGCCGCGGGACTGGATTCTGGAAATATATGGCTAATGCCCAATGAGGATATGGATACGGTTTATGATAAAATGATGAACCCAAATATGGAAAGTATTGATTCTTTTGCGGGAATGTTCATTAGCTGTACCACTTTAAAAGATCCTGCAAGCTTTGACGGGAAGCATCACACTATTGAAGCCATTACCTACTTAGACTATAAAGCTTTTGAAAAATTTAATTCAGAAAAGGAACCACGATCTGAAAAGTATCTTCAGTATAAGGAGTTTCTTATTGAAAAAATGATTGGCACCTTGGAAAAGGTTCTCCCAGATATTCGCAAACATATTGTAAATAAAGAGTTGGGAACACCTATAACCAATGAGTTTTATATAAATTCCACCCGAGGAAGTGTCTACGGTACGGAGAAAAAATTGACCCAAATCGGCCCCTTTTCCTTCAAGCCTAAAAGTGAAATTAAAAATCTTTATTTATGCGGCGCCAGTATTAACAGTCACGGCGTGGCGGGTGCGGGATACTCAGGAGTACAAACGGCGGGTGAAGTATTAAACCAAAAACAAGCAGATCTTATCAAACCCCAGAGCAATCAAAATTTAAAAATTTACAGCGCTGAGGATCCCAGTGGTTATCCCGAATGGATCGAAAATAAGATAGAAGTTAAAAGGAAAAAATTGGGAATAAATTCTGAATATTAATACCGAACAATTTCCCCAGTCAAGGTTATGTAATGGAAAACAGTTAATTTTTTAAAAATACCCTCATATTTTAGGTTTTAAAAATAAAATTTGATAAAAACCAATTTTTCTCGATTATAACCTTATCTTTGCCACTTATATAAATATTTTAAATTATCACAATGAACAAAGGAACAGTAAAATTCTTCAACGATACCAAAGGATTTGGTTTTATCACTGAAGAAGGAACCAACAAAGAACATTTTGTACACATTTCAGGCCTAATCGACGAAGTTCGCGAAGGTGATGAAGTAGAATTTGATCTTCAAGAAGGCAAAAAAGGATTGAACGCGGTTAACGTAAAAGTACTTTAATATTACGCAACACTTTTTTAAGACACAAGCCTCCCAACTGGGAGGCTTTTTTTGTTAATTTTTTTGTGAAAAATTATAGATACGAAACCTCTCTTTTAGCATTTTCAAATTCTTCCATTATATCTTTTAGAATTTGCACAGCAGGTTTTATATCGTTTATAAGTCCAGAAATTTGACCTATTTCCAATTCGCCTTCTTCCAAATCGCCTTCAAACATACCGTGCTTTGCCCGTGCGCGACCCAAGTGCTTTATCAAATCTTCCTTGGTTGGGTTTGTGGTGTATAGTTGCATTACGCTTTCAAAAAACTTGTTTTTAAGCATCCTTACGGGAGCCAATTCCTTTAAGGTGAGAAGCGTATCGCCCTCTTTGGCATCCACGACCATCTGTTTAAAGGCGCGGTGTGAGGAAGCTTCATCTGAAGCTACAAAACGGCTTCCCACTTGTACTCCATCTGCGCCCAAAACCATTGCGGCAAGCATCCCTTTTCCGGTGGCAATTCCACCCGCTGCTATAAGTGGAATCTCCAGCTGTTCCCTTACCATGGGGATCAATGTAAAAGTGGTAGTTTCTTCACGACCATTATGGCCCCCTGCTTCAAAACCTTCCGCAACTACTGCATCAACCCCAGCTTCCTGCGCTTTTAAAGCGAATTTCACACTACTCACCACATGAACAACAGTTATTCCGTTTTCCTTTAATTGTGAAGTATATGTTTTCGGATTCCCCGCAGAAGTAAAAACAATCTTTACCCCTTCTTCAATAATAATATCTATTATTTTATCGATATCTGGGTAAAGCATAGGCACGTTTACCCCAAAAGGTTTATTGGTTGCCTTTTTGCATTTCTGGATATGTTCGCGAAGTACTTCAGGATACATGGATCCAGCACCCAATAGACCCAAACCACCTGAATTGGAAACAGCGGAGGCTAGACGCCAACCGCTGTTCCAGATCATTCCGGCTTGAATTATGGGATATTGAATATTAAAAAGTTCAGTAACCCGGTTTTTCACTATTCTTTGATAATTTTATAACTGGTTGTTTTATTATTTGAAGTAATTGAGGCAATATACATTCCAGAAGTAAGCCCAGATAAATCTACACTATTCTTTAAAGATGAAATTTCAGTTTGAAGAATTTTTTCACCCAAAACATTATAAATAACAAAATCAGCTCTATCTGCAGATTTAGGGAACGAAATATTTATTTGTGTAGTTACAGGGTTTGGATAAAGGGCAAATTGCGTATCCTGTAAATGATCTTCGTAACCTAATTGCAAAAGAGAATTTAAGGCAGTCTCAAAGTTAGGAATTCCGTAGCCCATCTCATCAGTTGGATTGTTGTAAAGTGTTGCAGACTCACGAATAGCTTGCATAACCACATCATTTTTTAAGTTTGGAACTGCTTGCCATAAAGAAGCAACCGCTCCAGCCATAATAGGAGAACTAAAAGAAGTACCATTTGAAAAACCAACGTTTCCGCTTGCCCCAACTACAGCGGCATCCTGGCCTTGTGCCATAACATCAGGTTTTACACGACCATCAACTGTTGGCCCTTGAGAACTGAAAAAAGCATAATTACCATTGCCATCAACGGCACCTATTGTAAAAGATCCCGGCGCATCTCCCGGAGTTCCTACGTAATTGAATCCCCCGCCATCATTTCCGGCAGAGGTTACTATAATCATTCCTTTATCAAAAGCATTGTTAGCCCCACGTGCTCCAATGGTTGTTTGTCCATCAAGATCTTGGTAGCTATGGTCATAATTAGAATTATCAAAGTCCTGATATCCCAAAGAAGTATTTGTTACATAAACCCCTAAACTATCCGCGCGCTCCAATGCTTCTACCCAATAGGCTTCTTCCGCAGGAGTTTCACTGTTATCATCTTCCGTTACAAATAAATAATAAGATGCGTTTGGCGCAGTACCAACAAATTGATTGGTTAGGAACGCTGCAGCATCACTAAAAGTAGATGCCCCATGACTTCCTGTTCCATTTGGATCTTCAACACGGGCAACAAAATCATAATACCCAAGCAATCTGCCCTCATCCCTAAGGGTTTGATAAGCAGGATTGGTCAAAACATTTGGATAGCCATTGTCAAGAAAAGCAACGGTAATACCTTCGCCTGTATAATCCTGTTCGTGTAAATAATCTACCGAAATCATTTCAGTTTGATTGGTTGCACTACCATAGTTATAAATTACTCTTCCCTGTTCTTCAACTTCGAATTTATTGGAAGTGAATTGTGTTTTAGGCGCTGTATTAAGGTCTTTATCTGCAAACTCAACTTCTGTAACAAAAGAAAGGTCTAGCAGGTTATTAATATTTGTTTCTGTTCCGCGCACATAAACGGCATTCAACCATTTGGATTTTGCGAGCACCGAAATTCCAGTTGCACTTTCAACCTCAGCTTTATAAGTTTCATTTAGAGGCACATCGCGTTCATCTATAACTATTCCCTGAGCAGTTTTTCGATCGATAGCCGCTTGGGTCATAATTGTAATTGGGTTTGCAATAGAAGTTGCCACATCCTCTTTATCCGCGAAAAACACGAGGGCATCCTGTGTTTGCGCATAATTGAACGTGGAAATTAAAATAATGAGGAGTAATAGTAATTTTTTCATAACATTTAAATTAATTTTTTTTAAGAAATAACGCCGCTTCCCAACAGCTCACTGCCGTTATACCAAGCAACAAACTGACCTTCAGTTATTGCGGATTGTGGATTTTCAAATATAACATAAAGTCCCGAGAAAGTACAGTGCAACTTAGCTTTTTGTAATGGCTGCCTATAGCGTATTTTGGCCATTACTTCCATCTTTTCATTTTCCTTTAAAGCCAAATCGGTCCGCACCCAGTGAATCTCTTCCTTTTTAACAAAAAGCCCACGTCGATAGAGACCTGGATGATCCTTTCCTTGGCCAGTGTAGATTATATTCTCCTCCACATCAGTATCAATCACAAAAAGAGGTTCCTTATTCCCGCCAACAGCCAAGCCCTTCCGTTGTCCTTTGGTAAAATAATGTGCCCCGTGATGTATGCCAACCTGTTTTCCATCCACTTTTGAATAATTCCTTTTTGAGGATAGATATTTTAATTTTTCTTCTTCTGAAGAAAAATCAGGCTGTTCTCTTTTATATTCTGAAAACCCTGCTGGAACTTCAACAATAGCACCATCCTTTGGAGCAAGTTTTTGTTGAAGAAACTCGGGAAGCCTTACTTTTCCAATAAAGCACAAACCTTGTGAATCGCGTTTTTCTGCGGTAATCAATTCTTGCTCGGCAGCAATTTTTCGTACTTCCGGCTTTAACAATTCCCCAATTGGGAAAAGTGTTTTAGCCAGTTGTTCCTGCGAAAGTTGGCATAAAAAATAAGATTGGTCTTTATTGGGATCTTTGCCCGAAAGCAATTGATATATTTCTTTTCCATCCTTATCGATGGTGCCTTTTCTGCAATAATGGCCCGTAGCCACAAAATCTGCCCCCAAGTTTAGGGCTATTTTCATAAACACATCAAACTTTATTTCGCGGTTGCAAAGCACATCCGGGTTTGGTGTTCGTCCCATTTGATACTCGCGGAACATATAATCCACGATGCGTTCTTTGTATTCTTCACTTAAATCTACTGTTTGAAAGGGTATTCCGAGTTTTTCTGCAACAAGCATGGCATCGTTACTGTCTTCCAACCAGGGGCATTCATCCGATATGGTCACTGTATCATCGTGCCAATTCTTCATAAAAAGCCCAATAACGTCATACCCCTCTTCCTTTAAAAGATAGGCCGCTACGCTGGAATCCACGCCACCACTTAATCCTACTACTACTCTTTTTTTCATGAAAAATTTTGAATGTGCAAAGTTAATTAAAAACACCCAAATGTATGGTCGAGAAAAAGACCGCCCCCTTACCCTACTTATTGTTTGTTTTTGGGATATGTTTCTTCCAAAACCACTTTACCGTTCTTATAATATTTCCAAAGACCGTGTTTTTTACCGTCTTTATAGAAACCTTCAATTACCACAGCTCCTTTCGCATCGTAGTAAAATGCAGGTCCATGTAATTGGCCATCCTTATTTTGAAGCTTTTTTAGAAGAACTCCTGCCGGCGAATAATAGTTATCCTCGCCGTTCATCAATCCATTGGAATATTCAATTTCCTCGGTGACCTGTCCGTTTGGGTAGTAAGTAATTTTTTTCCCATCGAGTTTTCCCTCTACATAATTCTCCCTCGTCATAACATTTTTGGACTTTTCGTGGTAATAAACCCATTCCCCCACACGGTCCTTGCCCTTCATATTTCCTTCGCTGACCAATTTTCCTTTAATGGTAAAATATTTCACCTCAGCAAATCCGTCGTTCCCGGAAAAATTTTTTATTACGGAAGGTTTATCCTTACACTCTTCACAGTAAAACTTGAATTCGCCCACTTCCTTACCATGGTCAAACTGTCCTTCGTACCGAAGTTGTTTTGTGCCGGGGTACATTTTTTTCCAAACGCCATGGTTCAGCCCTTGCGCATCAACCTGGTTAATTTCATTTTGCGAAAAACCCTGGGCGGAAAATAAAATTATTCCGAAGAAAAATAAATGAATGTATTTCATAGCAATGCAATTTTTTATAACAAACGTCAAATTTCGGTTTCTATTGAACAGAAACTTTGATTGTTAAAACAAAAAGACTAGTCGGCTTTATTTCTTGCCAGCATTTTTCTGTTGCTCTGCCTGTTCCATCATTTCAGACATTTTTCGCTGAAATTTATTCTGCTTTTTGGGCTTGGCCTTTTTTATTTGAATTTTTGCATGAATCTTATTTTCATCAATGATGAAGTTTTTGATTACAAGCATAATTCCAATGGTAATAAGGTTTGACACAAAATAGTAAAGCGAAAGTCCACTAGCGTAGTTGTTGAAGAAAACCAACATAAACAAAGGTGAAAGATACATGATGAATTTCATGTTCGGCATTCCCGGTTGTTGTTGTGCCTGCATACTTTGGCCCGTGGTCATCATCATATAAATAAAGATGGCTATGGAAGCTAGAATTGGAAACAAACTTACGTGATCCCCATAAAAAGGAATATGGAACGGAAGTTCGGCAATTGTATCGTAGCTGGATAAATCGTCCGCCCAAAGGAAACTTTTTTGGCGCAAATCAAAAGCAGAGGGGAAAAACGTAAACAGGGCATAAAAGACAGGAATCTGCAATAAGGCGGGCAAACAACCTTTTAAGGGGCTCGCTCCTGCAGAATTTTGCAGTTTCATTGTTTCCTGCTGGATTTTTAATTTATTGTCCTTGTATTTAGTTTTTATTTCATCAAGTTCTGGTTTTAAAACTTTCATTTTGGCTTGGGCCAAATACTGTTTGTACTGAACTGGGGAAAGCAATAATTTCATTAAAATGGTAAGCACAATAATGGCAATTCCGGCAGGTAAGAAATCCATTAAAAATCCGAATAATGGAATAATGATATATTTGTTAATCACTCCAAATATACCCCAACCAAGTGGCATGGCTTCATCAAGATTCCGATCGTATTTTTTGAAAATTTGATAGTCGGACGGACCATAGTACATATTCATATTATAAGCCAAAGCCCCGCCTTTTGCTTCCAATAACATTTTGGCTCCGTATTGTTTTGTGAAGAGTGTGTCCACTTCTTCATCGTGTACTAGATTTTCAGAAGTAAGTTTTACTTCCTTAAAAGGAGTGTCCGTTAACAACATTGAACTAAAGAAATGCTGGCGAAAATTCATCCATGTAACGTCTTTTTCAAGTTCGTCATCCTCTCCGGATGGTGAAAGTTTAGAATGCTTTCCGTCTTCATATTCGTAAGTTAGGCGCGAGTAACGGTTTTCGTATGAAATACTCTTGGCATGGCGGTAGCCCTTCAATTTCCAATCTAAATATATGGGTTGTGAAGTATTGATAACCCCATCCAAACCTTGGGAATTGATATTGAAATCCAGCATATATTCCCCTGGATGCAAGGCATATCGGTATTCAATATATCCACTTTCCGAAGTTTTTAATTTCATGGAAAGAACCTGTTCGTCGCCATTTTTTGTTAGCGTAGGCTCAAAATAGAGTTCTTCGGAATTCAAGGTTCTGTTTTCGGCAGAAAATTGAAGGTTTAGGGAAGCGTTATTATTTTTAATTAGAAATACCGGAATGGAATCGTAGGTATGAAAATTCTTTAAATGGGCTTCAGTTATGTACCCACCTTTATTGCTTACCGTCAAGGACAACACATCGTTTTCAATTACGGTGGTAGCATCAGTGGCTGATGGAAGTGTTCCGGAATATGCGAAAGAACCAAGTTTGTTCTTTAGTTGCTCCAAGGCCAGAGAATCTCCCGGCTGCACAATAGAACTGCTGTCGGCGGTTGCTTCTGCAAGTGTTATGTCCTGTTTGGTTTTTTCATTGGCGGCTTTTTCCTGGGCTGCTGCTTCGGTTTTAGCTTTTTCTGCTTGCACCTCTTCTTCTGAAGGTTTGTTCATGTACAGCATCCATACCAATATTCCCCCTATCAATAAAAATCCTATGAGTGAATTTACGTCGAATTTCTTTTCTTCCATCTTAAATATATTCTTTTGAAATACTCCAAAAGTGTTTTATGATTAATGTATAGTGGCAGGACAATAATCCCGCCTTTTTTGGCTTTCAGCCATATTGTCTTATTTATTTTTTAATGAATGCTCGTGTACCGCTTTTACAAAAGCAACAAAAAGCGGATGGGGATTGGCCACGGTACTTTTATACTCCGGATGGTATTGTACGCCCACAAACCACGCATGGTCAGGAATTTCAACGATCTCCACCAAGCCTGTGTCGGGATTAATTCCAGTTGCTATTAAGCCAGCCTTTTCAAACTGTTCCCTGTATTTATTATTGAACTCGTAGCGGTGGCGGTGGCGTTCTTCTATGGTTTTTGCTTTGTATATTTTACTTACAATGCTTCCTTCTTTCAAATCGCATTTCCAAGAACCCAAGCGCATGGTACCACCTTTGTTGGTTATGTTCTTTTGGTCTTCCATTAAACTAATCACGGGATTGGTGGTCTGGGGACTCATTTCAGTGGAATTGGCATCTTTCAGGTTGAGTACGTCCCGAGCAAATTCTATAACCGCCATTTGCATTCCCAGACAGATTCCCAGAAATGGAAGATTGTTTTCACGTGCGTATCTTACTGCGGCCACTTTTCCTTCAACACCTCTTTCCCCAAAACCTGGAGCAACCAAAATTCCATCCAGTTTTGAAAGTTTTTTACCTATGGTCTTGGCGTTTATATGTTCCGAATGAATAGATTCAACCACTACTCTTACTTCATTTTCAGCACCCGCGTGGATAAAAGATTCAAGAATGGATTTATAGCTATCCTGCAATTCTACATATTTTCCTATCAATCCAATGCGCACTTCGCCTTTCGGATTTTTATGTCGTTCTAAAAACTTGTTCCATCTCTTTAAATCCGGTTTCTTGGAATTTTTCAGATTTAATTTTTGCAAAGTTACCGTGTCCAAACCTTCCTCAAGCATCATGTTTGGCACATCGTAAATGGTGGATGCATCAATGGACTGAATAACCGCTTCTTCCTTCACATTACAGAACAGTGCAAGCTTTTTTCGCAGATCGTTTGAAAGTTCATGCTCAGTACGGCATACTAAAATATCAGCACGGATTCCGCTTTCCATCAATGTTTTTACCGAATGCTGTGTAGGTTTTGTTTTTAATTCGCCTGCAGCGGAAAGGTAGGGCACAAGTGTTAAATGGATAACAAGGGCATTGTCATCGCCCAGTTCCCACTTAAGCTGGCGTACAGCTTCAATGTATGGCAAGGACTCAATATCGCCCACTGTCCCTCCTATTTCAGTTATAACGATATCATAATCGCCATTTTCACCGAGTAGTTGAATGCGTTCCTTTATTTCATTTGTGATGTGTGGAATAACCTGAACGGTTTTCCCAAGAAATTCGCCACGGCGCTCTTTTTCAATTACACTTTGATAAATGCGGCCGGTAGTTACATTATTGGCTTGTGAAGTTGGAGTGTTCAAAAAACGTTCGTAGTGACCTAAATCAAGGTCGGTTTCCGCTCCGTCATCTGTTACATAACACTCGCCGTGTTCGTATGGATTTAAGGTGCCCGGATCTACATTTATGTAGGGGTCAAGTTTTTGAATGGTCACACGGTATCCCCTGGCCTGCAATAATTTGGCCAGCGAAGCGCCGATAATTCCTTTTCCTAATGATGATGAAACCCCGCCCGTAACGAAGATGTATTTAGTAGTGCTCATGAATGCCTGTGCTGTGTTAGCTATACGGGATGCAAAGTTACATTTTTATTATGAAAGTGGGGCAGGGAAAATTCCAAATTACCAAAGATCAAATCCAGAAGGGTTCTAGCGCTTACTTTCAAATTTATTAAAGCTTTTTCATCCCAATTAATAGCGTATTGGTCCTATTCACTTTTTTAAAAATTTTGAATTTGAATTCATTGCCGAAATTGGAAATTATCCTTTTAATAATTTCACTTTCTTTTTGAAGGTTTATTCCCGTATTGAAAATTATTGAACTATTCTTGTCCATTAAGTGGGATACATTTTTACAGAATTCTTCCCCATAAAAAAGTGGAGGAACTTGTGTATCGATGAAAAGATCTATAACGATAAGCTCAAATCTTTCTTCTGATTTTTTTACATAATCCAGCGCGTCTTCATGTATTATTTTAAGGTTTCCGGAATTATTTATTCCAAATTCCTCCCTCGCTAGTTTAATGATTTCGGGATCTATTTCAATCGCTACTATTGAATTATAGTATTCAAAATTATTTCTCAACGTCTTAATAATACTGCCACCGCCCATTCCCAGCAACAAAAGATTTTCTACCTTTTGCAAATCAATTTTTGCAAGGCCAAATTCCATTATTTTCTGAAGGGAGCCGTAGGAATAGTTGGCGTTTTCACTGTCCAAAACTTTTTTCCCATTTATATAGGTAACTTCCAAAGTGCCATTTATTTCAGAAGAAAAGCTTTTTGTGGTTGGCCAAAGGTAGCTGAAAAACTCCCTCATTTCTTAATCAACTTCTTGAGTAATCCCTCTAAACCGTTCAGTTTTAGCTCGTACATTTCCTGCATCATTCTACCAAGCTTTCCTTCTGGAAAACCTTTCTGTCTATACCAAACAAAATAGTATTCAGGCACATTTACCAATAAACGGTCCTTATATTTTCCAAAAGGCATTCTATAATTGGCAAGTTCAATCAAATGGTTAGGATCTGGGCTATTTCCAAGGTTCATATTTGGTGAGTTGTTGGGCTACATAATTTTCCCATTGAATTTCTTTTTCAGTATTGCGAGAATGGGCGGTTTCGGAATCGAATTTTGTTTGCATCGCGCGGCGTTGTTGCTCCGTTTCATTGTAAATGGCTTCAATTTCAGTTTTGATTTTTTTGGAAAAATTTTTGTCGTCCAGATTTTTGCGAAGAATACGCGCATGCAGTTCAGAAATATCGAAATGCGTTTGCTCGTGCTTTAAAATATAGGGTGATACCTTTTCGGGAAGATACCATGATTGTTTGGGATAGAAAAAGCTTTCCACACTGTATTTCACCTCTACTTCTCCATTGGACAAGGAATAGGAATAATGAAAGCCTATACCTGTGTTGGAACTGGCCACGAAGACCGCGGTTCGCTGGGGTTTTCCTCTAAAATCTTCCCAACTCAATTTTTTATTTTCGTTCCAGTGGATTTTTTCCGGCTCGTGCTGCGGAATACAGATAAAGTAAAATAAAAAGGCTAAAACTAATTTCATCTGTATAAAATATTTGATAAAGCGGAAGATGGAATGCCCAGATTATTCATCTTCGGTCATTTTACACAATGTATATGGGCATTTCATAAAAAAAGAAATACAAAAACTGAGCCTTTTTTAAAATTCATTTTAAGAGCCCCAATTAAACACAATAACCCTTTCAATATCGGGGTGTAGACTGTAATGTACTGGGCAGGTTCTAGCGGTGTTTTCTAAAATTTTCTTTGATTTTTCATCTATTCCCGCTGGAAAGTCCAACACAACTTCAATTTTTGAAATCCTACGCGGATCTGCTGCCATGGTTTTGGTGACCAATGCCGTAGTGCCGTCCATATTCACCCCCATATCCCTAGCTTTTATGCCCATCATCGTAATCATACAGTTCGCAAGTCCCGTGGCAACAGTGTCGGTAGGCGAAAAGGCTTCGCCCTTCCCGTTGTTGTCCAAAGGAGCATCAGTATTGAATTTACTCCCCGATTTAAGGTGTTCATTTTCAGTACGGAGGTTTCCTAGGTATGTTACTCTTGAAGTGCTCATTCTACTATTTCAAATTTTAAGTCTTTTGAATATTTTAAAATATAGGCAGCCTGATTTGCATATCCTTCCGAAGCTGTCTTGATGTAACGGAATTTATTTTCCATATAAACGGTTTCCTGTCCAGGGTAAATTGCCTCATACATATCATCGGCCGAGGCCAAGCGAAGCAACACGTCATATGTTACATCGAATCCGCGAGTTACGTAACGGTTTGGAGCAACTCCATATTTATTTTTATAACTTATATAGAAGGGTTCTCTTTCTTCCTCTGCAATAGTTTTATTAACAGATGGAAAAGTAAAATTTAATTTTGCCAATCGCGCATTTGAAACCTCATGCCAGTCATAAGCTTCATTTTTATCAAGTGTGAACAATCGCACTCGGTAATTACTTCCCGTACTGCTTAAAACCCCAACTGCACTGCTTACGAGAATGGGATTTGACGATTGTAGAATAACCCAATTTTCCATCCCATCCTTTATTACAGAAGCCAAATCACTACTTTGAATGTAGCCGCCCCCGCGGGCAGAAACAGATTTGGCCCCGGGTATTGCGGCAAGAATTGCATTTTTTTGGGTTAGGTTTTTTGAATCGGCAATAATGATAATATTTTTTCCGGGGGCATGTTCTTTTAAATAGCGCAGCATAGTGTTATCTAGTACAGCTTGCGTTGGCAAGGTTTGGAAAAAATTGGGTGACATTGCCATGGTACGGTTGCTCAAAGGCGAAAAGACCGGCACCTCCATATTTTTAAGCAGGGTGGCAGCTTTTTCAACATTTTTTTGCATAAGCGGACCAATTACAGCATCTACCTTTTTAAAATCGTGTTGTGAAATTATTAAAGCCACTTTATCCTCACTCTTTTCTGTATCGTAAACATCCAAGGTAACCGAGATTCCTTTGTCTTTTGCAAATTCGGCAGCCATTAAGGCACCGCTGTAAAAATCAAGTGCAATGCGAAGGGTCGGGTCTTTTTTCAATAAATCTTCGTCCGTTTTTGTACTGTCCGTTTGGCTTCTATTAAGGCGAAAAGGCAACATTAAGGCGATGGTTTTCATCTTTCTGTTGCTAATTTTTTTCTCAAGGTTTACAATTACTACATCTTCAGATGAAATGGCGATATTTTCTTTAGGCAGCTTTAAAATCATTCCTTCCTTTAACCCGTCTTTTACATACGGATTTAAAGCAATAATTTCTTCTTCGGAAAGACCAAATTTTGTTTTCAATCTGAAGAAACCTTCCTTTGGTTTTACTTCGTAATATTGGTAGTTTTCGTCCTCTGTCTCGGAAGTTTCCACCACAGATTTTTCAGGAACAATTATTATGGAACCTATTTTAAGGTTTTCG
>JBBQQN010000083.1:0-14840 GCA_038215845.1 Flavobacteriales bacterium | reverse complement strand
TATATTAAATTTGATGCAAACATACGTCAGAAAATAAGCTTGGTCAGTAACTAATGTTACCAAACAAAAAGCACCCACACGGGTGCTTTTTTTATAACCAAATAAATCTTCAGTTCTGAGGAACGTACCAACCAAGAAACGTCCCTAAATACTTTGAATGACTTTGGTCAATTTCATTCGAACATCTTTGGCTATTTCTCCCAAAGAATTATTTTCCACAGCCATCATTGAAGCTGCAGGATCTACTGCCGAAACCTCTATAATCCCTGGTTCGCGTTCCTGAACAATTACGTTGCAGGGAAGCATCGTCCCAATTTTGTTTTCGGCTTGTAACGCTTGGTAAGCCATCGCTGGATTGCAGGCACCGAGAATGGTATAATTATAGAAGTCTGCGTCCAACTTCTTTTTTAAAGTGGCTTTAAGGTCTATTTCGGTCAACACCCCGAATCCTTCTTCTTTTAAAGCCGCCGTTGTCTTTTCAATAGCATCTTTAAAAGTTGTGTTTTTTAATGTTGTGCTGATATAGTATTTCATAACTTCTTTATTTTTGAATGTATAACTTGTAACAAATTTAAGAATGTAAATTCAATACTACTGTAACATAGATTACATATAGCACAAATTATCGACTACGTTTTTCACCTTTATAGCCTCTTTGTAACTTATGTTACATTCTAATTCTACAATTTTATTGAAATTTGCCTTCAATGAAATCGAAGAACCTAATAGTCTTTTTTCTGACAGGTCTTTTTGTGATGAATCTTATGGCATTCCAATCCGGTGCAATGCTACAGGTTTTAACAGGAAAAGATGTTACTGTTGTTCATCCTTTTTGTAAAAAATCAAAAAGCATTTCTACGGCGGGTGATTCCGTAAAACTCGATCTTTCAGCTACTCATTCTTTTGATATTTCAGTAATTTGTAACACCGTTTTCAACTTTAAAACTACTTCCTTTTCTTTTATTCCTGCTGAAGATAACTTCAAGAATGATGTTTTTTCAGAAACTCTTCATTTAAATCTTTTTGCAGAGCGGTTTTATCTTCCTCCAAGGGCTAACATTTTTCTTTAATTAAATTATACGTATTGGTCAATCCAATAGAATTCACATATTTGAATTCCATTGTTTTCGACCAGTAAATTACATACCCTTTTTAAAAATATTAATTTATGACACCAATTATAACGGTGAGCAGGCGTTCCGTACAACTGCTTCGCATTATGGTTAGCTGTATTTTTTTAGTAGCCGGATTCAATCATTTGGTAGCTATCGAAAAAACCGTTGAACGCATAGAAATGGCACAATTCAGAGGTTTTGCAAACTTTTTTGGAAATCTTGAGATTTTGGTAATACTTTCCGGTATTACTATGCTAATGGCGGGTTTAAGCTTTTTAATAGGATTTAAAACACGTTGGACCGCCATCGTGCTACTTCTTATTCTTTTACCCATAACTATCACAATACAAGTAGGGCAAATAACCAGTCTTGGTCCCTTATTTAAAAATATTGCCATTGCTGGCGGTCTTTTGTTCTTTATTATAAACGATATAAAAACCTTTAAAAAATAAAACTTATGAAAACAATTCTTTCAACCCTGATATTATCAATTTTTTTCATCTTAGGAAACTCACAACATTCCTATTCACAGGAAACTGGAAAACAAAACTATGTAGTGCTGACAAAAAAAGTAGCCCAATTAAAACCGATTCTACTTGCTGCAAAAGCGTTGGCTAAGGAGGATGGATCAAACTTTGGCAATTTTGAAATCATTGTCTGTGGGAAAGAAATCGGTGACCTAACCGATCTTGAAAAATTACAACCGCATCTCACCGAAGCTAAAAAAATAGGTGCAACTATTGTTGCATGCGGCTTCTCATTAAAGCAATTTAATGTAGACATCAGTAAACTATCGAAGGACGTCCAAATTGTGGATAATGGAATATTATACAATTTCCAACTTCAAAAAAAGGGGTATAAAAGTTTAAGTTTATAATATTTAAAAAAAACAAAATGGATAAAAAGAAAAAGAGAACTTGGTTACAATACGGGGTCTTTGCCATAATCGCCATTACACTTTATGCAACTGGGCTTCATACAGAAGTTATTGGCTTTGCACAACGTGGGCTTTTGGCAACAGGATTAATGAATCCGGATGTGGAAGAAATTGCGCAAGTTGGTCAAAATGAAAATGAGAGGGCAACTATTCCAGAACCTACGAAAGCCGATTTCAATTTGAAATTGATAAATAGAGAGGGAAATGTTATCTCCTTAGAGACTTTGAAAGGCAAGGTAATATTTATGAATTTTTGGGCTACCTGGTGTCCTCCCTGTATTGCTGAAATGCCCAGCATTGATAAATTGTACGAAGAAATGGGAGATGAAGTGGTTTTTGTAATGTTATCGCTCGATCAAGATTTTGAATTGGCCAAAGCATTTGATAAACGAAAAGGCTATAATCTACCTATCTATGCTCCAGCGAGCAATTTACCAAGTATGTATGAATCTTCAGCAATTCCTACTACCTACGTTATTGATGCCGATGGAAATCTGGCATTGACACATAAAGGAATGGCAGATTACAACAGTGAGGAATTTAAAAAATTCCTTAATAGTTTAAAGTAGTATTTTTCCGTAAAGGGATGGAGAATTACAAATTTATCCGTCCCTTTAGGGAAATACTTTTAAATGATACACGGCTATTTGGCTCCACATTGTTTTATGATGAAACTGGAGAGGTAGTGGAAATTATGGGCGGTTATGTAAGAAAGCCAAGGCCTTAAAATAGGGGTCCTTGGAATTTGCGCTATTATTGTAGACAAGGTAATACCGAAGAAGATGAGCAAAGGCTTAAAATTTCTTCAGGAATAGAAGAACTTCCAAAGTATCAAAAAATTGAAAGCTGGCAGGGCAAATATAATCGTGTTGCTTTCCCATAAAGGCTTTCCGCAAGATATTGTGCAATGTTTGCCACGGGGCATTTATGAGTAAGTTTACCATTCAAATTAAGGAAAATAAAATTAAGGACTGTGATTATGAACTTATAAAAATTGACAGTTCATTATCGAAAAATGTTGAAGTAGATCTGTTGGTCGAAAAAGCTTTAGAGAATAAATTACATTATTCATTAGCAGGCGTGATCATTATATGGGATCGATGTGTGCCAGCCTCCATCAACCAAGGCATTCCTGGAGCCTGTGGTTTAGTGGGCAGGCCAGTGGTTTCGCCAGTCATATAAGGTTTATAAATTACATAGCGTATTTTGCTATTTAGAAGTTCGCCGGTTTCGGAGCTGTAATCTTTTTCTTCACCAGCCAATATATAGAGAATGGATGGTTCTGTGGGCATTTTTAATGTCCCTTCCTCTACTTCATTTTTTCGGACTTCTTGCTTTTCTTCGTTAGATTTTCCTTCGGCGGCCAACTCTCGTCCCCGTGCCATAAAGGGTTCCAATTCGGCACCGTAACAGGCTACACTTATACCTTCCTGGTTGGGGTCGTCAGCCAGACAAACCATTCCGTTTGAGCCTTCGCGTAGGGTAACAAGTTTTCCTTCGGAATTATAACCAAGCACGGTAGCACCGTCTCGATACATTTCAGGCGCAGCTAAAACTGCGGTTTTTATCTGTGTGTCTTTAGGTAAAATTTTATTTTGTGAAAATGCTGAAAACGCAAATAGAAAAGCAAAAGCAAGCATCAGATTTTTCATAATAAAGACTTTTAAATATGAATGTTTAAGATACGGATTTTTGGGAAACTTATTTATCAGTATCTTTCTTTGTATCAGTCTCCTTCTTTTCTTGACTTGTAAGTTGTTTAATCGCGTCAGGATTTTTCGCCATATTTTCCATAAAAGGTTTAAAAAGATCAATCGGGATGGGGAAAAGTGTAGTCGAATTATTTTCAGCCGCAACTTCCGTTAATGTTTGGAGGTAACGAAGCGTTAAAGCGCTGGGTTGTCTCGAAAGTACTTCAGCGGCATCGGCCAATTTTTGAGAGGCCTGAAATTCTCCTTCTGCGGCAATTACTTTCGCTCTTCTATATCTTTCAGCCTCAGCCTGTCGGGCCATAGCTCTTTGCATTTCCTGTGGTAAATCTACTTGTTTTATTTCTACAGTCGAAACCTTTACACCCCAAGGATCGGTATGCGCATCTATAATTTCTTGCAACTGCAAGTTTAATTTATCTCGTTTGGAAAGAATATCATCTAATTCTGATTGTCCAAGAACACTTCTAAGAATAGTTTGTGAAAGTTGCGAGGTGGCATAAAAATAATCTTCTACCTCAATAGTCGCTTTTTCGGCATCAACTACCCGAAAATAGACAACCGCATTTACTTTCAATGTAACGTTATCCAATGAAATAATATCTTGGGTTGGTACATCGTGAACGATGGTTCGCAAAGTTACTTTTTTCATTTTGTCAATAAAAGGAAGAAGTATAATAAGCCCCGGCCCTTTACTTCCACCACTGGTAACCCTTCCCAATCGGAATACAACAGCACGTTCATATTCTTTTAGGATTTTAATTGAACTGAGTATAATGAGAACTCCGAAAAATATTAAAACATAAATTGGAATCATAGTAATCGAATTTTTAGTTATTTATTAAAGGTACGGCTTTAACGGTGAGTTTAAATTGTTTAACCGCCACAACTTCTATTTCAGTTTTGGCCGCTATATCTCCCTCTTCGGCAATGGCATTCCAAAACTCTCCATTTACTCTTACTCTTCCTTCTGGTGAAAGCTTTTCCATTGCAATACCCCTTACCCCTATTAAAGCTTCAATCCCAGTTTTCTGCTTTCCAAATTGAGCTTTAATTCCAAAAAAGATAAGGAAAATGAAGAAAGCCGAAATTATTACAACAGAAGTTATTAGAACAGACCAAGAAATATAGAGCACATCGATTGAAGGGGTTTCATCAATTAAAAACATAGAACCCAAAAATAAGCAAATTATACCGCCGATGGATAATAAGGCATAACTCTGAAATTTTATTTCTAAAACAAAAAGTATAATAGCGACAATAATTAATGCCAATCCAGTAAAATCAATAGGTAAAACGGACATACCGAATCCTGCCAATATCAAGCAAACTAATCCTACAATGCCGGGCACCAATCCTCCGGGATTGCTAAATTCAAAAAACAGGCCCATCAAACCCATTATTAAAAACACATACATCAGATTGGGGTTGCTCAAGAAAGTTAAAAACTTAAGTTTCTGTCCCATTTCTATGGTTTCAACTTCTGCCGAAGCAGTGTGAAGAATTATATTTTTCCCGGAATTTAGATGAACTGACCAACCATCAATTTTGTTAAGCAACTCGTTCAGATTATTTGCCTGTAAATCAATTATATTGTTTGCTAAGGCTTGTTCAGCGGAAAACGAGCGGCTATTGGTAACCATCTGCATAACCAAGGTTGTTTCTTTGCCTCTGTGTTCCGCAATAGAGCGCATAAAAGCCGATGCGTCCTCTGTCATTTTCGCATTCATAATGGAATCTGGAATGCTCCCTTCCAAAACAGGATGAGAAGCTCCTATATTAGATCCTGTGCTCATCGCAGTGATATTTGCCGAGAGGGTAATAAAAGCTCCTGCAGAACCAGCGTGTGCGCCAGAGGGTGTAACAAAGGAAATGACAGGAATGGAACTGTTCATTATTTTACCTACCATTTGCCTTGTAGGCTCCATCAAACCACCGGGGGTATTAATTTTAAGCACCACACAAACTGCATTTTCTTCGGAAGCTTTTTGAATTCCCTTGTTAATATAATCTGCCGTTGAAGGATAAATGGGATCGCTCAAATCCAAGACAACTACCTTCTGAGCATGGACGAAGCTGCTAAAGGTCAAGCCCAGTATAATAAAGAATATTTTTAAAGATGACTGCATCATTCTACTCGTCAAAATAAGTTTTCCATAAAAATAAGCAATGTAAATTGGATATGCTAATGATAGCAATAAGGGTAACTATCTAAACAAAAGCATTTCACCAAAAAATTAATGTTCGCCATAGCCCACATCATCCATCTTACCTTTAAATACGCGATACTGAACAAACATATAAACCCCAACCAAGACCGCTGCGATAACAAACCAATACACACCAACAGCTAATCCATATTCTTCTGCAGCTACATTATAAAGGGTTAATGAAGGGTTTACATCATTGGTTGAAGGTAAAACCTTTGGAAATATTGAAGCCACGGTAGCCGTTAATCCTCCCAACAAAAATAAAGATGAAAACAAGAATCCCAATCCGTCTTTTTTAAAGGATTTAACCTTAAACAAACCGAAAAGTCCCGTAAATGCAATAATTGGAAAAATCCAAAGCCAAGGATGTGCCATAAAGTTGTGAAAAGGTTTTGGTTCAATATTATGCCAAAGGAATAAGGAAATTATTACCAATGCCAATAACACACTATTTAAATTGAAAACCACTTTTTTAAGCTTTTGGTTTAAGTCTGAATTCGTTTTGAAAATAATCCAATTAGCCCCGTGGATTGTTAATGCTACCACCCCAACAACTCCAAGTAACAATGTAAACCAATCAATAATCCCCAAATGTTCAGCATGTGGACTAAAAGTGGAATTCCATAATGGCAAAAAGAAAAAATGTGGTTCCTGTGCAGAAACACCATTGGTAACCATTCCTAAATTCACACCTCTTACAACGTTTCCCAAAGCAATTCCAAAAAATAGCGCTAATAATAAACTTGAAATTCCAAAAGCCTTATCCCAAATAGTTTCCCACATGCTATTATGGATTTGTCCTCTCAATTCCAAACCAATAGCTCTAAAAATGAGTAGCCATAAAATCATAATCAATGGCAAATAAAAACCACTGAAGGAAGCGGCGTATAAAGTTGGAAAAGCAAAAAACAAAACACCACCAGAAGCAATAAGCCAAACTTCATTAGCATCCCAAAATGGGCCAATGGCGCTTGTTATGGCTTTTTTATCCTTTTCGGTTTTTGCAAAAAATAAATGTATGATGCCTGCGCCAAAATCGTAACCATCCAAAATAACATAGATGGTTAACATAGACATTAAAACAATATACCAGAATAGTTCCATGTTAGATTTGTTTTGAAGTTTCAGGTCCTTTATTGATGATTTTTCCCGCTAGCATTAAGAATAATAATCCCAAAAGAAGATAAAGGCCGATAAAGCCAAGCAAAGTGAATAAGGTGTTTCCCGAGGACACGGTTGGCGAAATACCATCAGCAGTTCGCAAAAGATTATATACCAACCACGGTTGCCTGCCCAATTCAGCAGTATACCAACCGGTAGTATTCGCTATATATGGAAATGGCAACATGAACATCAATGACCATAGAATCCATTTGGTCTTGTAAAGCTTTTTACGAAATAATTGAATACTCGCAAGAAGCATTAAACCAATAAAAATGGTACCCAAGCCAACCATAATATGATACGAATAATACAATCCAGGAATATTTGTTGGGTAAACACTTTCGTCAAATTCATTCAATCCTTTAATCTGCGCATCCCATCTTTGGTAAGTTAAAAAACTCAATACATTTGGTACCGCTATTTTATTGTCCAATTTTTTATTTACAACATCTGGTTGTCCGATTAAGATAATTTCTGACCCACCATCTTCAGATTCAAAAACACCTTCCATAGCTGCAAATGTTACAGGCTGATATTTAACTACGTTTTTTGCAGTCCAATCGCCTGTAGGAAATGCTACTAAAATTGAAGAAACTAAGCCGAAGAGCACACCAGTTTTTAAAAACAAATGTCCCGCTTCCCGATGTTTATTGTTTAGTATATAAAATGCTCCAATAGCTGCGATTACAAAAGACGCAGTGATAACTGAAGCCAATTGATTGTGCAAAAAGGAAGGCCAAAGCCAAGGATTTGAAAAAAGTGCGGAAAAATTGTTAAGGACAAACTTTCCATTTTCCACAATTTCAAATCCTACGGGATGCTGCATCCAGGAATGTGTGGCAATTATTAAAAAACCACTGGCCCAAGAACCCAAAAACACAAGGAAAGCTGTTAAAAAATGGAATTTTTGTCCCAATAATTTTTCTCCGAATATAAAGAGTCCCAAAAATGAAGATTCCAAAAAAAAAGAAAACATTCCTTCCATTGCTAAAGTCTGCCCTATTATGCCACCGGTTAATTCGGAGAATTTAGCCCAATTGGTTCCAAATTGAAATTCCATAGGAATGCCGGTAACTACCCCCATTGCAAAGTTGAGTGCAAATATCTTCATCCAAAATTTGGCAGCATCATTGTATTTATCAATTTTGGTTCTTAGAAACCTCCATTTGAAATAGACGATTATTAAAGATAAGCCCATTGTTAATTGGGGAAACAAGTAGTGGAAAGTGATAGTAAATGCAAACTGCATCCTATCATAGAAAAGCATATCTTCCATTGGTCAGCACATTAATGGATAAAAACTAAACAAAGATAAACAGCAGCTGCCCTTGTTGCTATATCATTTGTTACCTAATTAATAAATTAACTGATCTTTGTTCTAATTTTGTTTGAACAAAAATATATTTCGAAAAATTAATAGTACAATTTCAATAGATTATGATAGTCCACGATTTCAGCACCGAAAAATCAGTCCTCAACCAATTTATTTTGGAAATGCGCGATGTTTCAATCCAAAAAGATTCCATGCGCTTCAGGAAAAATGTTGAAAGGATTGGAGAAATTCTCAGTTTTGAAATGAGCAAAACCCTGAATTTCAAAACGACTGTTGTAGATACACCTTTGGGAAATAAAAAAATGCAGGTGCCAGAGAATGATTTGGTGGTTTGTTCCATTTTAAGGGCAGCACTGCCACTTCATCATGGTATTCTCAACTTTTTTGATACCGCTGAAAATGCTTTTATTTCGGCTTATAGGCACCATCCCGATGGCGGTGATGACTTTGAAGTAATTGTGAATTATTTGGCCTCACCTTCCGTTGAGGGCAAAATTTTAGTGTTGACCGACCCAATGCTCGCAACGGGAAGAACACTTGAAAATGTATTAAAAGCATTTAAAAGTCACGGTTCTCCTAAACAAATTCATATTATTTCAATTATTGGAGCCAAACCCGGAATTGAATACATAGAAAATATTTTTCCTGAAAACACCCATCTATGGATTGCAGCGGTGGATGACCACCTGGATAATCGAGGTTACATTATACCAGGGCTTGGGGATGCTGGAGATCTTGCTTTCGGTGAAAAGCTTTGATTCTTCATTTTAATTTTTGACAAGATTAATAAATAATTCGTTTCCTCCTCTTTGGGGAAGGAAATTATAGGCGGTTTCCATTTTTTCTGTATGCTACTAATTATTAATGGGAATTACCAAAGTGGGGATGTGAGTGTGCTTACCTACCCTATTTACTACCGGTTCTCTGAAGAGTTGTTTTAAAAACGCATGTTTGTGGTAGACTAAAGCCAATAAATCCATATTGTTATTATCAATAAAGTCGTGAAGTGTTTTTGAAATATTCTCCTTTTTTGGAATGAAGTGAAACTCGGTATCGTATTCAGACAGGTCGTTTCGGTAATGCTCCAGGTTGTGCTGTTGTTTGGTATCCAATTCACTTTCGGCACCAACGTGAACCAAATGTATGGTTGAATTGTATTGGCGCACCAAACGCACGATAGGTCTCAATTTTGAAAGTTGGTAAAAATCGTTATAATCTGATGCAAAAGCGATGTTTGTTGGAATTACAAAATCTACCTCGCGCGGAACTATAAGTAACGGACAACCCTCCAACGATTTAGTAATTACAACAGTGGTGCTGCCAATAAGTACATCTTCGGCTCCTGTGCGCCCTTTGCTGCCCATTACCACGATGTCTATTCCCTCAGTGGAAACTAATTTATTAATGGTTCTAGACAAAGGAGCTGGCGTTGAAATAACTTCGAAATGGTGCGCTACTTTGGAAGAGTCTAATTTAATTTTATGTACCAACTGTTTGCCATCTTCATTAGACTGATAGAATAACTTTTCAATAATACTTTCCGAACGGCCAATATCCACACGGCTTGTAAGTTTATCTACCTCTCCCCCAAAAGAATGGAGAATGGTTATTTGCAATTCTTCATCACTAAAAAGTTTTGTTGCATAAAATAAAGCTGCGTATGCGTTTTTAGAGAAATCTGTGGGAACGAGAATTTTTTTCATAATAAAAATGTTTAATAAATTTAAATACTTCTACTTTAATATTTTCTGAACTAAGCCGTAAAGCTCTGCACAGGAATGAACTTTAAAAAATTTACCTGTGTAAATTTTGAAGTACTAAAAACGGAATATCTATGTTCAGCCCTATTTTTTCAATGGTGGATTGATAGAGAATATTTTCGAGATATGAATGGCGGGTATTTATCATAACCAGCATATCTATTGGCTTTTCAATCACAAATAAATTAATGGCCTTTGTAACCTCAATTCCGGCTTTGTGATGAAATTTTACCTGATTATCACAAAAAGAGGCTTCCAAAAATTTCTTGTTATCCTCCTGTCTCAATGAGTGTGAAGGAAACTTGGATACATAAAGGAAATCAATTTTTGAAACAAAGCATTTTGCAATAGTGCTTACTAGTTTCAATTCACGTTTTTTGTACGGCAATTGATAGTCTGTCGGGAACAGTATATTTGTTGGCTGCACATCATTATAAACTTCGGGAATTGCCAGCACGGGGCATTTCACATATTTAATTACCTGTAGCGTATTGCTGCCAAATATGAGGTTTTTGTTTGCAGTTTGCCCTTTGGTACCCATAACCACTATATCAATATTTTCTTTTTCCACCCAATCATTAGTTGAATCTATCAATAATCCAAATTCTGCAACCGTATGGATAATATGTTTTGGGTTTGGGGAAAATGCAACAATCTTCTGGCGAAAATTATCCAGTGTTTCCTGAGTTTTGGCTTGTATTTTTTGCTGAAGTTCTTCGAAGATTTCGTCCTTAAACCTGGATTGTGACTCAAATACCTCATCAGCAAAAGCGTGGAGAAGATAAATTTCAGCATGGTCGTATTTAAAAAGCTCAGTGGCGTATTTTATAGCGTTCAGTGAGTTTTCCGAGAAGTCTGTAGGTGCTAATATTTTTCGCATAGCAATATGTTTAAAATTTCAGTATTTAAAGATAGCCATTTTCAATAGTGAAAAACTATGACAATTATCAGCCTATAGACTGATTTTCAGGGACTAAAATTAAATAGCTCTTGAAAATATATTCTGTCTATTCCATTTTTTAGAAGTGATCTGTGGAAAGTATTACCAAATAAATCTGGAAGTTATTTCCGTTGTAGATTTATATATTAAGAAGCTGAACTGTAGAAATGAAGCTATTGGATTATAATTTTTTCGAAAATTTTCAGGACACTAAATTGGTTTTTTGATCATTTTAAAAAACAATTCATTTCCAGCCCGTGATGGAATTGAATTATAAGCCGTTTCCATTTTTTCAATTTTGAATTTTTCTTCAAAAAGTGAAATATATTCTTCTTTATTTCCACCAAAGGGTGGTTTATCATTATTTAGAGGAATATTGAAAAGTAATCCCACAAGCTTTCCTTTTGGTTTGAGCAATTGGTGCATTTTTGAAACATAATCTTTCCGGAAACTGGGATCGAGTGCACACAAAAAAGTTTGCTCCAAAATCATGTCAAAAGTCCCGAGGAGTTGAAAAAAATCTTTATGCAATAAATTCTCAGTAGGAAATGATGGAACTCTTTCTGCCAAATTTTTTAGTGGAATGGCAGAAATATCAACCACATAGACATTTTTAAATCCTTTCTGTAATAGATATTCGGCTTCATAGGAATTCCCGCCGCCAGGAATTAATATTTTTAAAATTTTATCTGAAAGTTGATCAATATATTCTTTTAATGGCGTTGAAACATAACCAATATCCCAACCCATTTCACCTGAAATGTATCTCCCGCTCCAAAACGATTCATCTAAATTTCTACTTTCCATATATTTATTACGAAGGTTATGTCTTGTTACTCTCTCCCCTTTTTCCCTTTCATTTTCATTCCAGAACCTTTTCCGTGCATTTTCCCGAAATGTTCTTGAAACCATTCCGGCTCTTCTATTTCACTCTCATATATATAATCGGCAATTTCCCGAATAGTATTCTCTGGAAAGAATTGATAGGGCATCAATCCAAATTTTTTAATCGCGCCAGGCATTTTAGATTTTTCTTCGGAAGGTTGCTTAGACCAAGCAACCATAGACGCTATAAATTCTTCCTTGGAAGTGTCCTCAGAAATATAATGCATTTTCACTGCTACAAATGGCGGGGCAATCATATTTTCTTCTAAAGTGTTTGGATTGTGACAGGCGTAACAATTATTTTCCATTAGTTTCTTCCCGGGATGCTCCTGATTGACTGCATTTTCTATATGTTTAGTAATTCGGGTCGTGGCTAAATATTCGCTACGATTTTTGTTATTACACGCGGTAAAAAGAGTAATCAAAAAAAGTGCGGTTAAAAATTTCATCTTATATAATATTAGATAAAGAGGGTAATAGAATATCAAAATTATTCATTTCAATCTGCATAGAAATTGTCAAGGGGGATTTAAGAAGTCCAGTTTTAGTTTGTAAACACTTCAAAAATAAAATTAAACAACATTCTCGGCAGTAACAAAAGTTACATTTCAAACCACTTTATTGAAAGTTGAAAACTAAAGCGAAATTATCTTGATACTATTTCTATAGAGTTCAATTTTCCCCAAGTTTTCCAACTTTTTTAATAAACGGGAAACCACAACTCTGGAAGTATGCAGTTCATAGGCTATTTCCTGATGTGTGGAATTAATCAAGGAATCATTGGTAACCTTCTGCTTGTTCTGAAGATATTTCACCAAGCGCTCATCCATATTATAAAATGCAATGCTATCAATGGTTTCAAGCATTTCTGTTAAGCGGGCGTGGTAACTTTGAAACACAAAATTACGCCAGCTTTTATATTTGCCCGTCCACTCTTCCATTTTTTGAATGGGAATCATAATTATAGTAGTATCAAGCTCTGCGATTGCGCGAATTTCACTTTTGGTCTGACCCAAACAGCAAGTCAAAGTCATTGCACAAGTGTCGCCACGTTCCAAAAAATAAAGCAATAGCTCGTCGCCATTATCATCTTCCCTCAAGATTTTTATTGCGCCGGAAATAAGCAATGGCATAGACCGTACATAATCGCCAATCTCTATAAGCGTTTCGCCTTCCTTTATCTCCTTCAGCGCTCCCACTTCCATGATTTCATGGATCAATGCATCTTCAAAGATATTGGCAAAGTTTTCTTTTAAACTATTGAGCATACAACAATATTAATTAATTTTTGAAAGAACGAAAATACCGAAATAAAATCAGTTTTCCTTGGCTTCCCTTCTTTCCTGCCGCTCCAGCTTTTTAAAATATCCGCGAAAAAGAAAATTGTGCTTTAAGGCTTCCATATTTTCGTTTAGCTTTTCCGAAGCTTCTTTTACATTAATCATTGTAGAGTCAATATTTTTCACCAAAACTTCATTCTGTGTAACATAATTCAGCGTTCCTTTTCCTGATTTTATTTCCTGGATATATTCCTCTAAATTTTTAGTTACTTCGTTTATGTCATTGCTGGATTTTTCTAGATTGGCAAATACTTTTTTAATTTGATTAGCTGAAACAGTATTGCTCAAAAGCACTGCCGCAACACTTTCGTCATAATTTATTTTTGAAATAATAGCGTTGATATTAGAGATGGCTGCGGAAGTACCCGTAGCTGTTTTTTTGAGTTCTACCACAAACTGTTGGATATTCTGTGACAATAATGTATCATTCACCAATGCGCCCAAAGTACCTTTGCCTTCAAGAATTTTATCGGTTATCTTTAACAAATCTGCAGTCAATAAAGCAGCATTCTCATTGGTTGTGTTTAAGGTAGAAAGCATATCGTCGGCCCCAATTCTGCTGTAAGATTGAATGGTATCTCCCGAAATAACGGGTTTTGCATTTTCAACTTTCCCCGGAATGATGTTCACCACCATACTTCCAACCAGCCCATCTGAACTAATGGACGCAATGGCGTCTTTTTTGATGAATTTTGAAGTTTTATCTTCCACCAACATTTGAATGGTAATGTTTCCTTCCCCAATCATCTCTATTTTACTTACGGTACCAATGTTAATTCCGGAATAGCGGACGTTGTTGCCCAAGGTTAAACCGTTCACGTTTTCGAAACTGGCATAAATCTCAATATTCTTACTGAACAGATGCTGTTTATTTCCAATAAAGTAAAGTGAGGCAACAAGAAGAATTGTTCCCACTACTACAAAAATACCGACCTTTATTTTTTGCGAAGTTGATTTTCCCATAACATTAATTTTTAAAGAATGCCTGTACTTGCGGGTCTTTTGAATTTGAAAGCTCCTCGAAAGTTCCTTCGGCATAATTGATTCCATCCACCAACAAAATCATTCGGTTTGAGATTACTCTCGCACAGTCCACATCGTGGGTAATGATTAGGGAGGATGTATTATATTTTTTTTGAATATTTCGCATTAATAAGATAATTTCCTTCGCCGTAATTGGATCTAAACCAGTTGTAGGCTCGTCGTACATAATGATTTTTGGTTTCAGGATTAACGCCCTTGCCAAGGCTACCCGTCGTTGCATTCCACCAGAAAGCTCTGCTGGCATTAAATCAATTGCGTCTGCTAAGCCTACGTTCTCCAAAGCTTCCTTTATCAAAATTTCGGTTCCTTGAAAATTTTCTATTTTATCTTTATGGCGTCGCAGTGGAAATTCCAAATTTTCACGCACGGTCATAGAATCGTATAATGCACTGCCCTGAAAAAG
>JBBQQN010000082.1:0-14931 GCA_038215845.1 Flavobacteriales bacterium | reverse complement strand
TTCAATGTTCAATAATCAATAATTGGTTGTTGGTTGTTGGTTGATGGTTGATGGTTGTCAGTTGTCGGTTCTCGGTTGTGGGTTGTGGGTTGTCGGTTGTCAGTTGTCGGTTCTCGGTTCTCGGTTGTGGGTTGTGGGTTGTGGGTTGTGGGTTGTGAGTTGTGGGTTGTGGGTTGTGGGTTGTGGGTTGTGGGTTGTGGGTTGTGGGTTGTGGGTTGTCGGTTGTGGGTTGTCGGTTGTGGGTTGTGGGTTGTGGGTTGTGGGTTGTGGGTTGTGGGTTGTGGGTTGTCAGTTGTGGGTTGTGGGTTGTCAGTTGTGGGTTGTGGGTTTAAACTTTAAATAAACAATTACCAATAAACAGTAAACAATTACCAATAAGCAATAAACGGTAAACTTGTAAACAATAAACAATTAACCAATGACCGCTCACACATTCCACCACATAACTCACAACTCAAAAACCTTCAAGTTAAAAAAAGGCTAAACCTCTTTTGAAAATTGATTGCTGCCAAGGGGTTGGTTATCTTTGAGTAACTTAAACAACATATAACATGAACTATTTAAATCTCGATAAAAAGAAAACTACAGAAACAGCAAAAGAGTTAAATATTCTCTTGGCAGATTATCATTTATATTACCAAAAACTTCGCAATTTTCATTGGAATGTAGTAGGGCATAATTTTTTTGACCTTCACATTAAGTTTGAAGATATGTATGAAGATGCAAAACTGAAAGTAGATGAAATTGCAGAACGCATTTTAACCCTTCGTTTTCAGCCTACAAGTAATTTTACGGATTACTTAAAAATGAGCAACCTTAAGGAATCTTCATCGGATACCAAAGATCTTGAAATGGTAAAAATACTTTTGGAAGACCACGGAAAATTGCTGAAACAAATGCGCAGCGTTGTGGAAAAAGCAGATGCAGCAAGCGACGAAGGAACCATTGATATGATCGGTGGTTTTATTGGCGATCTTGAGAAAGTAAGCTGGATGCTGGATGCATGGGCAATGAAAAGCGGAGATAGTCACCCAGAAGCGTAATGCTCCTTAAAAAATTAAAAAACCTGCTCTCCGCAGGTTTTTTTTTTGCTCAAATTTTAAAATACAGTTAGTACCGTATAGCCAGTCGGAAACTTAAACGTGTCCCCTCGTCACTGTTAAAAGCGGAAAAGCCCCCTTTAATAGCATTGGTCCATTTAAGCACAACGCCTCCGCCATAGGAATCGTGCCATATATTGGATGATTCTTGTTTTACCCAAACCCTACCCACATCATACCCACCAAACACACTACAAGTAAGGGGAAATAAGAATGTTTTTATTTTTTCAAAAGTATAGGATACCTCTGCGCTTCCCGCCAAACTACTATCGCCGGTAAACCGTTGATCTCTGTAACCCCTAAGACCAGTATTCCCTCCCAATTGGGCTTTTTGATAAAATTCCGGCTCATCGAGCACGGTTATATATGTTTTGGCCTGGGTTTTTAAAACCAGTTGGTTACTGCTTGTCAAGGAATTGTAGAAAATAATGGAGGAATCTATAAAGCCTGTCAAATTATCACTCCGTAAATCGTCAATAGCACCGCCAGTGACAGAAAACAACATGCCTTTGGTTGGAAAATCTACGTCATCATAATTTTTATAGCGATAGGTTGTATTGGGAATTCCAAAATATTTGCGTTCCTCAAAGAAGTTCGGAAGCGTTTGATTTATATAATTATCGCCGTTCTTTACAAGCCTAACGGTATTGACATCGTATTTTACCTGAAAGAAACTTCCGTATTTCGATTCGCGTTCAACGCCCAAACCTCCTTTATAAATTTCCATATTTACCCGGTTATAGTCCAAGCCTTTTGAAGTATCCATATTTTCGGTTTCGTTCCCTATTCCAAAAAAGTTTTCGGTATAATTTTTTGAAGTATATCGCCCCGAAACAACCGCATTAAAATCGGAAAAAATAGAGGCAAAACCTTTGTTTACACGAACGTCGAAACCCTGTGTCAAAAATTGATAATCAACCCAAATTTGGGTGCGTCGACTGTAAGGATTGAGAAGGAAAATATTTTTATCTTTTTCATATCGAGCAGTAAGTGTGGTGCCATCATCCGGATTAAAGCCAACGTCCAAACCTATGGAACCGCTGGTGGCTTTTTCCTTTTGGTAATCGTAGAGGTTCGTTTCATAGAATTTGGTAAACCGAAACTGTGCCCCGCCCCTTTTTTCTATTTTTCTTTTTTCGGCCCTATTATCATACACTTTTATATTTCTGCCTTTTTCAATATCGTATTTATCCTCGTCCTGTCCACCAATTACACGGATTAAAATAGGGTTGTCGGGCTTCCCTTTGCTCACAAAAACATCATCATCATCCAGCCCGTAAAGCCAAATTTCTTTCGTTTCCTTTTTATCAAATACCCTATCGAACAACACATCGCCTTTTTCGCCATCCTTAATTCTGTATGCTGCTATTTGGGTTTTGCCCTTCGGAAGCCTTATAATTTCGAAATAATCATCCTTATCCGTACCCGTAAGCATTTGAAATTTCATATAATGCTCGTAATACCTTTCCACAATATTTACAAGATTGTTTTTGCGAAGCAGAAATTTTTCCTTTATCTCTTCCATCGTTTCATCCTGCACTTCTTTGGGAATGGAATTAAAAGCATTGTTGAGAATATCTGCATCGATGGCATTTTGTAAAAATTGCGCCTGTGCTATCCAAACATCCTTTCCGCTTCTTTTAATTAGCGCTCGGTCCAATTTGGAACCAGCTTTATTGAACCAGGCCACATCGGTAATATCTTCCCCATAAACCCCAAATTGGTTTGCGGCACCGGTGATGGAACGCAACAGATTTAAAAGGGAGCCGTCAAAATTGGCAAAAACCTGATCCCGGTCCCGCGGGATAGGCACAAATACTTTTTTACCTTCGGCATTTTTAAATTCTGCCCAGCGCCATTGGTCACTGTGCCGGTCCCAATCGCCGATAAGCATATCGAAAATCCGCGCCCGTATATAGGCTTCTTCATCTAAAATATGGTCTTCGTCAGAGCGTAATTTTTGCAAGAGATCATCTGTGCTTTCAACGTCATCCGGATAGCCAAAACTCTCCCTGTTCTTAAAATCCTTTGAAGGTTTTTCGACTATCATATACAATTGGTCCCCATAAGCTTTGTTGTATTTCCCCAGTGCCTTTTGCTGAGGTACGTAAAATAGTTCGGGGGTGGTGTAAAAAACCTGTGCTGCCTGGGCCAGTTTCGGAATGGCGAAAGCACCGTAAGGATGGGCGGCTGTATAGAAATCCAATATAAGATCGTCCGGAACCGTGTTTGTAAAATACACTTCACCATCAATCCCTTTAAAAGTGGTACTTTCAAGAAATTGTATAGCACTTTTTTTAAGGGCGCGCATATTGTATTCCTTGCCGTCTTTTGTTTCCAATCGCAATGACCGCGTTTGGTGTCCGCCTCCTGGCCTCATCACTTTCAATCCGCCATAAAGCGTATCGAGAAGAGCCGTGGGCGCGGTGACTTCAGTGCCATAAATATCTCTATAATGTTTGCCCCAAAAGCTTTTAAAAAAATCAGATTTTTTTATTTTCTTTAAATCGTAAACCGAAGTTTTATAAGTTTTGGGAAACTGTTGTGGTAGCGTATCCAACACAGGTTTAGCCACGGTTTCCAGTATTTTTTTCTGAAAAAGAACCTTTACCTTCCCCATTTCATCCACTCCGTAAAATTGGGTCCAAACACTTCCATCGTCCATAAAATCCAAAGAGGCAAAACCGTTGCCGCCGTAAGCGAAAAGCCCATTGTTACTTAATGAAACCGGCGTGGTTTCTGTACCCGCAGCAGAAACAATCTGCCTGATGTTGTTTTGTTCAATGTACTGTAAATTTTCCTCGTGACCGGAAACCACAATAATTCTTCGTCCTGGAATATCTATATGCAATTTGAGTTCGTTCATCAACTCGTTGTAGCGTTTGTTAAACCTATCCTGCAAGGAAATTCCCCCTTGCGAACGGATTTGAGCGACCAAAGTCCCTACAACCGGAATGGGAATATTGCCCTGTAACGGGAAAATATGGTCCCTAAAAGAAAACCTTCCGCCGTGCAACCCATTGGTATAAATGGGATGATGCATTGCAAAAATGATTGTTTTGTTGGCATTTTTCTTGATTTCACTATCAATTTCAGCAAACAACTTTTCCCGAGTCTTTATTTCGCACTTGTCATTTATATTTGGGCTTAAATACCAGTTTTCAATATACCACTGACTGTCCACCACTAATAATTGCAAGTCCTTATTTATTTCTAAACTTTCCAGCGGACAGCCATTATTGGGAGTAAGCACCTCTTCATTTTGAAGTTTTTCCTCTAAATAATCCTCTATTTTTTCAAGCCCTTCGGTGCCGTTGTATTCCCACTCAAAATTACCGGGAATAAAAAAGGGATGGGCAGCAGTTGCCGTTGCTACTTCTATTTGTGCATCGAGCTGTTTTTCTAGTTTTTCATCCTCGTTTTTTTTGGCTTTCACATTGTCCCCGGAAAAAATAATGTATTTGTTTTGAGTGGAATCTTCTTCAATTTTATTTTGAAGTGCCTTTAACACCTGGCTATTTTCTATATCGGAAGCATTTCCAACAATATAAAAACTTTCAAGTTTTTTTTTATTTTCCGGAAAGAGTTCCGTTTCTTTTTGGCTGTTTGAAACCAGGAGCCCAGAAGTGGCACAGGAAACCAATAAAAAAGAGGAAAAAATTAAATATGTAAAGTGCCTTAACTTCATTTTTAATTTTAATGGGAATACTTCTTTTTAAAAATCGAACCCAAGCCCAAAACTAATCCGGGTTCCTTCGGTTGAATTAAATACACTAATGTTGGAGTTTAATCCCCCCGAACCATTTATCCACAACCCTCCCCCTCGGGAATTATGCCATTGGCTTGAATTGTCTCCATGTACCCAAACCCGGCCCAGATCGCCACCTCCATAAACCCCAATTTGAAGGGGGATCAATCCAATATTAAAAGCCTTAAAGCTATAGCGCAAATCTGCACTTCCTACTAGCATAGAACGTCCCGTGAACCGCTCTTCCCTATAGCCGCGCAGGCCATTATCTCCACCTAAGGTTGCCCCTTGGTAAAATTCATATTCCTTACCAAAATTTATTTGGGTTCGCACGTTTGTTTTTAGGACCAAGGTCCGGTTGGTTAAAAGGGTGTTATAAAAACCGATCCGGGATTTAAGAAAACCAAAGACCCTACTGTTGTCCACTAAATTATCGGTAACCCCCGCATTTAAATCGAACATCATCCCAACGGTGGGGTTGTTGACATTGTCTGCACTGCGATAGTTGTAAATACCTTCCACTGTACCAAAATAGTTGGTCGTGGTGGGTTTGGTAACTGCTAAAGTATTGGCAAAATTATTCTGTGCACTGTTGATATTATAGACATCAAATGACGTTTGAAGTTTAAAGAAACTACCAAAATTACTATTCCGCAAAAGGCCGACATTGGCAGAAATATTTTGCACTTCCACCCTGTTGAAGTCATAGCCCAGTTCGTCTTCAAAATTTTGGGTCTCGTTTCCAAAACCGAAAAAATTGACTGTATAATTAGGGCTGGTATAACGGGCGCCAAAACTTATATTCAGCTCGTCACGAATATTTGCAAACTCACCTGCATACGATATATCAAAACTGTTGATGTCCGTAAAATACGCAGTGTTTATAACGTGTTTTTGTGAAAATGGATTTCTTTGAAAATTGTCGACCCTATATACATACTGAAGGCCCACCCTAAAACCATCATCCGGATTATAGCCAATGGCAGAAACAATTCCTTGATTTCGGTCAATCTGCTTTCTATAATCGTAAGTGTTTAAATTATAAATATCGGTAAAGCGTATGGTACCGCCTTCTTTTTTGGCCACGGTATTGGGTTTGCTTTCATAATCATAGATTTTGGCCCGCCTGCCTTCATCTAAATTATATATATCATTATCCTGTCCCCCTATTATGCGAACGTAAATTAAATTATCTGCGTTGCCACCAACGTTAAAAGTATCTGAGCCTCCAAGGCCATAAATCCATATTTCCTTGGTATCTGCACTGTTGAATGTTCTGTCAACCAAGGTATCCATCGTTTTTCCATCGCGGCTTGTATAGCTTTTTATGTTGGTTCTGCCGTCAGGTAAACGGGTAACTTCAAATTTATCATCAAAATCGGTACCTACAATAGTCTGAAGGGTGGATAGATAGGTGTAGTATCTGTTCGCTATATCTACAAGATTTTTTTTGCGCTCCTTAAGTTTGGTTTTTATTTCTTCCAAGGTTTCGTCCTGTACTTCTGCAGGTACTTTGCTGAAGGCAGTCTCTATGGTTTCGTCGGTTATACTATTCTGAATGCTTTTTGCAAGATAGATCCATTGTTGCCTACCGGAGCGTTGTAACAATGCTCTGTCCAAAATAATCCCTTCTTGATTGAACCATCTTAAATCTTTCAGGTCATTGCCATAAATGTGTGTCTGCCGGGTACCTCCAAAAAGCGAGCGGGCAAAATCAAGAATATTGCCATCAAAGCTGGAAAAAGCTTCATCGCGATTTTTGGGAATTGGAACATATACATTTTTACCATACTTGTTATAATATTCGGCCCAACGCCAATGGTCGCTTTCACGGTCCCAATCGCCAATGAGCATATCGAATAATCTTGATTTTATGTAGTTTTCCTCATCGACGAATATATCACCATTTTTACGGATCTTGGTCAAAATATCATCGGTGGTCTCTACATCGTCTGGGTATTTAAAAATTTCTTCCCCATCACTTTTTTCGGTAGGTTCGATGGAAAAAAGATACAGTTCGTCCCCATAATCCTCATTGTAATTGCCAAGACCTCTCTGCTTGGGAACATACAACAATTGAGGAGTAGTAAAAAATACATTTGCGGCCCGAGCTAGGTCAGGAATTGCCATTACCGCATAGGGATGCGAGGCGGTATAAAAATTAATATCAAAATTCTCTCTTTTGGGAGTTTCGGGTTCTTCGGCATCAGTAGTAGTTTTTGCCTTATCATCGAAGAGGATTTTCTGTGATACCTTTAGGGCATTTTTTCCCATTGCCCGCATATTGTAACGGTTCCCCTTTTTATCCTGTAAAAACAAGGAATGGTAATCTTTTTCAAGTCCTTCCCTAACTACTTTTAAGCCCCCATAAAGGGTGTCTAGGTTAACAATAGGGGCCGTAACAGGTTCGGAGTAGACAGCTTTGTATTTTGCGCCCCATACGGTCTTAAAGAATAAAGCTTCCCTGATACTGTCCTGTTTGTAAATGGGAACTGTTGTATCTTTTTGAAAATATTTATGGTATTGGGTGACGTCTATATTCTTTGGACTTGGAATTACTTCCTTTTGAAAAATAATTTCGGGCTCAAAATTTGCATCACCCGCAAAATAGCGCACCCAGGACGAACCATCGGTGAAAACATCGAGTACTGCAAAACCCTGTCGTCCGTCACTAAAATAACCGTTCTCTCCCGTTGCGGCGTACGATTCCTTTGAACCACTACCGGAAACAATCTGTCGCAAACCATCTTTTTCTATATACTGCAGGGTATGGTCATGGCCCGAAACAAAAACAACCCTTTTGTTGTTTTTGACCAACTGTTGTAAGCGGGTCATTAAATTATTATAAAGTTCATTGTATCTATCCTGCACAGATACACCCCCTTGCGAACGGATTTGCACAATTAGGGAAGCCAACACCGGCATGGGAATTTTTTTCTGGGTAGGATATAAATGTTTCTCCAGCGCAAAATAACCTCCGTGATTTCCATCAGTAAACATTGGATGGTGCATTGCAAATACTACTGTTTTGTTTTGGTTTTTCGCCAACTCCAATTGCAATTCTATAAAGAATTTTTCCCGGGTTTTAATATCACAGTTCTCGTTGATGGTTGGATTTTTGTTCCAATCCTCCAAAAACCATTGGGTATCGATAATAATAAGTTGAATATCATCCGAAACTGAAATACTTTCCAAGGGACAACCATTACTAGGTTTGAAGGAATCAGTCCCTGGAAATTTTGCCTCGACATAATCCTCCTCCCTTTGTACACCTTCTACTCCCCCATTGTACCATTCGTGATTACCGGGAATAAAAATAACTTGCCCGTTATAATCCTTGACAGCCTTATATTGAGCATCTATCATGTTCTCTGATTCTTGCCGCTGGGGATGGTATAGTGGATCCATGCCTCCCGGATAAATATTATCTCCCAAAAAAATGGTGTAATTATCCGGCTTGGTTTCTTTTTTCAAATAATTGTTGAACGTTTTAAGGGCATCGCTCATCCCTCCCATGGGGGAAAGGCCGGCATCGCCCACCAAATAAAATGTTTTTTCCACCTTTTTCCCTGAAGGATAGACTGGTTTCGCATTTGGATATTTATACTGTGGACCATAAGTGGCGCAACCCGTAATAAATATTAAAACAAATAAAGTAAAATAGAATTTTTTTAAAATCATGAAATGTTACATTGAAAGCGAAAGGCCAAATGTGAAGCGCAAGCCTTCATCAGCAGTAAATATATTAAATGTTCCTCCTACCAAATCTGCTGCATTGATCCAAAAACCCCCTCCATAGGAATTGTGCCAAATATCGGAAGAATCGTTGGGAACCCAAACTCGGCCAATATCGTATCCTCCAAAGATACCAATCTGAACCGGAGTCAATGCGGTCCTGAAACTATTGAAACTATAACGAATGTCTGAACTTGCTACGGCGGCAGTTCTTCCCGTAAAACGTTCATTGCTATATGCCCGCAGGCCAGTGTCGCTGCCCAGTTTTGCGCCTTGATAGAATTCAAAATTATTTCCAATATTGAATTGGCCTCTAACATCAGTTTTCAAAACAAGTTTTCTATTTTTTGAAAGAGCATTGTAAAATACAATTTGGGGTTTTACATAGCCATAAATGCTATCCGTTTTATCGATATTCTGTTTTGCTCCAGCAATAATGCTAAACTTCATTCCCCTGGAAGGATTTATTTTATTGTCGTAACTCTCATAACCAAAGGTTCCTTGGGCAGTAACAAAATTTTGGGGTTCATCCAGTTCTGTGGGAGCAGCAATAGAGATAAATCGGCCCGCTGTATCTTCCACTTCCACACTTTCAAAACCTGCTTTTAGTTCGTAAAAACTTCCGTATTTTGAATCTTTTTTTATTCCGAACCAACCGCCGTAACCACCAATTCGAACGCGGTTAAAATCTTTTCCAAGATCAAATTCATAGTCTGGGTTTATGGTTTCATTTCCGAAGCCATAAAAGTTTTCCGAAAAGTTGGGGTTTTTAAAGTATCCACCAACAATAAAATTCCAATCTGAAAAGATGTTTGCAAATTCCCCTTCATAACTTACGTCAAAACTTTGGGTGGCAAAATAGTATCCAGCAGAAAGCCTATGCTGTTGTGAAAAGGGATTACGCTGAAAACCATTTACAGTATAAACATCTGAAACCCCAATTCTAAATCCATCGTCCGGATTATAGCCAACTGCAGGTAACACTAAATTTATGGATTGAATCTGTTTTTGGTAGTCATAAGTGTTAAAGCCATAATTATCAGTAAATCTAAAACTAGCGCCGCCTTTTTCCTCTACAGTACTTTTTTTGCTTTTTTGATCGTAAATCTTCACTTTCCTTCCGTTGGTAATTTTATAGGTGTCGTTATTTTGCCCTCCAATTATCCTCAAGAAAATAGGATGGTCCCCTTTTCCCTTCACTTCAAAAACATCATCATCATCCAAACCATACAACCAAATTTCGCAGGTTTCCTTGGCATCAAAAGTTCTGTCTACCATTAAATCAGCCTTTTTGCCATCTTTTAAACGGTAGGTTTTAATATTTGTTTTTCCTTCTGGCAGGCGGGTAACTTCCAAATAGTCATCTTTATCAGTCCCGGTAATTACCTGTAGCTTCGAAAAGTATTCGTAATATTCTTCAGCTATTTTTACAATGTTGTCCCTTCTTCCTTTTAGTTTTTCCTTTATTTCGGAAGCGGTTTCATCCTGTGCCTCTTTTGGAAGTCCCAAAAATGCATTTTCTATAACCTCATTTGTAACGCTGGCTTGTATTTCCGAAGCTTCCTTGACCCATGTTTCCTTGGTTACATTGTTAATAAGTGCCCTATCCAATTTTATCCCAGCAGAATTGAACCATTTGGTATGCTTTAACTCGGGGCCGTATACCTGAAACTGTCTTGAAGTATTGAAAAGCGTCCGCACCAGGTCCAACAAGCCCCCATCAAAATTTGAATACACTTGGTCTCTATCTCTGGGAATTGGAATAAATGTGGAAGTACCATCATCATTATTGTGCTGTGCAAAACGCCATTGGTCATTGTGCCTGTCCCAATCGCCCACCAACATGTCAAAGATTCGCGCACGAACGTAGGCGGTTTCATCCAATTTATATTTTTCGTCTTTTCGCAATTTGGCAAGCAGATCTTCGGTGCTTTCCACATCGTCTGCATAATTGAAAATCTTTCCATCAAATTCCTTATCGGGGCGCTCCACAATCATATATAGCTCATCGCCATAACTGTCATTGAATTTGCCAAGGGCTTTTTGTTTTGGAACATAAAACAATTGGGGGTTAGTATGCAAAATCCCTGCAGCCTCCGCAAGTTCAGGAATTGTAAATGCACCATAGGGATGGGCTGCCGTGTAAAAATCGAGGATTAAATCTTCGGGGATAGTGTTTCTAAAATCGTCCTCCACTTCTTTGTCCTTAATAATTACGGTCTGCAAAAATTGTACGGCACTCTTTTTAAGGGCGCGCATATTGTAGGTTTTTCCATCCTTATCTATCAAGCGAAGCGAGCGCGTTTGGTGCCCCCCTCCGGCGCGATCAACTTTTAGTCCCCCGTAAAGAGTGTCCAAAATAACTACTTTGGCCGTAACATCAGTTCCATAAATTTTTCTGTAATGGTCTCCCCAAACAGTTTTGTAAAAACCTGTTTTTTCTACTTGTTCGTCGTCATAAACTTTTGCCTTTACGGTTGTGGGAAAACTTGTGGGCAAGGTAGAAACGTCGTATTTTTTTTCTGCGGGAATTATTTCTTTTTGAAACAATACTTTTGAACTGCCATTATCCTCAGCTTGTAAAAACGTAACATCGGAGGAACCATCTTTGTTTACATCCAGTTTGGAGAATCCGCTTCCACCATAACTAAACTGTCCATACTGTCCTAAAGAAGCCGCTGTAGGTTTACTACCAGCACCTGAAATAATCTGTCTTACGGGCCCTTTCTCAATATATTGAAGCGATCTGTCTGCGCCAGACACAAAAACCAAACGGTCTATATCCTTTGTCAGCACTTCCACTCTGCTCATAAATTCATTGTAACTTTCATTATAACGATCCTGCTTTGAAATGGCGCCTTGAATTTTCACCTGTTTTATAAAAGTGCTAAAAAAATCCTGATGTATCACTGGGTACTTTCCTCCGTGTTCGCCATAGGTAATCAAAGGGTGGTACATGGCGAAAACTATTGTTTTGTCGGCATTTTTCTTTAACTCGCCTGCAATTTCAATAAACAGCTTATCGCGGGTTTTAATTTCGCATTTATCATTCATTTTTGGGTACTTGTCCCAATCTTCCAGATACCACTGCGTATCAACTATAATCAATTGAATATCCTTCCCAATTTCTATACTTTCTAAGGGACACCCATTATTGGGTTGCAAAACATCGGCATCATTATATTGCTCCTTTAGGAAATCTTCCTCCAGCTCTAAACCATCAATTCCGCTTTTCCAATCCCGGTCTCCGGGTAATACAATTACTTTTCCTTTAAAATCCTTCAAAGCATCAATCTGTGCTTGCATGGAACCACTTGCTTTTGCTTTTAAACCGTCCTTTTTGGGCATCATCCCTGAAGGGTAAAAACTATTCCCCAGAAATAAAACATAACTGTCCTTTGAATTATTTTCTGCAACGTATTTTTGAAAGGAATTAAGGGATTCGGATTGTTGTTCTGGACTTCCTGCATTTCCAATCAAAAAGAAGGATTTGTCTACCTTGTTTTCTGGAATTTTTGTTGAGGAATTATTTCCGGTGGAACTGAATTGGGGACTATAGGTGGCGCAGGAAGAAAGAAGTGAAATCCACGCAAAAGTTATAATGATGTTAATTTTATTCATATATATTTTTAAACTTTGATTTTTTATTACTTTGGATACTCAAATAACATTCTATGAGCGACATTATTGAGGCAACGGATAATTTTGTGTTTAATCTATTTAAGGATAAACTCCCCAACACCTTTATTTATCACAATTATACGCATTCAAAACGTGTTTATAAAAGTATAAATGAAATTATTGAAGATTCCCAAATTCATGTTAAAGATGCTACTATACTGCGTTTAGCAGCTTTACTGCACGATACTGGGTATACGGTTAGCAGGGATAAACACGAAGAAGAAGGGGTGAAAATTGCCCGGGAGTTTTTAAGTAGCCAAAAAGTTGAAGAAGATATAATAGAAGGTGTTGAAAGCTGTATTTTGGCCACAAAATTCAAAAACATTACCCCTAGGAACGAATTGGAAAAAATAATCCGGGATGCGGACTCGTCACATTTTGGAAAGGACTATTTTGAAGAGGCAAGCGAGTTTTTAAGACAGGAACTTATTTCGCAAAATGTAAAGACCTATTCCCCAAAACAATGGTTGGAAGAAAATATAAAAGTATTTATTGAGGACCACCAATTTTACACAGATTACGCATTAAAAAACTGGCAGCCAGTAAAGGAAGATAATTTGGCTAGCTTGATGAAGAAAAGAAAGAAGGACAAAGAAAAATTAAACAAAGAAAAAGTAAAGGCTAAACTAAAGGCCCAGTACAAAAACGATAGTCCCGAGCGTGGTATTCAAACATTTTACAGGGTCTCACTCCGAAACCACATTAAACTAAGTGATATTGCTGATACCAAAGCGAATATTATGCTTTCTGTAAATGCAATTATTATATCCTTGGTGCTTTCTAATTTGATATCAAAACTGGACAGCAATAATTATTTAATTATACCCACTGCCATCTTCATTTTGTTTAGTGCCATAACCATGATTCTGGCGGTACTTGCCACCCGTCCTAATGTAACCCGTGGGGAGTTTACCAAAGAAGATGTTGAAAATAAAAGCGTAAACCTTGCTTTTTTTGGAAATTTCCACAAAATGGAATTGGAACAGTTTGAATGGGCTATAGAAGAAATGCTGAAGGACCGTAACTATATGTATAAATCACTTACAAAAGATTTATATTTTCTAGGAAAAGTACTTGATAGAAAATACCGCATACTGCGGTTAACCTATACCATTTTTGTGGCTGGTACTATTATTTCATTAGTAGCCTTTGCTTTATTCTTTTATATGGAAGCGTAAGCCTTATTCCTCAATTTGTGAAATAAGATCTTCATAGGTATAATATTCCTTAACCTGGTCGTTGTTTTTTGAATAGAGGACGCTTACCCTTAAGGCTTTTAGGCCAGTAACTCCTTGTAGGTCTTCCAGTTCTACAATTTCAACGTCTTCATCAAGTAATTTTTGATGTTGCAGGAATTGGACGTATTTCAGGTATTCTTCCTCATCTTCTTTTTGGGAATAGATAATTGCAATTTTTCCGGGTTGGGTAATACGCTCATCAGTGCCTTTAATATGGGCTTTATCCACGCGTTTTTTCACTACTTCATAGCGGGCGTTATACGTACCGTCCACATCAAAGCGTTTTTCATCCATTCGGAATCGAAGGGAAAGCGATCCATTAAAAGCCAAAATCATGGAAGCCACATCCAAGGGAACGGGAAGCCTATCCTTGAAACGGTAAAAATTGTTTTCCATTTCGCAGACTACCTGCAATTGCCATAGTTTTAAATTCCTTAGATATATTTTGTTGAAGGATTTATTTTTGGTAATGGATTCCCCAATATAAAGATTGTGCTCCACCCCATCGGTTTTAAAACGCTCAAAATAATGGGGATACATTTGTTGGGCATCGTGTTGTTTCTTGTCCAAAATTGAAGCCAGCTTTTTGTTGACAATCATTACCGACTCATCATAATCCTTTCTGTGCTTGTATACAAAACCAGTGGCACTATCAATCAATTCGTAATATTCGTCCACAAGTGCTTTATAGGTGTCATTTTTCCCGCCCACAAATTGGAAAAAAGGAATTATTTCGGCGGTAAGAAAATTCATTATTTTCCTTTCGGTATCTACCTGTAGGTTTTCGCCTATATCTTTCAAAAAACCTTCAATACTGAATTCCATCTGATCCAATATAGGTAAGGCCCGGACGGCATTCAGTTTTTTTATAACTTGGGCTATATATTCCAACTGCAACTTTAAGTCTTTTTTGATTGCTTCGTTGCGAGCTTCTGATGAACCCTTTATATCTGTTTGTCCATAAAGGGGATAAACATCATCAAAAACAACTTCCCTAAAAAAGGTTGGATTGCCCTCTGCAATTGAATTAAGATAACGTTTTGCTTCCTTTCTGAATTTCCAGTGTACGCTGTTGTGCAAGGAAGTGCATTCTTCCTGGATTATAAGTTCAAGCTCATTTTCAAGATTGTTTTTGGACCTTACCACAGAATCAATCAGAAAAGGCATAATATCCCTTAGTTTATTCGCATTGATAGTGTTGAGTTCATTGGCATTGGGAGATACCAATTCCAGAACGCCCAATATTTTATCATCGGAAACAATGGAGGCGAAAATGGCACTTTTCATTCCCTGATCCAGCATTTTTTTGTACAATAAATTTTCGGGATACATTTTGTGATAGCGATCTGCATCGGTAACGCAGTAAAATTCCTTTTGCTTAAATAGCGTATAGTATGAAGCACTACAGAGTGCTTCTTTACTAGACTGT
>JBBQQN010000081.1:0-15475 GCA_038215845.1 Flavobacteriales bacterium | reverse complement strand
CGGCGTTCCTGTACCTCCATACCGGCGAATCTGGCCGAAGGCTGCGGCCGCAACGGAGACGCCGAATTCGCCCGCTTCTGTTCGATCGCCATGGGCTCGGCGAGCGAACTCGAATACCACCTATTGCTCGCCCGAGACCTGAAGCTAATCAAACAGAAGCAGTACGACGAATTGTCCGAGTGCACGATAGAGGTAAAACGAATGCTGAGTGGCCTCTTCCAGAAGCTAAAAGCCAAAAAAAGCTGAAAGCTGATCGCTGATAGCTGATAGCTGATAGCTGATAGCTGATAGCTGATAGCTGAAAGCTGAAAGCTGAAAGCTGATAGCTGATAGCTGATAGCTCATAACTCAAACATATAACTATGATAACAATAACCGATTTAGAAAAATACTATGCCACCGAGGAGGTGCGCACCATTGCCTTGAACAAATTATCCTTTAAGGTAAGTGAAGGAGAATTTGTGGCAATAATGGGCCCTTCGGGCTGTGGCAAATCGACTTTGCTGAATATCCTTGGCTTATTAGACGATCCCGATGGGGGAAGTTTTGTATTCAACGGAATAGAAGTCGCAGGTTTTAACGAGCGCAAACGTGCCGATCTTCGGAAGCACAATATTGGATTTGTTTTCCAAAGCTTTAACCTGATCGATGAACTTACCGTTTTTGAAAACGTAGAACTGCCCTTAATATACACAGGCGTAAAACCAGCAGAACGCAAAGCACGTGTGGATGCCGTTCTCGAAAAAATGCAGATTATGCACCGCAGAAAACACTTTCCGCAGCAATTGTCTGGAGGGCAGCAACAACGTGTGGCAGTTGCCCGCGCTGTGGTAAATAATCCAAAACTTATTCTTGCCGATGAGCCTACGGGAAACTTGGACAGCAGTAATGGGAACGAAGTTATGGATCTATTGACTGAACTGAACGAAGCCGGCACTACCATCATTATGGTTACTCACAGCGAACACGATGCCAAATACAGTCACCGTATTATTCGAATGCTCGATGGGCAGAAGGTGACGGAGAATGTGCTTTCTGAGTATGTTAGTGAGTAGTGAGTAGTGAGTAGTGAGTAGTGAGTAGTGAGTAGTGAGTAGTGAGTAGTGAGTAGTGAGTAGTGAGTAGTGAGTAAAAATATAAATAATTATAAAACGATGTTTAGGAATTACGTTAAAATCGCTTGGCGAAGTCTTCAGAAAAACAAGCTTCAGACTTTTATTAATCTGTTAGGCTTAACAGTTGGGACGGTTTGCTGTTTGAGTATACTTATTTATGTGGCGGCGCAATTTGGCTATGACAAACAGTTTTCAGATTCTTCATCACTCTACAGAATAAATACTTCTATAGCTGAGCATAATGATGGGGAGCTTTCCGCAGGAACTTCACCTCCTATCGCATTTTCTATGAAAGAAGATTTTCCCGAGGTTGTTGAAGCTTGCCGTGTAGTTTATTTTGGTGAGGGAAACGAAGGGCTACTTAGGGTTGCCAATAGTGATAAGTCTTATTACGAATCTCGCGGCTATTTAGCTGATTCAACTTTCTTCAAAATGTTCGATTATCCTTTTTTAGAAGGCGTATCAAATGGAGCTTTAAATGAACCCAATTCTATTGTTCTTTCAGAAACATTGGCTAAAAAACTCTTCGGTAGTAACAAAGCGCTGAACCAAACATTGGTTCTTGGTAGTGGCAGTGAAGAACAAACCCTAATCATAAAAGGTGTTTTTAAGGATGATTTTGGCAAGTCGCACCTAAATCCAAATTATATTTTGACTATGAATTCTGGTGGCCTTGGGCACCGTGTTTTGGAAATCCAAAATTACGCGACGCAAAATTTTACGATGAGCTATCTAAAATTAAAACCTGGGGGAGATATTAGTCGTTTGGAAGCAAAGATTCCTAAATTTCTACAAAGGCACGGGGAGAAGGATTTTGCTGAGGTAGGTTTCACTAAATCACTTTCGTTACAAAAAGTTACCGACATTCACCTTTATTCAAAAGGCATCCAAAATCAGTTGGGCGCTGTGTCAGACATCAATTACCTCTATGTGCTGCTTTTATTGGCGCTTTTTATACAATTGGTTGCCTGTATCAATTTTATAAACTTGAGTACCGCTCGCGCCAATAAAAGAGCCAAGGAAATTGGGGTTCGTAAGGCAATTGGTGCAGAGAAGGGTGATCTGGTACGCCAATTTTTGGGCGAATCCTTGCTACTTTCCCTTTTTGCCTCGGTATTGAGTGTTCCCTTAACAGTACTTGCTTTGCCGTTCGTAAATAACTTGACAGAAGGAAATATTCACTTCACAGCCTTGTTTGACTGGAAAATTCTATCAGCCACCTTGCTATTGGGGGTCGTTACCGGGCTTGTGGCCGGACTGTATCCTGCAATAATACTTTCGTCTATTAAACCCGTAAAAGTTTTAAAGGGTTCGGTGAATATTAATTTGGGCTCAGGAAACTTACGTAAGGCATTGGTGGTATTTCAGTTCGTGGTTTCCATCGTGTTGATATCCACAGTGATAATCATAACTCAACAAGTAAAATTTTCTCAGAAAATGGAGATGGGCTTTGACAAGGAAAACCTGATTGCCGTGCGATTGGGAACGCAGAACGTTTCAGAAAAATTCAGCACGATTCATTCAAGCTTTAAAGTTGTTAAAGGAATCAAACAAGTTGCGGGCACTAACTATTACCCATCTGAATTTGTTATGGGTGATATGGGCCTAATACTTCCAGGTGGGAATCTTGCCGACCGGACCTTAGTGCATTACAATGGTGTTAGTCCCAATTACCTTGAAACGGTAGGCACGTCGCTTTTGATTGGGCGTCCGTTAAGAGATAATGATGAAAACCAAATTTTGGTAAATAAGGCGACCATTGATGCTTTTAATATTCCGCTGGAAAAAGCCATTGGCTCTAAACTAGTAAATTCTATGGGAGGTGAAGTTGAAGAATTTGAGATCGTGGGCGTAACAAACGATTTTCATTTTGGCTCCTTAAAGGAAACAATAAAACCTATGCTGCTTTATAACGAAACTACCCCCGGATGGATTTTACTAAAGACCGAATCCCAAAATTTTGAACCGCTTCTCAATTCTTTGGAGAGCTCTTGGAAAACCATAAACCCCAACACACCATTCGTTTTCACTTTTGTGGATAAGGAAGTGGAAAAATTATATGCCGAAGAAAAACGTTTGGGAAAGATTTCAGTGGCCTTTACTTCTTTGGCAATCTTGATAAGCTGCTTGGGATTATTCGGACTCGTCTCTTTTGTAGCCGAACAAAAGAAAAAGGAAATAGGTATCCGCAAAGTACTTGGAGCGAGTGTTCAAAATGTGATACGCCTTTTGACCAAGGATTTTTTAAGACTGGTAGGTATTGCATTCATAATTGCCACACCCCTCGCCTATTTTATTATGCAAAAATGGTTGCAGGATTTCCCTTATAGAATAACGATTGAATGGTGGGTTTTCATGATTGCTGGTGGGGCTGCGTTGATCATTACGCTTTTAACGGTAAGCTTTCAAGCAATTAAAGCAGCTGTTGCGAACCCCGTGAAGAGCTTGCGAACGGAATAAAGTAGTGAGTAGTGAGTAATGAGTAATGAGTAATGAGTAATGAGTAAAATAAAAAAATAAAAAATGATACGGAATTATATTAAAATCGCATTACGGAATCTTTGGAAGGATAGAACTTTTACCTTTCTTAACGTTGTTGGGCTTTCTGCGGCTTTTTGCGCAGCATTTCTCTTAAGTATGTTCTCGCTGTTTGAGCTTTCATTTGATAAGTTTCACAAAAACATAGGCTCTATATATGAAATCTACACAAGTTCCGAAACCTCCAAAGGAACAGAGTTTAGTGACGCCAATCCCATTCCTTTCGCTGAAGCTTTTAAAACCGAAGTTCCGGGCGTCGAAAAAATAACCCGTTACGCCAAAGGAGGACCATTAGTTTCCTATGGCGATAAAACCCTGAAATTGGATCTTGCTTGGGTAGATCCTGATTTTTTTGATATTTTTTCTTTCCCCATTTTAAAAGGCACGGCCAAAAATCCATTGGCAAACCAATTGTCCATTGCCATTACAAGTAAAGCCGCACAGAAAATATTTGGTAAGGAAGAAGCAATTGGGCAAACAGTTACCATTTTGAGGGATGGGGCTGAAATGCCATTGACAGTGACGGCTGTTTTAGAAGACTTACCCGCGGCAAGCAGTATTGGTTTTGATGCAGTTTTGAATTTTAAGGATCTCCCCGCTTCTTTCTATGCCGATAATATAGACCGTTGGGATGCCCATAATCACCCAATTTATATGCAATTGGCTGCAGGTATTTCACCCGAAAAGTTTGAGAAGTCAACGGCTGCATTTTCCAATCTCCATTTTGCCGAACAAATAGCGACCACAGAGAGGGATGGCGCAAAGCCTGATAAAAACGGAAATTACAGACAAATACGTTTACTTCCTTTTGAAGATACAAGTTTTACCAATCTAAATAATGGCCCGAAGGTGAGCAAAACACTCGAGTATCTTATTTTGGGAATAGCATTTCTTATCCTATTTATTGCCAGTGTAAACTTTATAAATATGAGTATTGCAAAGGGTTCGCAACGGCTTCGTGAAATAGGGATGCGCAAGACTTTGGGTGCGGGAAAAAGACAATTATTTTTTCAGTTTTGGGGAGAGAGTATATTGGTTTTTTCCATATCGGTCATTTTTGGAGGGCTGTTGGCTTTTTTATTGCTCGATAAATTCCAGACTTTATTTGAGACGAAAGCCTCTTTCACACTGATAGCCACCCCACTTGTTATTTTTAGCCTTCTTTTAAGTTTAATGGTTATCACCTTAATTGCCGGGGGTTATCCCGCTCTATTAATGAGCAAGCTCGGTACTTTACAAGCTTTAAAGGGAAAGCTGGAAAATACGGGAAGCAACAAGGTACGGGATGTGTTGATGGTGGTTCAGTTTACTATTGCCATCTTACTTATAAGTGGAACACTGGTACTTTGGAGCCAGCTGGATTATATGCGGACAAAGGATCTCGGTTTTAATAAGGAACAAGTAATTACATTTCCTATAAACACCAAAAAAGACCGAAAGCAAGTATTACAGCTTTTGCGCAATTCCCTCGAGGGTGAACCAGGAATTGTTAGTGTAACCGCAGCGGACAACAATCTAGGTTTGGGAAAGGATGGAAGAACATCAATTACCGTAATGGGCTTTGATTATAAAGGGCGGGAAGTTAAAACCAATTTACTTACAGTAGATTATGACTATCCCGAAACCTTGGATATTCCGATGCTTAAAGGGCGTGCTTTTAATAAGCAATATGCCACAGATAGCCTTTCTATTGTAATAAATGAAGCTATGGCCAAGGAATTTGGGGAAAAAGATCCCTTAAGTGTCCGTTTTATATTAAACGATTCGGTTCAATATTCGGTGATTGGAGTGGTTAAGGATTATAATTTCCAAGGTCTAAATAAATCCATTGAGCCAATTAGCTTTTTTATGAACCCAAACACCCCACTCTATTATGCCTATATAAAAGTGGCCCCAACCAATCTTTCCCAATCTTATGATAGGGTTAAGCAAGCTTGGAACACTATAGAACCAAATACAGAATTTTTGGGTTCTTTTCTGGATGAGAACATTGACCGCACCTTAAATGATGAGCGCAAAATGACAACTATGATCAGCAGCGGTTCTATACTTGCCATTATTTTGAGTTGTATTGGGCTGTTTGCCATTTCCCTCTTGGTAGTAAACCAACGCAGAAAAGAAATTGGAATCCGTAAAGTTGTTGGCGCAAGTACTTCCACTATCACCATTTTATTGTCCAAGGACTTTTTAAAGTTGGTAGGGATCGCTTTTTTAATAGCCGCTCCCCTAAGCTGGTATCTTACTTCACAATGGCTGCAGAGTTATGCGTACCGAATTGATTTGAGTGTATGGATTTTCCTTGCCGCGGGAGGCATTGCCTTTGTTATTGCCTTGGCTACTATAAGCGTAAGGACTATTCAAGCCGCATTGAAAAACCCTGTTGAGAGTTTGAAAACGGAATGAAAGAGTGATCAGTAATCAGTGTTCAGTGGATTATGGATTTTTGGCTCTTGGCTCTTGGCTCTTAATAAAAAACAATTCCTAATAAAATATAAATATGTTACTAGAACTAAACAACATTTATAAATGGGTAACCCAAGGCGGAAATAGAATCTTTCTTTTGAAAGATATCAATCTGCAAGTAGAAGAAGGGGAATTTATTTCGATAATGGGGCCTTCTGGTTCTGGGAAATCCACTTTGCTGAATGTAATTGGAATGCTGGATAATTTTCAGGAAGGGGAATACAATTTTCTGGATGAACCAGTTCATTCAATCAAAGAAAAAAACCGCTCCAAACTTTACAAGGAGTATATCGGGTTTGTGTTTCAGGCGTATCATTTGATAGACGAGCTGACGGTTTATGAAAATATAGAAACCCCATTGCTTTACAAAAACGTAAAATCAGCTGAACGTAAGGCCTTGGTTGCCGATATGTTGGACAGGTTTAATATCGTCGGTAAAAAAGATCTTTTCCCCAGCCAATTGAGTGGTGGACAGCAACAGTTGGTGGGCATTGCCCGAGCCTTGATTGCCAAACCAAAACTTATTTTGGCCGATGAACCCACCGGTAACCTCAACTCTAAACAAAGCGAAGAAATTATGCAACTTTTTAAGGAACTCAATAGCGAGGGCGTTACCATCATTCAGGCTACCCATTCGGAAACGAACGCAGCTTATGGCTCGCGGACTTTGCATCTTTTGGATGGCAGCCGAAATCACAAATAAATTTATACATAATCAAAAATTATGAAATATAGAATCATCTGTTTTTTCTTTTTTAGCCTTCCGCTTTTAGTCTTTTCACAAAGTGAAGCACGGACTGTGCGAACTCTTGAGGAGTGCATTGATCTAGCTTCAAAAAACAATCTGGATTTAAAGCAATCGCAATTAGCTGAAAAGACATGGGATATAAATTTTAAACAGAACAAAAATGCCCTGTTGCCAAACATAAATGGTTCCTATAATTTAGGAATAACCAACGGGCGGAGTATCGATCCATTCACCAATGCTTTTGTAAACGAGCAGCTCACCTTCTCCAATGCCGGATTAGGATTAGATGCCACGGTATTTAATGGTTTTCGGCTAATCAATAGTTGGAAGCAAGCGAAACTGAACCTAAAAGTTGCTGAAATGGAAACGGAGGCAGCCAAGCAGACTTTAATTTTAAATGTCACCTTGACCTATTTGCAAGTACTGAATGCCCAAGATTTGGTTAAACTAGCCCAAGCAAGAGTGGGAACTACTCAAGGACAACTCGATAGACTTCAAAGTCTCTATGAAGAAGAAACGGGTAATCCAGCCGAATATCGGGACCTTCAAGGACAAATGGCTGCCGATAATTCCTATTTAATTGAAAGCGAAAACAATCTTGAAATCGAAATTATCAACCTTAACACCTTGATAAATGCCGAGGAAGAAATTACAGTAGCCAGCTTAGATCAAAAGTTGGAGGTCGAAAATTATGCATACGCTCCGAACGAAGTTTACACTCAAGCCTTGGAAGTATTTCCTTCTGTAAAGGCTAGAGGTTTGAGTGTTGATGCGGCCAAGAAGGGAGTTGCTGTAGCACGCTCGGGATACACCCCAGAAATTAGTCTTTTTGCAAATTTGAATACAAACTACTCCAGTGCGGCACGGCTTTATAATGAAGTGGGGACAAGTATAGTGGAAACGGGAGATTTTGTGTCTATTAACAATGAAGATTTTGCAGTGTTTACCGAACAATCGAATTTTAAGAATGAAGAAATTCCGTATAGCGATCAATTTGATAACAACCTGTATTCCTCTGTAGGAGTTGCTGTTACAGTACCCATTTTTAATGGGTTTCGCACCAAAAACAATGTAGCTCTTGAAAAAATAAAAAAGGAAGAAGCATTAACGGCTTTGGAAAAGACCAAACTCAATCTTCAACAGTCCATTAAGCAATCCTATAATGCCATGCAGACTGCTTTTGAACGCTATAAACTTTTACAGGAGCAGGTAAAAGCTTACGAAGAATCCTTTCGGATAAATGAAATTCGTTTTAATAATGGGGTTTCCAATAGTGTGGATTATATAATAAGCAAAAATAATCTTGATAATGCCCAGATCAATTTGGCCAATGTTGGGTATGAATATTTACTTCGTGTTAGGGTGTTGGAATATTATAGAGTGGGGTTTTGATTGTAGAAATCTTTAATGATTCCCAATTGGTTTAACAATCTTATTTTTGAAATAGGATCGGTAGTTGAGGCAATTGAAATATGATTTTTGGCAGGAACAGGATATACAGTAAACGTATTCTTTTGGGACCCATTTGACATCCCTCAAAGTAATTCCGGATCATTGAAAATATAGCCCGAGCCTTCACAATCCTCTTACAACTAGGAATACAGATTATTAACATTTCATTCCCTTCAAGAGATTGTCTATATAGACAGCCTATATTATTTTATCCTTTTACTAAACTATCTTTTTAAATAACCTTTCCTTAACGGCTCAAAAAAACAGTACTTATTATCTTCGTAGTGAAAAGAAAAATAACTGTAAATTAGGTTGTTGCTTCAACCTTTCCACCAAAATTTATTGCTATGAAAAAATTAGAAATACAAAAACAACATCAACTGGGTCTGGGGGGAGTTGCCATTGGCACCGCTTTTGAAAACGTTACCGACGAGCAGGCGCACAAAATATTAGAAAAAGCTTGGGAGGAAGGAATACGATATTACGATACTTCCCCTTGGTACGGCCTTACCAAAAGTGAGCGCCGTTTTGGGGATTTTTTAAGCACAAAGGACCGATCTGAATTTTTGTTTTCCACGAAAGTGGGAAGGCTTTTTAATAAGGTTGAGGAGGGAGATGTTCCGCCAACCATGTGGAAAAACCCGTTGGATTTCGATTACCATCACGATTATACTGCCGATGCCACGAAACGTTCCATAGAAGAAAGTCTAAAAAGAACAGGACTGGATTCCATAGACATTATTTATGTACACGATCTTTCTGAAGACCAAGTGGGTGATAGGTACGACTACCATATGAAAATTGCAAAAAAAGGAGCTTTTAAAGTACTTTCTGACTATCGGGACCAAGGCATCATTAAAGCTTGGGGAATGGGGGTAAATAAAATACGACCTATCCTCGACTGTATGGAAGCGGCCGACCCGGATATCTGTTTATCGGCCACACAATATTCCATATTGGAACACGAAGATGCAGTGGACCGTTTATTGCCTGCGGTTAAGAAAAATGGGGTAAAACTTGTTTCTGGGGCAGGCTATAATTCCGGATTTATTGCGGGCAGGGACCGTTATAATTATAAAGATCAGATTCCAAAAGGAATGGTAGAAAAACGAGACCGTATTGCTGAAATTGCCAAAAAACACGGGACAGACATTATTACCGCTGCAATGCATTTTGTATTAGCTGCCGATGAGTTTGCGGCTATTATTCCCGGAGCCAGTAAAATTGAACAGGTTGAAGATAATGTAAGGGCTTGGAACGCTAAAATACCAGCCGATTTCTGGAAAGAATTAAAAGCTGAAGGACTTATTTACGAAAAAGCCCAAACAAATTCTTGATTTGTTCGTTATAATCGAAGCTTGCAAAATGATTCGTTTGATTATATAAAACCAAACTTTTCATTTTAAGGTTATTGAAAAAAAAGGATCCGACTTATAGTTGGATCCTTTTTCTTTATTAATATTATTTTCCTTTCTTTTTCTTAAAGCCATCCTCAGTTGAGTTGTCTTTTTCACTGTGCACACTTTTACTGCCGCGTGCTGTTTTACTGCTGGAATCCGGCAGTTGTTCATTATTGTTTTTGTTGTCGTTCGGTTTTGATTTCATAACAATAGTTTTAATTAATTATAAAAAATTTATATTCTTACTTTTTCGATTTATCCACCGTATCGGTTTTAATTTCATACTGACGATTTTGGTATTCTTGGCATTTTTCCACAAACTCCTCCGGATGAACGGTGCGGAAATTGTGTTTGTCCTGTGGAATTACCTCTATCATTTTATCAATCATTGATTGGGGATCAAATTGGTTTTCGGCCATTTGTTTCCGAGCTTTTTCTATTGATTTTTTAGGTGTAAAATGCAGATCTTCGTCATACCATTGTTGGTAAGCATCATACATTCTGTCATTGAATCCGGTTTCGAAGGGACCTGGATTTATAGTTGCCACGGTAACTCCCATGGGCTGCAACTCATCCCGCAAACATTGGGCAATAGCTTCCAAAGCATGTTTTGAGGCATTGTAGGCGCCGAGAAAGGCGGTAGTAGTAAGTCCCGCTATGGAGGAAACGAATACTATTTTACCTTTTCCCTTTTCCACCATTTTTCTGATTATGGGTTGAGAAAATTCCAAGGTGGAGAAAACATTGGTTTCCATCACCTCGCGTATCAAGCCTACGGGTATTTCAGCCACAGGTCCGGTTTGGCCCATTCCGGCATTATTTACCAAAATATCTATATCGTATTCCCAGGCTTTTTCGCAGTCCATCATATCAAAAAGGTCCAACTTGATTACCTCGATATTTTTTTTAAACTTTTTCCCTTTTATTTCTTCGAGCAAACGGCTTATTTGTTCCCAGGACTGTACCGCCGCAATTACGTGGTGGCCCTTTTCAGCAAGCCCAAGAGCGGTGCCTTTTCCCAGGCCAGAGCCTGCTCCGGTAATCATAATTTTTTTCTTTTTCATGAGTTTTTATTTTAAAATTAATTCTATTAATTCTAAAGCGAGAATACTTTATAAAAACTTTGGCATATACCCCAATACAATTTTCGCTTTGCATTATGATTTGATATGGAAACAGGAATGGAAGAAGATTGTAAAAATTAATTATTTGTTTTTTGAAGAACTAGATTTCTTTTAATGGAGGATTCAAGTATGGTAATAACATTTAATCTCTATTCATTGAAACTCCGATATCGGGAAAGCAACATATAAAACAACCCATAGGCAATAAATCCCACGGCAGTAAAAGCCATTAAAATCTTGCCCAAAAACGATTGGTCCAAAAATGAAAACGCTTCCTGAATACCTTTTATCTCATGGCTTCCTGTATAGATTCCTGCGCGCAAAAAGAAATAGGCAATAATTACAACAATAAAGGCGCGCGAATAGAAACCAAACTTACCAAGCAGTCTCATCAGGTATGAATATTTGGGACCCTCAAGGTTGAATTGATCCAATAGACCTCCTTTAAAAACGCCCACTATCAATATTATGGCCTGTATACCCAATATAATACCGATACAAATAAAAGCTATAGTGATTGTGAGGGGACCCAAAAATTGCAAATAACCAGATCCCGAATTTCCTTCCGGGGAAGGGGAAAATAAATGGTAGAAGGTAAGAAGGGCTATAAAGGTATAAACCAAACCCGTGATAAAAATCCCGAAGCGCTTTATCTTGGCATCTCTGTCTTTCCCAATATTTTCCGGATCTTTTATGCTTTGTACAAACATCCAAAAAGAATAGCAGAGAAGACCCACGCCCAAAAACAACAATAAAATTTGACCAAAGGGCTGTTTTTTTAGAAATATCAAGGCTTGACTCGTGCCCGAGCTTTTGCCCCCCATATTCAATGCAGCCAAAAGGGAGAGTATGCCCATTACCAAATAGACTATACCTTTTGAAATAAACCCAATAATAGCTATAGATTTCAATGTTTTTTCCACGAAGCTAGATTTCTTTCCTATAAATTAGGAAACAAAAGTACAACTCCCCCATCAATAATCACTCTGACAAAGTATCAATGGCACTTTCCATATCTATTCCCTTTCCCAAGATTGGTTTAAACCAATCTCCCGTTTGTTCCAAACGCTGGGGCATGGTCTTAATGGTAAAATCCAGTAACTGCAAACCTGGTTTTACTTCCTTCCAAGAAAGGGGTGCAGAAACGGTGGCGCCTTTTTTCGGCCTAACACAGTAGGGCGCAGCTAAGGTTTGGCCCCTGCGGTTTTGTAAATAATCGAGATAGATTTTAGTTTTTCGATTTTTTACAGCCCGTTCCATGCTGGTTAATTTGGGTAGTTTTTCGTGAATGTAATAACAGAGCAATTTTGTAAAATCGCGCGCTTCGTCATAACTGTATTTTCCCGCCAAGGGAAGGTAAATATGAATCCCGCTGGAGCCCGAGGTTTTGCAGAAGCCTTTTATTTTCGCCAAATCCAACACTTCCTTTGCGGCAAGCGCCACTTCTATCACCTGCTCAAAAGTATTTTTATCGGAAGGATCTATATCTATCACCGTGTACGTGGGATTTTCCAAATTCTTGATTGTGGAGTTCCACGGATTTATTTCAATACAGCCCAAATTTGCCATATAAAGTAGGGTAGCTTGATTTTGGCAGAGCAGGTAATCGATTTCCTTTTTGGAAGATTCCGAATATATTTTTACCGTTTCCACCCAATCGGGCAATGTTTCATTATCCTTTTGATAAAAGGAAGGTTTATCAATACCGTTTGGGTGGCGGTGCAGGTTTTGTGGTCGGTCTATTAAATAAGGCAAAATAGTTTCTGAAATATTTAAGTAATAATCTATCAAATCGTATTTAGTATAGCCGGCATCGGGCCAATACACTTTTTCAAGATTGGATAACTGGACAGAAATACCGCCCACTTCCAAATGGGAAGAAGTATTTTTTTTTGAAGTTGCTTTTTTTGACGGCTGGGGAACTACGTCCTCCAAATCCTTATCATTCCGAAGCCCTTTATAAATGGGATGGCGCATCAAGCCGCTTTTGGTCCATTCGGAGAATTTTACTTCGCATATAAGTTCCGGATTTACCCAATGTGGATTTCTTCCTTTAAGGGAAATCTTTTTCCCAAAAGGATTTTTTTCAGTTTCTAAAGTTTGCAGTGTTTTAAGAACCTTTTTTTGTTCCGAAGCAGAAAAGCCAGAACCACAATTGCCCACATAGGTTAGTTTTTCCTCTTGGTACATTCCCAAAATAAGAGAACCAAAAATAGCGCCGCCTTCCACGGAATCTGTATAGCCACAAATTATAGCTTCCTCGGTATTTGTACTTTTAACCTTTAACCAATTTTCACTTCGGTAACCGGGGGTGTATACAGAATCAGCTTTTTTGGCGATTACCCCTTCCATACTGGCATCAATGGCACGTTTGTAAAGCGTGGGGCCCATTGCTTCAATATGGTCGCAAAAGAGTACATTTTGAAGCCCTTCCAAAATATCTGGCAACAGACTTTTTCGTTCCAACAACTGTAAGGAAATGGTATCCATTCCATTTAAATGAAGAAGGTCGAAAACGTAATAGCGCAGTTGACCTTTGGTTTTATCGGGATCGTATTTTTGAAGTTTTTGAAAATCGGGCTTACCATATTTGTCAACAATTACCACTTCGCCATCTAAAATACAGTCGTGGGGAATGCTTTCCAATTCCTTTTTTATAAGTGAAAATTTGCTGTTGTATGAAATTCCATTGCGGGAATAAAGTTCCACTTCGCCATCAAATAAGTTGGACATTACTCTGTAGCCGTCCCATTTTAACTCAAAAACCCAATCGGGATCCTTGAATATTTTTTTTGCCGGACTGGCGAGCATGGGTTTTATAAACTCCTTTGGATTGAGCGCTTTTACTTTTCCCGGTTTGGTTTCTTTTTTTGAAGAAGAAAAAACTTCAGCATCGTAATCAAGATCGGTGGAAAAGCTGTCTTTCTTTTTAATCAGCAGCCATTGATTTTTTTCTTCTCCCCTGCTGGTATGAACGATGGCAAAAGTTCCTTTTATTTTTTTTCCGAAGAATTCAATTTTAAGATCTCCCTTTTTTAATTGGGCAATGGGATTTTTTCCAACATCGCTTTCCACAACCTTATAGGTGCCCTCATCCCAAATATCCATTACTCCTGCCCCATAATTGCCTTTGGGAATGGTGCCGTGAAAAGTGAGATACTTTACAGGATGGTCTTCCGTCATGATAGCCAGACGCTTATCTTGCGGGTTCATGGAAGGGCCTTTTGGCACCGCCCAACTTTTTAGAACGCCTTCCATTTCCAAACGAAGATCGTAATGCAATCTTCTGGCTTGGTGCCTTTGTATTACAAAACGATTGGCGTTGTCTTTGTCCAACTCCCCTTCAGGCTCCGGTGTAGCATTGAACTTGCGCTTTTTTATGTAGTCATCGAGCGCCACGGTTAGGAAGCTTTACTTTTCTTTTTCTTTTCCAGACTGGCTTTTAATTTTGCCATTAGATCGTCCGCTTGGGTGGGAGTATTGTCCACTTTTTGGGTGCGGGTTTTTTTGCCACTGGATTTATTGTTGATAATCTTCATCAACTGTTTGTTGTAAACGTCCTTGTATTTATCGAGTTTGAAGCTGGTAGTATAGTTTTCAATAAGGGAAAGCGCCATATCCACTTCCTTTTTTGAAACTTTGGTCGAGGGAAGTTTTAAATCTGATGGATCACGGATTTCATCTGCGAAGCGAATTACGTGTAGCACCAAGGCATTTTTATAAACACCAATTAGGCTTAAATTCTCCTTTTGACGCATCACAAAAGTGGCGACCCCAAGTTTTTGTGTTTTCTTCAACGCATCCCGAAGCAGGTTATAGCTTTTTCCGCCCTCTTTTTGAGGTTCCAAAAAATATGGGCTTTTAAAGAGCAGATCGTTTACTTCGGCCTCTTCCACAAACTCCTCAATATCTATGGTTTTGCTTTTTTTCATATTAGCCTTTTCAAAATCCTCTTTTTCAAGAATTACATAGGCCTCATCTTTTTTAAAACCTTTTACTATATCCTTCCACTCTACTACCTTTCCGGTATCTTCATTCACGCGTTTGTAACGAATACGAGCGTTGTCGTGAACATCGAGCATATCCAGATCCAGCTTTCTATCTTCCGAAGCGCTGTACATTTTTATGGGAATTGACACTAGGCCAAAGCTTATTGAACCATTCCAGATTGATCTCATAAGTTTAAATTTTATATTAAAAATAGAGTTTAATGCCGAAAGCGATTCTCTCTTTCACGATACTTTAACCAATTTAAGGCAGGTATAGATTTTCTCCAGCAACCATTAAAAGTTCAATAAAAAAGAAAACCCCCTGTACAAATTGCACAAGGGGTTTTATGAATGTCTATAAAAAATCTATTCCTTCAACAGGCGCTTGGTAATCTGTCCATCTCTTCCCTTGATGATCACTACATAGGTAGCTGAAGCAAGATTTTCAACGTTCAGTTCCTTGGCCTTGGCCATTTCCTTTAGGCTGAAGGACTGAACCAATCTGCCGGTAAGGTCATAGATATCGGCCCTTTCAAGCTCAAGATTCTGTGCGTTGCCGATGTTGACCACTTTCCTTGCGGGGTTGGGATAGAGCTCTACGCTTCCAAGGTCGTGGCCATTTTCGCCAATTCCAAGGATGCTCTCT
>JBBQQN010000080.1:0-15608 GCA_038215845.1 Flavobacteriales bacterium | reverse complement strand
ATCATTATCAACAAAAAAGTAACAATAAAAGCTGCTAGACTTGTTGTTTCAGAATTCCAATCAAACCAACGGATTAGGTAGTTACCAACAAATCCGGAGAAAAACATCGCACAATACACGGCCACCACTATGCCTATCAATGATGCCAAGGCACGCAGCAATCCTTTGCTGAAACCAATAAAAAAGGCAATTATTAAAATGAGGCCAATAACGATGTCTATGGTGTTCATATTTTCAAATTTTCCATAAATATACCATTTTTCAAATTCTGATTTGGATTTAGTTATTTGGAATTTCGTACTTGGAATTTGGAGTTTTAAACTTGTATCTTTGCACTCAATTATTGAAACTATGGCACGCGATATACAATTAAAGGCCCGATGGGAGGCATTGGTAAAAATGCTGGGAGCACGCTTTGCCGATGGAGACACGCTGGATTTGGATGCTATTATCTATTTGATAGGTATACAGGAATTGGGCCAGCTGCACCGGAAATTTAAGAAAGATGAAAAACTGAACTTGATGCACATTGCAATCTGCCGTGTTTTGGAACCTTACGGATATTATCGATTCGATTATTTTGATGACGAAGGTTGGCCACATTACACCGTTTTGGAACAGTTGCCTCCTTTAAAAGCAGGCGAGCAAAGTGTTTTGATGAAAGAGGCGATTGTGCATTATTTTATTGAAAAGGAAGTGATTCAATAAGTAAATATTTTTCCATACAAGGATTTTGAAATGATAGAAACAATAAAAAAACATATCGCCGAAGTTGAAGCCTTTTCCTCCACCAATAAAGAGGAAATAGAAAACTTCCGAATAAAATATTTAGGGAAAAAAGGACTGTTGAACGACTTTTTTGCCGAATTCAAAAACGTGCCCAACGATCAAAAAAAGGAATTCGGGCAAGTAATCAATACCCTTAAAAACACCGCTCAGACCAAAGTCAATGGTCTTAAGGAAGCTCTTGAAAGCAAGGAAGAAACCAAAGGAATTTACGGCGATCTTTCCCGTCCCGGCGAACCTATTGCTTTGGGTTCCCGCCATCCTATTTCCATTGTAAAAAATAGAATAATCGATATTTTTTCACGCATTGGTTTCAACGTTTCCGAAGGTCCTGAAATTGAGGACGATTGGCACAACTTTACCGCCTTGAACCTTCCGGAATATCATCCTGCGCGCGATATGCAGGACACGTTTTTCATCCAAACCAATCCAGATGTTTTGTTGCGAACGCATACTTCCTCCGTTCAAGTTCGGTATATGGAAAACAACAAGCCCCCCATCCGTACCATTTCCCCTGGAAGGGTTTACAGAAACGAAGCTATTTCGGCTCGTTCGCATTGCTTTTTCCACCAAGTGGAAGGTTTGTATGTGGATAAAGGCGTAAGCTTTGCAGACCTAAAACAGACACTCCAGTATTTTACAACCGAAATGTTCGGAAAGTCAAAAATCCGTTTGCGCCCGTCCTATTTCCCATTTACGGAACCAAGCGCCGAAGTCGATGTTTACTGGGGATTAGAAACTGAAACCGATTACAAAATGACCAAAGGCACAGGTTGGCTAGAAATTATGGGCTGCGGAATGGTAGATCCAAATGTTTTAAAAAACTGTGGTATAGACCCCGAAGTATATTCAGGTTTTGCATTTGGAATGGGCATAGACCGCATTGCGCTCCTACTTCACCAAATTCCGGATATCCGTATGTTCAGCGAAAACGATGTTCGCTTTTTGGAACAGTTTAAAAGCGTTCTATAAATTGTATCTTTAATCAAAACCACTCACTTCAAACTGATACTATGAAAAAATATCTCGTTATTGCCCTTTTGATTATTGTAGGCTTGGCTGTTGCCTATCTTACTTTTATAATAGCCGCAATAAAAATTATTATCGGCGCCATTTTGTTGGGCGTAATGCTTATTGCACTTTTGGCCGTTTGGATTATGTGGAAAATTGAAGACTGATTATGCGAAAGGATATTGAAATCCCCACAGCCCAAAATGTACATATTGTTGCCGTAAAGGAATGGGATAAAGATTTTACCAGTCAGCAATGGAACATCTATTTAGTGAACGATCGCGACGATGAAATTTCCACTGTTTTGGTAATGTCCCGCGGAAAAAGTGAAGACATTAAAACCTCAACTCTTCGTCACGGTTTGGGTAATATTGCCCCAAAAACTGCCGCCAAGGTTGAATTCGTTCCCACTGAAGTTTTAGGCTTTACCAATGAATATTTGGTCACTTTCTTTGCCGAAAATAAACTTTACGAACGAAATTTCATTTTCGAGCCGAATAGTATTTCAGAAGAAAATACGGTTGAAATTCCTATTTTGGAAGACGAAGGAATTTTGGCGAAATAACATTTGCGATGCTCAAGGTTGAAATCAAATCTTTTTCCTATTCCAAAAAAACCATTTTAAGGGACCTTGCATTCACTTTAAAGCCCGGCGAGCATCTTTCCGTCCTAGGCGAAAGCGGCTGCGGCAAATCTACCTTGCTTCACCTTATTTACGGCTTGCTTCACCTGCAAAACGGAAGCATTCACTATAATAATAAAAAACTGCTCGGTCCAAAAAATACACTTATTCCCGGAGAACCTTTTATGAAATTGGTAGCGCAGGAATTCAACATCATGCCTTTTACCACTGTTGCCGAAAATATTGGTTCGAACCTTTCACGAATGGATGAAGGAAAGGACGAAGCCCGGATTTCGGAATTATTGGCCGTCGTGGAAATGGAAGACTTCAAAAATATACTTGTCAAAAATCTAAGCGGGGGACAAAAGCAGCGGGTAGCCTTGGCAAAAGCGCTGGCCAACGAACCAGAAATCCTTTTGTTGGATGAGCCTTTCAGCAACATTGATGTTTTCAGAAAAAATAAATTGCAGCGGAAAATCTTCAATTATCTGAAAGAAAAAAACATAAGCTGCATTACCGCCACACACGACAGCGAGGAAGCGTTATCATTTTCGGATACTATTTTAATTATGAAAAATGGCACGGTGGAAATGATGGGAAAGCCCGAAAATATATATAAAAATGTTTCAACAGCCTATCAAGCCGGGTTTTTTGGTGATGCCAATTTATTGGAACAAAATTTATTTACCTCCCAAAATACTTCAGAAAAAAGAATCGTTTTCCCACATCAACTTAAAATTTCCGAAGAAAAAACCTCGATTGAAATAACCGTAGAAAAATCTTATTTCAAAGGAACCCATTTTTTAATTGAATCCGAGTTTAAAGGCAAAACCATTTTTTTCAATAACTCATTTGCTTTGAAAAAAGGTAAAGTACAGTGGTTGAAAATTTTAGAAAAAAATTAAACCACTACGATCATTTTCCCCTTGTTTTTCCCATCAAACAAATCTATAAATGCTTGTGGAATATTGTCAAAACCTTCTACCACTGTTTCCATATAAGTGAGTTTGTCCTCTTCCATCCATTGTGCCAATTGCTTTTGTGCAGGCCCAAAATCCTTTACAAAATCGCGAACGGTAAAGCCTTGCATCAAAATGCTATTTTTAATTAAGGTGCCTTCTGGACGAGGGCCCATAGGTGTTTCTGTTTTGTTATAAAGTGAGATGGCTCCACAGTTTATTATCCGTCCGTATTTATTCATATTCGCCAGCGCAGCATCGAGAATTTCGCCGCCTACGTTATCGAAGTAGACATCTACTCCATCCGGGCAGGCTTCGGCGATGGCCTTTTTCATATTGTCCGTGGTTTTGTAATTGATGGCCCCATTGAATCCGAATTTTTCCTGAATGCGTTCTATTTTTTCTTCGCTTCCCGCGATTCCCACAACTTTACAACCTTTTATTTTTCCTATTTGACCCACAACACTACCCACAGCACCTGCGGCTCCAGAAACTAAAAGCGTTTCGCCTTTTTCAATTTTTCCTATTTTTTTTAGACCTAAATATGCAGTAATCCCTGTCAATCCCAATACACCCAAATAGGCTTTTAGTGGTGCCTTTTCGCCATCCACTTTATTCAATCCGTTGCCCTTTGATATTTGGTATTGCTTCCATTGGAGCATTCCGTTTACAAAATCGCCTTTCTGGAAATTTTTATTTTTTGATTCCACCACTTCAGCAATAATGCCAGATTCCAAAGGCTTCCCCACTTTAAATGGTTCTATATACGATTTTTCATCGCGCATCCTTCCCCTTAGATAAGGATCCACTGAAACATACTTGGTTTTCAAAAGCAATTCTCCTTCTTTTGGTTGTGATATTTCTTCTTCGGTGAATTCGAAATCTTTGAGCTCAGGCTTTCCTTGGGGACGGTTCTTGAATAAAATTACTTTGTTCATCTGTTTTGTTTTAAGTTAGGATACGTAAAGCTAGAACATTAAAATGCAATATAATTGAGGGCTGGGCTTATTTAATAAAAGTATAACAAAGTTTCTTTTCTGAAAAGATTAACGAATTTAGCCCAAGCACTGAATATCTTTACCAATTCATAAAAAACAAACTTGAAAGCCAAAAAAACCATCCTAACCACAACCTTACGGGATATTGCGGAATACTTTAAAAGCACCGATTTTTCCAAGGCCATTATTCTGGGAATAGCCCTTACCCTACCAATTGTAACAGGTGTTAAGCTTGGTGTTTTGCCAATAGGCATTACCATTACCGTTGGGGCGCTTTTAGCTTCACCCAGTGATGTAAGTGGAAGTATTCGACATAAGATAACTGGGATTTTATTTGCTACGCTGTTGGCGATGATAGTCAGTTTAATTGGCGGCTACCTGCATTTTTCGTTATGGTTGTTGTTTCCGGTCTTAGGAATTTTGATGTTCGGGATTTCCTACATTTCAATTTATGGGTTTCGTGCCTCACTTATCAGCTTTTCCGGACTTTTCGCCTTGGTGCTTAGTTTTTCAAATGTTTCCAGCGGCCTACCCCCGTATGAACGTGCATTACTGATTGGTATTGGTGGACTTTGGTACGCCTCGCTCGCCATTCTCTGGCATTACATACATCCAAAAGGGCAAACGGAATTTTACCTTTCAAAAACATTAAAGTTAACTGCGGAATACTTAAAAACGCGTGGGGAGCTGGTGGATCAAACTAAAGACCGACCCGAATTGCTCAAAAAATTACTGAATACGCAAACAGAGCTGACAACCACCCACGAAACCTTACGCGATATTTTGATTACAAGCCGCACAGGTTCCGGAAAATCGGATTATGATGGCAAAAGATTACTCATTTTTGTACAGTTGGTAGATATGCTCGAACTGGCCATGGCCAACCCCGTAAATTATTCGAAAACGGATGAGCTTTTTAAAATGAATGCAAAACAATTGGGCGATTTTCAAGGTTTGCTTTTTGCCATGAGTAGCAGATTGGATCTTATTTCGCAATATATTTCCACTCCTAAAAAACTTCAAAAGAGTAGTAAAATTGAAGAATTTCAGGAAAAAATAAAACTCGATATTTCCAATTATGTTTCCACTTCAACCGAGACATTCGATGAAAATTTGCTGATGCTTAAAAACCTTTATAAATATCAAAAGGAGCAAATAAATAAAATCGAAAAAATAGAATGGTTGCTGAGCAATCCCGCGCGACGCGAAGTTTCATTGATAAAGAAAGAAGACACCCGTAGGTTTTTGACCAAACAGAGCTATGATTTTGAGATTTTAATTGAAAATTTCACCCTTCGTTCCCCAATTTTCAAACATTCCCTGCGGCTTGCGGTAATGACGATGATAGGGTACGGGACGGGAATGTTGTTTGCGGTGCAAAATCCATATTGGATACTGCTGACTCTAATTGTGATTATGCGGCCCACCTTTGGCCTAACAAAAACCAGGTCCAAGGAAAGAACCATTGGTACTTTAATTGGTGGCGCCTTGGCCGTAGGTATTGTCTTGCTCACTCAAAATACCACGGTGTATGGAATTTTGGCAATTGTTTCTTTGGTTATTGCATTTTCAATGTTGCAGCGCAATTATAAGGCTGCGGCTACTTTTATTACTCTGAGTGTGGTTTTTATTTATGCACTTTTACGACCCGATATTTTTAATGTCATTCAATACAGAGTGATGGACACGCTGATTGGAACAGGGTTGGCCACATTGGGTAATCTTTTGCTATGGCCCGCTTGGGAAATTCAGGGATTTCAAAATACACTCCTCGAAACTATTAAAGCAAATAGGATTTATTTGGAAGATATTATTAGTTTTTATAATAAAAAGGGAAGCATTTCGTCACAATATAAGGTTTCCCGGAAAAAAGCTTTTTTGGCGATGTCTGATCTTAGCGCGGCTTTTCAAAGGATGACGCAGGAACCAAAATCGAAACAGAAAAATCTTGACAAAATTTATGAAATTGCCGTTCTGAACCATACTTTTTTATCATCCTTGGCATCGCTTAGCACATTTATTTTGAACAATCCCACCACTCCGGCTTCCAAAAATTTCAACAAAGTTTCCACACGTATTACCGAAAATCTTTTGGAAGCCGAACGGATTTTGAATAGAGAAATAACTTTAGAAACCCCCAATGAAAATAGCCCGTCGGAAGATGTTTTTGAAAATACATTTGGAAATAAAATAACATTTACTGAAGAAGAAAAAAGCAAACCCAAATCTGAAGATTTTCACTTAAAACTGGAAGAAGCGCATTTGGTGCGGGAGCAGTTAAAATGGCTCTTGGCAATGAGCGAAAAAATGCCAAAAGTTTTGCGCGAAACGCAGTTCTAAATAATATTGTTTTAAAGCCCTACATTTGACCAACTAAAATTAGTTTATGCCCCAAAATATTCGTCACCTACAACCCGTCGCTTCCATAAAAATAATTTTTGCTATTATACTTTCTTTACTCTCCGTATATCTATTTTTTGCGGGAACTCTTTTCGGACTCATTCTACTTGGAGCTGCTTTAAAGCTATCACTTCGCGAAGGTTTTGAATTGGATCTGGAAGAAAAAAGGTATCGGAATGTATATTCTATTTTCGCCTTAAACTTTGGTTTTTGGAAAAAATTACCAAAAATTGAATACATTTCTGTTTTTAAAACAATTAAAAATAGCAGAACTCGCGTAATTACAGCAGAAGCCACTTTAGGATTCGAAGTTTTTAAATTGAATTTATTTTATGGCCACAATCAACATATTGAAGCATATGTGAGTGACGAATTGGAAGATGCGTTTGAGATTGCAAAACACATTGCTGTGGTTTTGGAAGTGGATATTTTAGATGCCACCCTATCGGAAAAGGAATGGATAAATGTTACTTCACGCTCGTAATTTTATATACACTTCCATTTAGAATAAATTCGTCACCTTTCCTTTTTCCGGAGATAAGCATTCCCACCGGCGAGTTAAGCGCAACACATAGATAGTCTGTCTTTCCAATAGATACCGTACCAATAGAAAGGCTAATGAAGTAAATAAACTTATCTGTATAAACCAGACTCCCCAACCGCGCATAATCTGAGATAGCTTTCACATCAATTTTTTTGAGAAGTGGCAATATTTTTTCAATTTCCTGCAACTGTTTTCCAGCATTTTCACGATCTATCTGAAGCATTGCCCGGCCTGTTTCATGCTTGTCGCCACTGCTGCTTTTGGATTCTTCCAGGAGGGATTCTTCTATTCCCGCGATGGTTTCTTTTATTTTGGAATACCGGTTATCAACCTGTTGTTGGCAGTGTTGTAGCAATTCGGTCTTTAAATCGATTACTGTCATTATTTCTTCTTCTTTTTACTCTCTATGAGTTCTTGCTTTTCCAATGTAAAAGGACCATAATACCGCATCTGCCGAACAATCCACTGCGTTCTCCTGGCTACGTAAGGTCCCGGCGGATTGGCTTTGTATCGCTTTGGGCTAGGCAATATGGCTGCAATAGCCGCAGCATTTTCTGCCCGCAAATTTTTGGCAGGCCGATGAAACCAATATTGTGCCGCCGCTTCTGCGCCAAACACGCCGTCGCCCATTTCAATGCTGTTTAAATACACTTCCAAAATACGCTCTTTGCTCCAAAGCGTTTCGATCAATAAAGTAAAATAGGCTTCAGTTCCTTTTCTAAGCCAACTTCTGTTTGGCCAAAGAAATACATTTTTAGCAGTTTGTTGAGAGATGGTACTTCCGCCCCGCAGTTTTTTTCCTTTATCATTATTTTCAATTGCTTTCTCAATCGCTTCCGTATCAAAACCGCTGTGGCTTAAAAAGGTTTGGTCCTCGGCGCAGATAACGGCAAGCTGCAAATACGGCGAAATTTCTTCAATCGGCACCCAATCGTGACGGGTTTCATAATTGCCATCACTTTCAATGGAGCGAATTGCCATCAACGGCGTATAGGGAACTGGCACGAATTTGTAAATGAGCACCCACAGCACCGTGAGGCCAATGAACCAAAGAAAAAGTTTTAGTAGAAATTTGAATAGTTTTTTAATCATAATTTTTCGTGATGATTTTAAAAAAGTAGAGTGCACAAAGTATTTTAACTAAAATCCGCGAGTTGTTTCCCTATAGAACTGCCAATGGCAACGCCCATTCCGCCAAGCCTAACGCCACAATAAACATTTTTTGAAACCTGTTTTAGTAGTGGTTTCTTTTGTTGGCCTATTCCCATAATCCCGCTCCAGCGATGTTCTATTTCAATAGATTGATGGGGTAAAATTACGGATTTAAGCAGTTCTTCCAATCTGTTTTGCACTAATTCCGTGAGTTCCATTTCAGTGGTTTCTTCCGTGTTAAAATCGAGGTTTCGTCCACCGCCGAGGAGAATTCTGTTTTCTATATTTCTGAAATAATAATAGCCTTTGTCCAAATGAAAGGTGCCCTTAATTTTCAAATTTTCAATAGGCTTTGTGACCAAAACCTGGGCCCGGGCCGGTTTTACATCTTCATTTAAAAATTGCTTTGCGAAACCATTTGTGGCGATGAAGACTTTTTTTACTGAAATATCTTCGGAATTTACCTGAAGTGAAACAAAATCGCCATTGTCTGATATGCTTGTAATTTCAGAAGAATTCAATATCAAAATATTTTCTTTCGAAGCTTTTTTGATGAGGCCCAACATCATTTTTCCGGTATCTATCTGGCCTTCATATTTGCTGTAAATTAGATTTGGCTGAATATTTTTAAAATTGAAATGATTCTCCTTTTCCGAAAAAACCTCAGTGCCAAAAATAGGTTTCAACAATTTGTTTGCATAACCAATTTTAGATTTACAACTTTCAAAGAGCGCTGCATCTTCCTTTGTAAAAAGCTCGTAGCCGCCGTGTTCCTGATAGTCCAATTGTTTGTCGCCTAAAGTATTTCGCAATAATTGCAAACCCTCGACCCTGCTTTTTACCAACTGTACCACTTCTTCTTCCGAATGGGTTTTTAAATCGTCCAATATTTCAGAAATACTTCCGAAACATGCAAATCCGGCGTTTTTGGTACTCGCACCACTTGGAAGCATGCCCCTTTCAAAAACTACTATTTTACTTTTTGGATGTTTTTTTCGGAGAGAAAGCGCACAATTCAAACCAACAATTCCACTGCCGATTACAGCAAAATCAATGTTTGCAAGCCAAGTTTTGTATTCCCAAAAACTGAAGTTCATATTTACTGAATTGAGGTGTTAATATAGAAATTCCTAAATAAGAAAAGCACCAAATTCCAGAAAAACGTTTTTGGAATTTGGTGCTTTACATTTATTATTCAAAGAATTTATTCTTCTTCGGGTTCATTCATATGAAAGGTATTCATAAATGCAGTGGTGTAATTTCCAGCCACATAATCCGGCTCGTCCATCAATTGGCGGTGGAAGGGGATGGTAGTTTTTATACCCTCAATAACGAATTCATCCAACGCTCGCTTCATTTTACTGATAGCCTCTTCGCGGGTTTGGGCCGTTGTAATTAGCTTTGCGATCATTGAATCATAATTCGGCGGAATAGTGTATCCAGCGTACACATGCGTGTCTAGGCGCACTCCGTGCCCTCCGGGCGCATGCAGGACGGTGATTTTCCCTGGGGAAGGGCGGAAATCGTTGTAAGGGTCCTCTGCGTTAATTCTACACTCAATAGAATGCAACTGTGGGGTGTAATTTTTTCCTGAAATTGGCACCCCAGCGGCAACCAAAATCTGTTCACGAATAAGGTCGTAATCGATTACTTGCTCGGTAATTGGATGTTCTACTTGAATACGAGTGTTCATTTCCATAAAATAGAAATTTCGGTGCTTGTCTACCAAAAATTCTATGGTTCCGGCGCCTTCGTATTTTATATATTCGGCAGCTTTTACTGCGGCAAGTCCCATATCGGTACGAAGTTTTTTCGTCATAAATGGGCTTGGGGTTTCTTCGGTAAGCTTTTGGTGGCGACGCTGAATAGAGCAATCGCGTTCACTTAAATGGCAGGCCCTTCCGGTGCTATCTCCCACTATTTGGATTTCGATATGGCGCGGTTCTTCAATCAGCTTTTCCATATACATTCCGTCGTTGCCGAAAGCTGCAGACGCTTCTTGGCGTGCGCTCTCCCAAGCTTTTTTTAGCTCATCCTTTTTCCAAACAGCACGCATTCCTTTTCCACCACCACCAGCGGTAGCCTTTAGCATTACGGGATAACCAACTTCTTCAGCAAGCTTTTCACATTCCTCAAAGGATTCGATTATTCCTTCGCTTCCAGGAACGGTGGGAACACCCGCTGCTTTCATGGTAGTTTTGGCCGAAGCCTTATCTCCCATACGCTCAATCATTTCCGGCGAGGCGCCAATGAATTTTATATTGTGTTCTTGGCAAATTTTGGAAAACTTGGCATTTTCAGATAAAAATCCGTAACCAGGGTGAATCGCGTCTGCATTGGTTATTTCCGCAGCTGCGATAATGTTTGACATTTTTAGGTAGCTTAAATTGCTTGGCGGTGGTCCAATACACACGGCCTCATCTGCAAACCGAACGTGGAGGCTTTCTGCATCTGCAGTCGAATAAACGGCAACAGTTTTGATGCCCATCTCCTTACACGTACGGATAATTCGAAGTGCGATTTCGCCCCTATTTGCAATCAAAATCTTTTTAAACATAACTTTTCTGAAATATCAAAAAGCAAATCCCAAAATCCAAATAGATTGGAAATGGCATTTGTTATTTGGGGTTTATATTAAGATGGATCTACTAAAAATAAAGGTTGGTCAAATTCTACCGGGGAAGAATCGTCCACCAAAAATTTTATAATTTTTCCGGAAACTTCGCTTTCAATTTCATTGAAAAGTTTCATGGCCTCAATCACGCAAAGCACGTCACCAACATTTATTTGGTCTCCAACCTCAACAAAAACGGGCTTGTCTGGGGAAGGTTTTCTGTAGAAGGTACCAATGATCGGCGATTTAATGGTAATATATTTTGATTCTTTTTCCTCTGAATCTGTTTGCTGGGTTTGTGTTTGTGTATCAGCGGTCTGTGGCTGCGCCTGCATCTGAGGCTGTGCCATTGTTGGAATTTGCTGGATATAGGTAGTTTCTCCTTTGCCCTCTTCAGATCCTGTTTTAATAGTGATCTTTATGTCTTCCGTTTCAAGTTTTACTTCGCTGGCACCACTTTTGGCCACAAACTTGATCAAGTTTTGAATGTCTTTTAAATCCATATTACAAAGTTTAGTCTTTTGGGTTGGTTAAATTTACTGTGAATTATAGGCCCATTTCAAATAAATGGCGCCCCAGGTGAAGCCTCCACCAAAGGAAGCAAAAATCAAGTTATCTCCTTTTTTAAGTTGTTTTTCATAATCGGCTAGGCAAAGCGGTAAGGTTGCCGAGGTAGTATTGCCATATTTGTGAATGTTAATCATCACTTTTTCCTCGGGCAGTTTCATCCTTGAGGCTGCCGCGTCTATAATACGTTTATTAGCTTGGTGAGGTACTAGCCAGTCAACGTCATTTTCGGTAAGGTTATTTCGTTTCATTACTTTTTCACAAACGTCTGCCATATTTGAAACGGCAAATTTAAAAACTGTTTTCCCGTCTTGATATACATAATGTTGTTTGTTGGCAACGGTTTCGGCTGATGGAGGAAGTAATGAACCGCCAGCATCTATCTTAAGGTGTGGTCGGCCTATTCCATCGGTACGGAGGTATTCGTCCTTTACGCCAAATCCTTCTGTATTGGGCTCGAACAGTACGGCTCCGCCGCCATCTCCAAAAATAATGCAAGTTGTTCTATCTGTATAATCTATAATTGACGACATTTTGTCCGCCCCTATAAGAAGTACTTTTTTGTATTTTCCGGATTCAATGTAACGTGCTGCGGTGGACATCCCGAAAAGAAAACTGGAACATGCCGCAACCAAATCGTATGAAAAGGCATTTACAGCACCAATTTGGGTAGCCACATAAACGCCGGTTGCCGCTACAGGCATATCGGGGGTTGCCGTTGCCATAATTACCAGGTCTATTTCTGCCGGATCTGTATTGCTTTTTTGAAGAAGGTTTTTTGCAGCTTGTATAGCTAAATAGGAAGTGCCCTTGTCTTTGTCCTTAAGTATTCTGCGTTCTTTTATTCCTGTTCGGGTGGTAATCCATTCATCATTGGTGTCGACCATTGTCTCCAATATTTTATTGGTCAACACATAATCTGGCACGTAACTCCCTACAGCGGTAATAGCTGCCGTGATAGTACTCATAAAGCTGAATTAAAATTCACAAAAAAGGCCAAAAATGTTTAAAAAGAGTGAAAATTACTAAATTTTACTCGACTTTCGGCAAAAATTCAGTTGTTTTTGAATTTATGTGAAGTTAAACAAACAAAAAAAACCCTCACATTGCTGTGAGAGTTTTTTTTATAATATAATTTGTTATGCTTCTACTTGTTCAGTTGCATCAATCACCACTTGACCACGGTAATACATTTTACCTTCGTGCCAATGTGCTCTATGGAATAGATGCGACTCTCCAGTGGTTGGGTCTATTGCAAGTGTAGGGGCAGTAGCTTTGTAATGCGTTCTTCTTTTATCTCTTCTGGTTTTTGAGATTTTTCTCTTAGGATGTGCCATTGCTATTTATTATTTATCCGTTAATAGTTTTTTTAATGAATCCCATCGGGGATCTGTTTTATCGTCTTCTGGCGCCACTTCTTCATCAGGTGCTTTTAGACTAAGTTCTTCAAGTTTATCGAGTATATCACTTTTTAATGTTCCGTCTTTTACTCCGGGATGAATTCTTCTTGTTGGCATGCCCAACACAATGGATTCATATATAAATTGCTGGATGTTCACTTCGTAACTTCCGTGGGGTATAATGAGAATATCTTCATCTTCATCATTGTATTCTTCCCCAAATTTAACTACGAAATGATACGTTCCCGAAATATCTTGGTCAAAAGGTTCGTTGGTAATATCACAAGCCACATTTACATTTCCGCTAAAAATTAGCGTAAACTCCAGCAACGTGTTCATTTTTTCCAGCTGTACCTCTAGATTAATGGCAGCGTCATTAAATTCGTCATACTCAAAATGCTCAAAGAACGCTTTTTTTAATTTAAAGTTAAACTGGTGTTTTCCTAATTTCAGCCCTACAAACGGGATGGTAAATTCTTTCAAATCCTTCATTTTCACACCTATTTAAGACCTTAACCTTACGGATAAGGCGGGTGCAAAGATAAAAAATTATTTTAATAGCAAATTAGTTTTATGATTTCTTTTTTGAGAAGCCTCTTTTTCTGTTAGCGAGAAGAGGATTTTTAGCAAGTTCATGGTATTGCTGGCGGGAGTCATAGATAGATATGGCGCAGTATACCGCCTCTCGGAAGGATTCAAAATTTGCGCAGTTTTTTCCTGCCAAATCGAAGGCAGTACCGTGGTCCGGAGAGGTGCGAATACGATTCAATCCAGCGGTAAAGTTGACTCCTCGACCAAAAGCAAGCGTTTTGAATGGAATTAAACCTTGATCGTGATAGGAAGCAATAATAGCGTCAAAATTTTTATAATTCCCTGAACCAAAAAAACTATCCGCAGCATATGGGCCCAAAACTATTTTTCCGTTTTTTCGGATATTGTCAAGGGCTGGGCGTAACAAAGTATCGTCCTCTGTTCCAATAACCCCACTGTCTCCGGCATGCGGATTGATTCCCAAAACCGCTATTTTGGGTTTTTCAATTTTGAAGTCCTCAACTAAAGTATGGTAAATGGTATTTATTTTCTTATCAATTCGTTCGCGGGTAATATTTTTTACAACATCCTTTACCGCCACGTGATCTGTGAGCAAACCTACCCGTAGATTTTCTGAAACCATCAACATAAGACTCTCGCCACCCAATTCCTGCGCCAAAAAATCTGTATGGCCAGGAAAATTAAAACTTTCAGACTGCACATTAGATTTGTTGATGGGGGCCGTGACCAATACGTCTATGTTGTTTTCCTTTAGTGCATTGACTGCTGTCTTTAAGGATTTTATAGCGTATTCACCACCTATTTTGTTTTCTTCTCCAAAAGAAATCTCTACTTGTTCCTTCCAAACGTTCAAAACGTTTATTTTTTTCGGAACAATATCCTCCACTTTGTCAATTCCGTGGAAATTAATATCGATTTCGTAATGTTTTTTAAAAAACGACATCAGCTTCACCGATGCAAAAATAACTGGGGTGCAGAATTCAAGCATCCGAGGATCTTCAAAGGTTTTCAGAATAATTTCGCTCCCAATACCATTTATATCGCCAATAGAAATGCCCACCACAATTTTATCTTCTCTGCCCATTAAGTTTGCCTTTTTAAATTGTTATTTTTGCACTACAAATGTAACTAAATGCAACGATGTTTACAGGAATTATTGAAACGGTTGGCGAAATAAAGAATATTACCAAAGATGGCGGGAATCTTCATATAGAAGTTAAATCATCTATTACCCCCGAACTTAAAATTGACCAAAGTGTATCGCACAATGGCGTATGCTTAACGGTGGTTGAAGTTAGAAAGGAAACCTATGTCGTTACAGCTATTGGGGAAACCCTTGAAAAAACGAGTTTTAAATCTTTACAAAAAGGCCATTATTTAAATCTTGAACGGGCAATGAAGTTGGGCGACAGGCTGGATGGGCACATAGTTCAAGGCCACGTTGATGGAACAGCAGTGTGCAAAGAAATCAATGAAACGGATGGAAGTTGGTATTTCACTTTTGAATATAACGATACGGAAAATACAACAGTAGAAAAAGGGTCCGTTACTGTAAATGGAGTTAGTTTAACAGTGGTGAATTCTAAAGAAAATGAATTTAGTGTTGCATTAATACCTTATACCTATTTGCATACCAATTTTAATAAATTAAAGATAGGAAATGAAGTCAATGTGGAATTTGATATTATTGGGAAATACTTAAAAAAGCTTACAATGCCTTATCTATAGTCTGGAATTTTTTATAAGCGATGTAAATTCCAAATAGAAGCCCTACAATAATAATTATCCAGATATTTTCGTCAATTGGCAATTCTGGTGCACGGGTATTGCCTTTAGGCTGTGGCGGACCTTCCGAACCAGAAGCAACTTGAATAGCAACCAGTAAAACGTTATAGATAAGTAATGCCATGGTTATGAATTAACGATTTGGGGTCGTATTTATGCGCCTAAAGTAACAATTTTTTTTATCTCAAAACAAAAAAATGATTTATCAGATTGTTACT
>JBBQQN010000079.1:0-15626 GCA_038215845.1 Flavobacteriales bacterium | reverse complement strand
TGGCGAAACTGTATTTATTATCGTTGCTTTCGGGTTTACTTCTGAAATTTTATCAAAGATATTTTGAATGCTATTTGAAATATCTTCAACGGAAAGCAATTCCTTGTTGAAGTTTTTCTGGGGAACTTTATGGCAGTTCGCTACTATTTTTTCACTTTCCAAATGACGATAAACCCAAGCAGTTCCATAAGTAAAAATAATATGGGTAGCAGAAAAAAGTGCCCCGCGAAAATTTTGAAGAGCTTGATTCAGTTTGTTTAAAAAGTCTTCTTTTTCAAGAGAAGAAAGTTCAGAATGTGTTTCAAAACATTTCCAAATTTCGTTATGCTGAAAGATGTCTTCTTCGGAAAAAGCTACATTTTCAATCGCCCGATGGATAAGTCTTTCTATAGAAATGGGATTAAAAATTATCCCAAGCGGATTCTGCAAATTCTGAAACTTATAAAAATCAAACTTCGCCCCAATGTTTTCCGAAAAACAACTACCCAACAAAAGAATCTTCGAAGAATAATCTATTTGATTTTCTTCGGGCTTGAGCGGTATTTCAGTTTGCAGCTTCATCTTTCAGTATTCAGGTTGCAGGGCAGTTAGCAGTACGGCATACTACCACTGCAAACTGCTACTTTATAAAATCCTTTGCTTTTTCCAAAGCTTCGTCAATTCCCGCAGGATTTTTGCCTCCCGCAGTTGCGAAAAAAGGCTGTCCGCCACCGCCGCCTTGGATATATTTTCCAAGTTCGCGAATAATTTTACCGGCATCCAGGTTTTTTTCTTTTGACAATCCTTTCGAAATATAACAGGAAAGCAAAGCTTTTTCATCGTGTTCAGCACCAAAAACCAAAAACAGGTTTTCGGTTTCGTTGCCCATTTCAAAAGCCAAATCCTTCATCCCGGCAGCATCCAAATCGATTTTTTTGGAAAGAAAATTTATCCCATTAATTTGTTCAATTTCGTCTTTCAGTTCTCCTTTTAGATTTTTGGCCTTGTCTTTCAGTAATTGTTGAATCTGTTTCTGTAAATTATTGTTTTCCTCCTGCAAACTTTCCACAGCTTTTAACGGATCTTGCGAATTATTCAACACTTTTTGAAGTGAAGCGAAAGATTCACTTCTGTCCATAAAATATTGTTTTGCAGTATCCCCAGTTATAGCTTCAATCCGTCGAATACCTGAAGCAACCGCCCCTTCGGATGTAATGATAAAGTGCCAAATATCTGAGGTATTGGGAACGTGCGTTCCCCCACAAAGCTCCATCGACTTTCCAAATTTAATAGCCCGCACATTATCTCCATATTTTTCTCCGAACAGCGCTATTGCGCCTTCGTCAATTGCTTGTTGGTATGGAATGTTTCGCCTTTCCTCCAAAGCAATTCCTTCACGGATTCTTGCGTTTACAAAATCTTCAACCTGTTTCAGTTCCTCATCGGTAACTTTTGCAAAATGGGAAAAATCGAACCTCAGGTTCCTGCTGTGCACCATACTCCCCTTTTGTGCCACGTGTTCGCCCAGAATATTTCGCAAACCTTGGTGCAGCAAATGGGTTGCCGTGTGGTTGGCAGCGGTTCGGCTACGTTGCTTTTGATCCACCACAGCCTTAAAAATGCCTTCGGGGTTACGGGGAAGGCTTTTTGAAAAGTGAATTATTAGGTTATTTTCCTTTTTGGTATCGACAATGTAAGTAACGCCACCGTCAGTTGCTTCCAAGTACCCTTTATCACCTACTTGGCCACCACCTTCTGGATAAAAAGGCGTAAGGTTGAAAACAAGTTGGTACATTTCCCCTTCCTTTTGACTTTCCACTTTTCGATAGCGGGTAATTTTTACTTGGGTTTCCAGTAAATTATAACCTACAAATTCCTCCTCTGCATCATTGCTTAAAACAATCCAATCGCCTGTTTCCACTTTGGTGGCGGCTCGGGAACGCTCCTTTTGTTTTTGAAGTTCAGTTTCAAATTCTTTTTGATTTAAAGAATAGCCGCGTTCTCGCAAAATCAAAGCAGTTAAATCTATTGGAAATCCGAAGGTATCATAAAGTTCAAACGCCTTTTTTCCAGAAATTTCCTTTAAATCGGCACTTTCAATAATATTTTCAAGCAAAACCAAACCTTGATCGAGGGTACGTAAAAAAGAATGTTCTTCTTCACGGATAACGTTTGTAATCAGGTTCTTTTCATTAATCAATTCTGGAAAGGCCTCGCCCATTTGAGCGCTTAGGGTTTCAATCAATTTATAAATGAAGGGTTCTTTTTTATCCAGAAATGTGAAGCCGTAACGGATTGCTCTTCTTAAAATCCTTCGAATTACATAACCCGCTCCAGTATTACTGGGAAGCTGGCCATCTGCAATAGAAAAAGCGACCGCACGAACGTGATCTGCAATAACTCGGGTTGCAATGTCTTTCTTTTCGTCTTTTCCGTAAGTTGTATGTGTGATGGCTTCAATTTCGCGAATCAGTGGCGTAAAAACATCCGTATCGTAATTACTTTGCTTTTTCTGTAAAACCATGCACAAACGTTCAAACCCCATTCCTGTATCAACATGTTGTGCAGGTAATTTTTCAAGGCTTCCGTTGGCTTTTCTATTGAACTGCATAAAAACCAGATTCCATATTTCCACAACCTGTGGATGGTCGTTGTTTACCAAACTTGCTCCCGAAACTTTCGCTTTCTCTTCCGCAGAACGGATATCTACGTGTATTTCACTACACGGGCCGCAAGGACCTTGATCGCCCATTTCCCAGAAATTGTCTTTTTTATTTCCGTTTAAAATTCGGTCCTCGGGCACAAATTGTTTCCAGAGATTATATGCTTCCGTATCACGCTCCAAACCTTCACTTTCATCGCCTTCAAAAATAGTGACGTAGAGAATATCTTTATCAATTTTCAACACTTCGGTCAAAAGCTCCCACGCCCATTCAATGGCTTCTTTTTTAAAATAATCGCCAAAGCTCCAATTGCCCAACATTTCAAACATAGTGTGGTGGTAGGTGTCCATTCCCACTTCTTCCAAATCATTGTGTTTTCCACTTACGCGAAGACATTTCTGGGTATCGGTAAGTCGGTTGCTTTTTGGCTTTCCGTTTCCCAAAAAATATTCTTTAAACGGTGCCATCCCACTGTTTATAAACATTAAGGTGGGGTCGTTTTTTACAACCATAGGTGCGGAGGGCACAATAGTGTGTTGTTTCGACTTAAAAAACTTTAAAAATGTGGAACGTATTTCCTTCGACTTCATCACTTATAAATTATCCTAATATTGATTGTTAGGGTAACGTGCAAACAATTTCTATATTTGTATAGCGTTACAATTAATTAATGTCACCCTTCGGGGCAAAAATAGGATTTTTTTAGCGTATGTCTAAGGTTAAATATTATTACGATAGCGAAACGCTTTCGTACCGAAAAATAGAGCGGAAAAAAGGAAGAAAATTCAAAATTTTCTCGCTGAGTCTTTTGGGAATGTTCTTGAGCGGTTTTCTACTATTACTTATTTATATTAACCTTCCTTATGTGGAGACTCCCAAGGAGAAATCGCTGAGCCGGGAACTTGCAAATATGGAACTTCAATTTGAGCTTCTAAATAAAAAAATGAACCAGGCCCAGACCGTCCTCTCTCAAGTGGAAGACCGGGACAATAATCTTTACCGTGTATATTTTGAAGCCAACCCCATTCCGAATGAACAGCGAAAAGCAGGTTTTGGAGGTATAAATAGATATAAGGATCTGGAAGGTTTTGACAATTCAAAGCTCATCGTTAATACCACTCGTAACCTCGATATTTTAACCAAGCAGATTGTGGTGCAGTCCAAATCCCTCGACGAAATTGCGAAGCTGGCGGAAGAAAAGGAAAAACTTTTGGCTGCCATTCCCGCTATTCAACCTGTTAATAATGAAAATCTTACCCGCATAGCTTCTGGTTATGGGTATCGTACGGATCCCTTTACCAAGGCCCGTAAATTTCATTACGGCATGGATTTTACCGCCCCACGCGGAACGCCTGTTTATGCCACTGGTGATGGCGTCATTGCACGTGCAGACAATAACGCAACCGGATATGGAAACCATATTGTGATAGACCATGGGTATGGTTATGAAAGTCTTTATGGTCATCTTTACAAATATAATGTGCGTGCAGGGCAAAAAGTGCAGCGCGGCGATATAATTGGTTTTGTGGGAAGTACTGGAAGAAGCGAAGGCCCGCACTGCCATTACGAAGTTTTCAAGGATGGCGAACGTATAAACCCAATAAATTTCTATTACGGAAGTCTTACTCCTGAAGAATTTGCCAATATGCTACAAAAAGCACAACAGGAAAACCAATCGATGGATTAAAAGGCTTTAAGCGAAATAATAAATCAAACACATAATTATAAAATGCACATAGAACTTCCCGAAAAATTGTATTACGGCATTGGCGAAGTGGCCGAAGCCTTTGATGTGAACACATCGTTGATACGTTTTTGGGAAAAGGAATTTGATGTGCTCAAGCCAAAAAAAAACGCAAAAGGCAACCGAAAGTTTACCCCACAGGATATAATAAACTTGGAGCTTATTTACCATTTGGTAAAAGAGCGCGGCTTTACCTTGGAAGGCGCTAAAATCCATTTAAAGGAAAACAAAAAGAAAACACTGGACCACTTTGAAATAATACGTAAATTGGAAACAGTAAAATCAGAACTTTTGAAAATAAAAGAACAACTATAAAAAACAACTTCATCATGAAAAAATGGTTACCCGTTTTATTAATTCTTGGCGCTATCGTCCTTATTGGTCTTTATATGGCCAAACTAAATAACAGATTAGTCGAGCTTGACCAACAGGCCACAGCCCAGTGGGCAAATGTGGAAAGCTCCTACCAGCGCCGTGCAGATCTTATTCCAAATATTGTTAGCACAGCAAAAGGCTATGCCGAATTTGAACAGGAAACCTTGATTGCCGTTACGGAAGCCAGAAGCAAAGCTACTTCGGTAAACATTGATCCATCAAACATTACCCCTGAACAATTGGCACAATTCCAAGAGGCGCAGGCCGGAGTTACCTCAGCGCTTTCCCGCTTGTTGGCAGTTTTTGAAAGATATCCAGATTTGAAGGCAAATGAAAATTTCAAGGAATTGATAAACGAACTTGAACGTACCGAAAACCGAATCAACGTAGAACGTAACAGATTTAACGACACTGCTCGGGAGTTTAATACTAAAGTAAATAAATTCCCAACAAAACTATTTGCAGGTATGTTGGGCTTCCATGAAAAAGCATATTTCAAAGCAGATGCGGGCAGTGAAAATGCACCAAAAGTTGATTTTGATTTTGGAAAAGATAAAAAATAATGTCTAAAGTTGAAGATTTTCTTACCTCTGAAGAAGAAGCCGCCGTTGTTGAAGCTATCCGTATTGCCGAAAAAAATACATCGGGAGAGATTCGTGTTCACTTAGAACCGCATTCTTTTTCGATGGGCAATCCTAAAAAGAAAATAGATGCATTTGATCGCGCGGCCGAAGTGTTTGATATGCTCAACATGAACAACACCAAAGATAGCAATGGAGTGTTAATTTATGTGGCAGTAAAAGACCGGACCCTAGTAATTATGGGCGATAAAGGCATTAATGATATAGTGGGGCAGGATTTCTGGGAAAGCACCAAGGAAATAATTATAGGGCATTTTAAGGAAGGAAATACAAAACAAGGCTTAGTGGAAGGAATTCTAAAAGCCGGCGAGCAACTTAAAAAATATTTCCCCTATCAAAAAGATGACAAAAACGAACTATCGGATGATATTTCGGTAGGGTGAATTAAGTAACTGTTGTCATTAAAAATTACCAGAAATAAATTCTGGAGTGCACAAAGAAAAAGAATTCCAATGAAACTATTCCCGCATAAATATTCTATTCTTCTTATAACATTTTTAATATTTTTTATTTCCGAAAATGTTTCGGCACAATATGAAATTCCAAAAAAACCGGCTGTACAAACTTCGGTCTACGATTATATAAATTTACTTTCCCCAACGGAAAAATCCTCGCTGGAAAGCAAGTTAATTCGCTATGCAGATTCCACTTCAACACAAATTATATGTGTAATTATTGGTTCAACAAAAGGTGAAGATATATCAATGCTGGGCGCTAAATGGGGCCAAAAATGGGGAATTGGGCAGGAAAAAGAGGATAACGGAATTCTAATTATGCTTGCCAAAGACGACCGTAAAGTGGATATAAACACGGGCTATGGCATTGAATACCGCATTACCGATTTAATGTCAGAAAGAATCATAAACCGGATCATGATTCCCGAATTCAAAAATGAAAATTATTATGCGGGACTCGACAAAGGAAGCGATGCTATTTTTGCAGCCCTTAAAGGGGAATTTAAAGAAGATCGGGATTTCAAAAAAAAGGGGGAAGGCTCTAAATATGGCGCTCTTATTTTTATAATCTTCATCATTATTATCATTCTCATAAGTAGAAAAGGCGGAAAAGGTGGCCGTGGCGGTAGAGGCGGTGGATTGATGGATATCCTTATTTTAAGTAGTCTTGGACGTTCCGGAGGGTTTGGCGGCGGCGGCGGTTTTGGTGGCGGCGGTGGCTTCGGCGGAGGTTTTGGCGGCGGCGGCTTTGGCGGTGGAGGTGCTTCTGGAGGTTGGTAGACTTTTTCCAATTCAAGTAAATTAATTCTTAAAAAGAATAAAAAAACCTTTCTTCACCATTCAAGAAATGGCTTCCACATTGCTATAACTTGTAGACCATAAACAAGTTGAAGATATAGGGAACTTGGAACCGTTATATGAAAGTTGATAGAAGCCTCCCTTTAATTGAGAAGGCTTATTAAAAATTCTTACATCACAGTTTTACTTCTTCCTAAAATAAACGGTAATCGGCACTCCCGTAAAATCGAAATGCTCCCGTAATTTATTTTCTATAAAACGCTTATAAGGATCCTTTACATACTGCGGCAAGTTGCAGAAAAAAGCAAAACTTGGGTACGGGGTTGGCAATTGTGTACAGAACTTAATTTTCACGTATTTCGCTTTGTAGGCTGGCGGTGGATAGGCTTGGATTATAGGCAACATTGTTTCGTTCAAAACGCTTGTTTTTACCTTTCTGCTTCGGTTTTCAAAAACTTCAACAGCGGTTTCAATAGCTTTAAAAATTCGTTGCTTGGTCAATACCGAAACGAAAACAATGGGCACATCCACAAAAGGTTCGCATTGTTGGCGAATATGCTTTTCATATTCTTTTACGCTGGCATTGTCTTTATCTGCTACTAAATCCCACTTATTCGCTATAATAACAATTCCTTTGTTGTTACGCTGTGCAAGCCAGAAAATGTTTTCCACTTGGCCATCAAAACCACGAGTGGCATCAAAAATAAGGATGATAACATCGCAATGCTCAATGGCGCGTACGCTACGCATTACGGAATAAAACTCAAGATCTTCCTTTACCTTACTTTTTTTCCGGATACCCGCAGTATCCACAAGATTGAATTCAAATCCAAATCGATTGTATTTGGTATCGATACTATCCCGCGTAGTTCCGGCTATATCGGTAACAATATAACGGTCCTTGCCAATCAAGGCATTTATAAATGAAGATTTACCTGCGTTCGGTCTTCCTACTACTGCAAAACGCGGCAATTCGCTATCGTCGTGTTCTTCACGGTCCGGAAGTGCTTTCACCAAATCGTCTAGCAATTCGCCTGTACCGCTTCCATTAATGCTGGAAAGATTATATTGATTTTCAAAACCAAGGGAATAAAACTCCAAGGCAGCGTTTACCCTTGAGGCAGCATCTACTTTATTTATAGCAAGAAATACGGGTTTTTGTGATTTTCTAAGAAGTTTGGCTACCTCTTGATCCATCCCTGTAACGCCACTTTCCACATCAACCATAAAGATGATTGCATCTGCTTCATCAATGGCAAGTTCTACTTGTTTGTCTATTTCGGCTTCAAAAACGTCATCGCTTCCTTTTACATAACCCCCTGTATCGATCAATGAAAAATCCTTGCCGTTCCAGTCGCTTTTCCCGTAATGACGGTCACGGGTTACCCCGCTTACCGCATCCACAATGGCTTCACGGCGCTGAATCAATCTATTGAAAAAAGTGGATTTCCCTACATTTGGTCTTCCCACAACGGCAACAATACTCATAATCTACATTTTAGGGTGCAAAAATAGCTTTTAGTTAGGAGAAAAAATATTATTTTAACTGCTTTAAAAATAAAAGGTGAAGAATGCTTTCAAATGAAATAGTATTGCGCCCACGATTCCAAATGGAACTTGAACAGCCTTGTTCACAATTGCTTGCGAAATTCCTGAAAGCAAAAAAATCGCAACAAAGATTTATTATTTCCAGTGTTGACGATCATATTTTTATAAAACTTCCAAATAAAGAGGAACATTTTTGGTCGCCACAGTTGCATTTGGAACTATCGCAAGTTTCTGAAACTAAATGTTTACTACTTGGTTTTTTTGGGCCAAACCCCACCGTTTGGACTATGTTTATTTTTCTGCACGTAGCCGTGGGAATACTTTTTATGGTGAATGCTACCTGGTTTTATTCCAACTACACTATGGGAAACCCGATAAATCTACAAATTGGAATTGCTGTTATTTTGATATTGATTTGGATTCTGCTCTATTTTGCTGGCGTAATGGGAAAGAAAAAGGGTAAGTCCGGAATGCGGGAGCTTTATGATTTTATGATTCAAATTTTAGGTTAAAAACCTCAAAACTTATACTTTGTTTTGATCATTTATTTCATCCTTTCTTTTTCAGCTGGATTTTGCTGAAAACAGTTCTCCAGCATTTTATAAAGTTCCGGGTGTTTCTTTTTGAAAAGTTCCGGACGTTCAAAAAAGTATTCAGAAGCCACGGCCAAAAATTCCACCTGGCTCGTCCCGCCATATTTTCTGATATCGGAATGATTGCTGTTTATAGCCTCCATTTCCTCGTGCATCAGTTTTAGCCAAGGCGTAATATATTGCCTTTGAAGTAACCTTTCAGGCACGCCATCCGCTTCCCCATCCATTTTATCGATTAGGTGAACAAACTCATGGACAGGCGTATTGTTTTTATCAGTGTCATTTTCAAAACCTTGGTAAAGGGCTTTTTTTGAAAGGATCATTTGCTTTTCAAACCTTCCCGAACCAACCAGCCCAGAAATGAATTTACTTTCACCATCTTTCTTAAATTCCAGATCATCGTTGAAATTATCGGGGTAAATTATAATTCCCGTAAGATTATTATAATGCCATTCCTTAAAACCAAAAACGGGTATTACTGCACTCGCGGCAATCAATATTTTGTCCAGTTCCTCGAGTTCCATTTGCACGGCTTCAATATAAACTTCGCTTAAAAAAAACATCATCCGCTGTTGAAAAAGCTTTTGATCATTCATGGACAGTTCACGATAATAATGAACGTGCTGCAATAGTAATTCATGCCAATAGGGTGGGAAACCCTCTACGGGCCTTTTTCTATGTTTGCTAAAAGCATACACCGCAAATGCAACGAGGCCAATAAATAGAATAATGTAAACCATTATTTGTTGTTATAACCAAACCTGCGCAATTGCCTTGCATCACTGCGCCAGTTTTTGTTTACTTTCACGTAAAGCTCAATGTGAATTTGTTTTCCGAAAAACTTCTGCAAATCCTTCCGCGCTTCGGTTCCTACTCTTTTTAGAGCAGCACCTTTATGGCCAATGATAATTCCTTTTTGTGTTTCGCGTTCAACCATAATCACACTGCGGATTCGGATTATATCTTCGTCCTCAAAAAATTCCTCCGTATCTATTTCTACTGAATAAGGAATTTCCTTTTTATAGTGAATCAATATTTTCTCGCGGATGGCTTCGTTTACAAAGAAACGTTCTGGTTTATCGGTAAGTTGATCCTTTGGATAAAACGCAGGCGATTCGGGAAGCAGTTCAATAATTCTATTGAACACCTCGGCCACGCCGAAATTTTGCAAAGCCGAAATGGCAAAGACTTCTGCATTGGGAACTTTTTCCTGCCAAAGTTTAAGTGCTTCGGCAAGTAATTCTTCATTTCCAATATCTATTTTATTTATGAGAAGTAAAACTGGGATTTTCGCATTGGTAATTTTTCTGAAGAATTCCTCCTCCTTAAGCTCCTTTTCGCCCAATTCAACCAAATAAAGAAGAATGTCGGCATCCTCAAAAGCAGACTTTACAAAGTCCATCATGCTTTCCTGCAGTTGGTATGAAGGTTTTATGATGCCGGGCGTATCGCTCAACAAAACCTGAAAGTCATCGCCATTTACAATTCCCAAAATACGGTGGCGGGTGGTTTGCGCTTTTGAAGTAATAATGGAAAGCCGCTCTCCCACAAAGGCATTCATCAAAGTGCTTTTCCCAACATTGGGATTTCCTATTATATTTACAAATCCCGCTTTGTGTGTACTCATTCTTTCAGTTTAGGGTACAAAATTACAGCTAATATATTAACATCCTGCTATCAATCTTTTTTCAAGAACTGTCGCAAAACATATTGAAGAATTCCTTCGTTTTGGTAATACGCAATTTCTATTGGCGAATCCAAACGGGCAAGGACTTGAAATTTGGTTACTTTTCCGTCATCGTTCGTTGCTGTGACGGTAACTTTTTTCGAAGGTTTCAAGTCGTTTTCAATGCCTGTGATGCTGAAAATTTCCCTTCCGTTAAGACCCAAGGATTTTGCGCTTTCGCCTTCCAAATATTGAAGTGGCAAAACACCCATCATAATCAAGTTACTTCTATGGATCCGTTCATAACTTCCAGCCAACACTGCTTTTACCCCCAGAAGAAACGTGCCTTTTGCAGCCCAGTCTCGGGAAGAACCGCTTCCGTATTCCTTTCCGGCCAAAACAACAAGTGGCGTTTTGTCTTTTATATATTTTTCCGAAGCTTCAAAAACCGTCATTTCTTCCCCGGAAGGAAAATAAGTAGTATACCCGCCTTCTCTCTGGCTAAGTTGGTTGTTGATACGCACATTGGCAAAAGTTCCGCGGGTCATCACTTGGTCGTTTCCTCTGCGGGAACCGTAACTGTTGAAGTCCTTTTTCTCCACGCCATTTGCTATTAAATATTTCCCTGCAGCAGATTCTGCGGAAAATGATCCGGCGGGCGAAATATGGTCCGTGGTAATACTATCGCCCAAAACCAACAGTGCTTTTGCGCCTTCAATATTTTTGAGAGGCTTGGGTTCTTCCGAAAGGTTATTGAAAAATGGAGCTTCCTTTATATATGTGGAATCATCTTCCCACTTATATAGTTTATCGTCTGCTACTTCGAGATTTCGCCAAATTTCATTTCCTTCAAATATTTCGTCGTAATTCTTTTTGAAATCCTTTGGAGTGAGCACTTTGCTCATCAGCTCATGTATTTCATCGTCCGTTGGCCAAATATCCTTTAGGAAAATATCCTTTCCGTTGTGATCCTGGCTCAAAGGTTCGGTTGTAAGATCAATATCCACTCTTCCCGCAATAGCGAAAGCTACCACAAGCATAGGCGACATTAAAAAGTTCATTTTTACTTGCGGATGGATACGGGCTTCAAAATTTCGATTTCCGGAAAGCACTGAAGCAACCACCAATTGTTGTTCCTCTACCGCTTTCGCAATTTGGGGAGGCAACGGTCCGGAATTTCCGATACAGGAAGTGCAGCCATAACCTACCAAATGAAATTGGAGGGCTTCGAGATCTTTCAATAAATCGGCTTTTTCAAGATAATCTGTTACTACTTTCGACCCCGGCGCAAGGGAAGTCTTTACCCAAGGCTTTACATCTATTCCCTGTTCCCGTGCTTTTCTGGCTACCAATCCTGCGCCTATCATCACAAAAGGGTTGGATGTATTGGTACAGGAAGTAATGGCGGCAATGGCAACTGAGCCATCGGAAAGCATAAATTTTTCATTGCCGTGCGATATCCAAACCGTTTTCAAGCCGTTTTTTATTTTGGTTTCAATTTCTGTATTGTCATCTGGGTTTTTTGGCTGTTCCACTGGCTGGCTTCCACCCTCTTCTTTCCAGCGTGTAATGGCTTCCTCCCTTTCGGAGGGTTTTATATATTCCCTGCCGAAGGAACCGTGAAGCAATTCCACAAATTTGTCCCTAAAATCCTTGAGAACAATTTTATCCTGCGGACGTTTTGGCCCGGCAACACTTGGTTGAATGGTCTCGAGGTCCAGTTCCAAAACATCGGTATAATTTATTTCATCTTCATTTTCACGCCATAGCATATTGGCTTTACAATAATCCTCCACGAGTTTCAACTGTTCCTCGCTTCGGTTGCTGCTTCGCATATATTCCAACGTTTTGTTATCGATGGGGAAATAGGTTACGGTACAACCAAATTCAGGCGACATATTTCCAATGGTTGCTCTATCTGGCACGGAAAGATCATCCAGTCCGGGACCAAAAACCTCCACAAACTTTCCAACAACCCCATAATTCCGAAGCAGTTGCGCAATGGTAAGTACAAGGTCGGTAGCGGTAGTACCTACGGGCAATTTTCCCGTAAGACGAAGTCCAATAACTTCTGGGCTAATAAAATAAATGGGTTGTCCCAAAATAGCCGCTTCGGCTTCAATACCGCCCACTCCCCAAGCTACAACTCCAATTCCATTTACCATTGGGGTGTGGCTATCGGTTCCCACCAAGGTGTCTGGAAATACTTCACCATCCCTTTCAACCACTCCTTTGGAAAAGTATTCCAAATTTACTTGGTGACATATTCCCATTCCGGGAGGTACTACGCTAAAATTATTAAAGGATTTTTGAGCCCATTTTAAAAAGGTATAGCGTTCGCGGTTTCTTTTGTACTCCTCTTCCATATTCTTTTCGTAGGCATACTGTGCGGCAAAATAATCTACCTGTACAGAATGGTCTATCACCAAATCTACAGGTATCAATGGATTTATTTTATTGGGATCTTTTCCTTTTCTGGCCGCTTCAGCCCGTAGGGAAGCAATATCCACCACGGCGGGAACTCCTGTAAAATCCTGCATAAGAACGCGGGCAGGTTTAAAGGCAATATCCTTGTCGCTTCCTTTTGGGTCCCAGTTTAGGATGGCATCCAAATGATCTTTGGTTATCGAAAAATCGTCATAATTACGTAGCGCGTTTTCCAGAAGAATTCGGATTGAAAAAGGCATTTTTGAAACATTGCACCCTTGTTGTTGCAGTTCCGGAAGGCTATAATAAGAAGCTTTTCCGTTGGAAGTTTGAAGGTTTTTTTTGAGGTTGAAAATATCTTGTTGCATTGTGAAAGTTTTAATGAAGTAAAAAACAACACTAATTTACACAATAATGATGGGGCAGGAATTTACAGAAGGGTCTTTAACAACGCCTTAACAGCTTTTTACGAAAATTTGAAAAAACTAAGGATTTAATATAAAATAGAAACAATTTGAAGTTTTCGGGTTTCGTTACCCAATTTGAAGTTTACCTCATCCCCTACTTTATGGCCAGTTAGCGCAACGGCAATAGGGGCCACAAAACCTATTTTTTGTTGTTTTAAATCGGCTTCGTCCACGCCCACTATTTGAAATTTTTGGATTGAATTTGTTGCAAGAGCTTTATAAGTGACAATTGCCCCAAAACGGACCTCGTCCTGCGGCTGCTCTTTGGGATTGAGAATACGGGCTGAAGCAATCCGTTCGTTCAACAAATCGAACTTTCCATTGATTACCGCCAATTCCCTTCTGCGTTCAGCTTCATCGGTGGTAGTAAGGGCTGCACGTTCAGCTTCCAATTCTTCCTTTTCGGTTTTCAGCAACCCCATTCCCAATGGGGTAACATAATTAATAGAGCTATCGGGTAGGGCAGCCCGTGGTGGAATGATGGGAGTTTCCTCTTGATCGTCTTCTTTTACAAAACCTCTGCTCATACTTCTTTTTTATACGTGAATATACGTCATTTTAACCGTAAATAGAAGCCTTACAGAGGGCAGAACACTAATCTTTTAAAAAAAATGTAAAGTTCGTTGTCCATATTTTCATTACAAAATACCTATAATTCAGGCGTTGAGTAAAACATAATAGAACCGACCGAGGTAACAATACCCAGCAACGCAATTAAAAAAGCCAAGACCATTATTATTTGCTCGGAAAAAATAAAATCATTAAAATATACTTTTACCTTTCGCATAAGACGAATATTAAAGGTTGTGCAGGTTAAGTACACCAGATTTGGGCAAATTTGGGAAGGCTAATTTAAAAAGCTATCCCTAAAAGTGTTATCGTAAAAAATTATTTTTGTGATTGAAATGATTAAAATAAATTCTCGACTATCGGCTATCTGTTGTCAGCGCAGGTGGATGGTTTGTAAAGATTTAATACCTTTAAGCACAAATAACATATCCAAAATGAAATCCATTTCACCAAAACTTTTTGCCCTAGTATTTCTTTTCCTTTCCTTCACTTTATCATTATCTGCTCAAATTCTTCAAGAGGCACAGATAGATAGTTTGGTGCAGAAAACCATGAAAACTTTTGATGTCCCCGGAATGGCCGTGGCCGTGTTGAAGGATGGAAAAATAATCCACAAAAAGGGTTATGGTACCCGATCCCTAAAATCGGGGGGAGCCGTGGATACCAATACTATGTTTGGCGTGGCATCAAACACTAAAGCCTTTACCACAGCAGCCCTCGGGCAACTGATCGACCAAGGCAAATTGACTTGGGACACCAAAGTAACAGATATTATCCCCGAGTTTAAACTTTACGATGCCTATGTAACCAATGAATTTACCGTGCGCGATCTAATTACACATAGAAGTGGCCTAGGCTTGGGAGCAGGAGATTTAATGGTATTTCCTGCCACCAATACCACCACAAAAGCTGAAATGATACATAATCTTCGCTATTTAAAACCCGTTTCCTCTTTTCGCTCCAAGTTTGATTATGACAACCTTCTCTACATAGTGGCAGGGGAAGTGATAGAAAGAATTTCGGGAAAAACATATGAAAAATATATAACTGAAAACTTCTTTAAACCATTGGGGCTTGAGCGTACAACCCTTTCCCTTTCAACCATTGCTGCTGATGCTAACCGTATTGACGGGCACGCCCCGGTAAATGGGAAACTGGAAATTACAGGAAATACATTTACTGACATTGCAAGCCCAGCAGGAGGGATTTACGCTTCCATTAACGATATGGCAACTTGGATACAAACTCAATTAGACCACGGCAAATACGGTGCACAATTAAAAGACAGTCTCTTTAGTGAAAAAGCCCACAACGAAATGTGGACACCTCAAACTCTTTTAAGAAGTGGGAAAGGTCCTTATAATACTCATTTTTCGGCCTACGGATTAGGTTGGTTTTTAAGTGATGTGAACGGTTACTTTCAGGTAACCCACACTGGAGGTTTATTGGGCATTGTGAGCCAGGTTACATTGATTCCAGAACTTGATCTGGGAATTATTGTCCTTACCAACCAACAGAGCGGATCAGCTTTTAATGCTATTACCAACTCCATAAAAGATGGATATTTTGGCATTCAAGGTCAAGACAGAATTAAGGAGTATAACGAGCGTCGACTTTCGGGTGAGCGGAAGGAAGATAGCATTACCAAAAATGTTGAAGCTTCCATTAATGCTCAATTGAAAAGCAAAGCCCCAAAACCT
>JBBQQN010000078.1:0-16078 GCA_038215845.1 Flavobacteriales bacterium | reverse complement strand
CCACTAGAAACAAAATCCAGAAAGCTGCTGTAGCCGGGAATATTTTTGTGAATGATGTAGCTGTAAAATCGAATTACAAGGTAAAGGGAAATGATGTGGTAACGGTTCTTTTTGAGCACCCACCCTATGAATTTCTTTTGGTGCCGGAAGACCTTCCCTTGGATATTGTTTATGAAGATGATGCCGTATTGGTTGTAAATAAAGCACCTGGAATGGTAGTGCATCCGGGCCATGGCAATTACAGCGGCACCTTAATAAACGCACTTACCTTTCATTTTGAAAATCTTCCCAATAACCCCTCGACTCCACCTGGGGCAAGCGCCACAAATCGACCCGGCTTGGTGCATAGAATTGATAAGGATACCAGCGGACTTTTGGTAGTTGCCAAAACAGAAGAAGCTATGACTCACCTCGCCAAACAATTTTTCAATAAAACCACCGAACGCGAGTATGTAGCGATTGCGTGGGGAAATATGGAAGAGGATGAAGGCACGATTGAAGGAAACATTGGCCGACATCCAAAAAACCGTTTACAGAACACCGTTTATGAAAACGACGTGGAAGAAAAAGGAAAACCTGCCGTAACCCATTACAAAGTTTTGGAAAGGTTGGGTTATGTAACTTTTGTTTCGTGCAGGCTGGAAACGGGGCGTACGCACCAAATCCGCGTGCATATGAAATATATTGGCCACACACTTTTTAACGATGAACGCTATGGGGGCGAAAGAGTATTGAAGGGAACCACTTTCACCAAATACAAGCAATTTGTAGATAATTGTTTTAAAGTAATGCCACGCCAAGCGTTACATGCACGTACTTTAGGCTTTGTGCATCCCGTAACCGAAAAGTTTATGCGTTTTGAATGCCCCATACCGGAAGATATGGAAGCCTGTTTGGAGAAATGGCGGAATTATTCTAAAAATGTGGTTGAATAGAAATTTCAAATGTAGGAGTATCAAATTCCAAAAAGCAAGGTTTTAAAGGAGGATGAATTTAAATTTTTATTACTTGTTTAGTTAAGGAACCTTTCTCATTGGTAATATTCACAAAGTAGATACCCTCTGCCAAGCCGGTCAACGAAATTTCATCTTTCATTAACGTAAAGCTTTTTAAAATTCTACCTCGGCTATCTGTTATTTTGACTTTGCCTTTTTCGATGCCAGAAACAGTAAAAGTGTTTGTGGTAGGATTAGGGTGAATCGAAAAATTATTCACCATTATATTTTCATTATTGTTTAGCAAACCACAGGATTGTAAAATTTCTTCACGGGTACTGCAACCAGGTGCATTATTGTATATAATATCGTTATTTGAAGTAGTATTTAAATATTGGCAAATATTTGGGTAGTCGCATACTGATAATAGGGGACAGTTTGATAAATAAAATGAATAAACAGAGGTCATATCGACATTTGAAAGGGCTGAAATATCATTTAAGCTGTCAAGACCTCCAAAAATTAAAAATCCTACAGAATTTAAATTTTCCAATCCATGTAAATTTGTCAATAAAGGAGAATTGCTTATTCCAAACATTTCCGCAGAACTTGTAAAATTACCTAACGCTTCAATGTTGATAAGGGCGGTATTATTCATGAAATAACTTTGTTGAATGGAAACAAGATTTTCCAGCCCATCAAACGATTCCAATGAGGGGTTGCTATATATTTTTAGCCCCTGACCTCCTACAGATACCAAACTGTTCAATCCTTCTAAAGTGGTTAAGTTTTGATTAACATTTATTTCAAGTAATTCGCTGATCTCTGTTAAATTATTTAATCCGTTTAAATTACTTAACATATCGTTTAGTGTAATAACCAACGCATTGGCTATAGTAATACCATTGAGACCTTGAAGACTTAATAAAGAAGGATTTTCTTTTATTTGGATACCGATGTCAGGAGTTATAATAGAAACATTTTGCAATCCTTCAATAGATGTAAGCGATGGGTTTTCTACTATTCTTATATCCTCCAATATTTCTTGAAGATTTTCCAGACCGTCTAGATTTTGTAAACTCGGATTGTTTATTATGTACAGTTTTCCGTAGATACTACCATCCGTAATAGCTGTTAAATTGTTTAACCCATCAAGATTAGTCAATGCCTGATTATTAAAAATCTTTAAGTTTTTTACTTTGGTAATTTGAGACAAACCATTTAGGTTGGTAATATTACCAGAATTTATTTCCTCTATTGTCACGGTTTCATTAATTTCGGTACAATTGGGATAATTTGTGGCAAAATTGTCTATCTGACTCTGGTTAGAAAAAATTAAACTACTAGGACACTGCCCAAATAACAATGTAGGAGATGAAATGATAAAAAACAGTAAACTCGAATAAAGTATTTTTGAACCCATATTTATTTTTGATAAGCCCCAAATGTAGAAATTAAAATGAACTTAAAATTTGAGGCTTATATTTAATAAATTAAATACTAATGAATTTCATTATTTCTTCATCCACTTTGCAGTAGTAGTACTCTTTCCATCTGAAATGCTGACGAAATATATTCCAGACTTAAGATGCTTTAAATTATAACTAGAAGTTGTCTCCAGACTTGTTTTTTCAGTAAAAACCAATTTTCCATCAATACTGTAAACTTTCACTTTTGCATTTTGCATTGCTGAGGGGATGGTAAACGTCAAAATTCCTTCCGAAGGGTTGGGACTTATTCTTATTACATTCTCTTTGGCAAAATCGGAAACACCTGCTGTTTCATCCAATTTCACGTAGCCGTCGCGGCTGTTGCTGCCTTTGTAGCCATTTCGCTTAATGGTTTCTGGATTATAGGGAACATTTAGGTTGTAAACATTCACAAAGGTTGAATCCACTCCTTGCCCAAAAGTCTGGGTATAGCTATTGGCCGTAAGGTCTAAAAGACCGTCATTATTTACATCACCTAGAACGGCACCATTTAGAAAAGTAAATCCGCGCGGACGTAAAGGGAAGCCTGCTACCTCGCCACTGCCGTTTAACGAATAGGCGTGGATAAATCCGTCGCCCTCTGAATCAGTAAGCACACTAGGAAATACAATCTCCAAAACGCCATCGTCATTCACATCGGCAATTGAAAGTACACCTTCGGTACCGCCGTATTTTTCTATTGGGAAATTGGGTAAATTGTTACCATCTGGTGTCAAGCCATAAATAGTTGGAAGCGGCGTGCCCTCAGAGCCGCTGGTGTTTCGGTCTGACATAAATATTTCAAAAATGCCGTCTCCGTCCACATCCAATACGGTAGGTGGAGAGTAGGTCCAGCCACCTAAACCAATAGGCCAGCCGCCTTTATAGCTGCCATCGTGTTCCATAACATAAAAACCTGGAGCGTCGCCGTGGTTGCTTCCTATTATTTCCAAATCTTCATCGCCGTCGAGGTCTGCAAGAATTGGAGATTGATATGAATAACTTACTGTGGGGTCAAAAACTGGAAAACCAGGAAAAACCTGTCCTTGGTTATCAAAAATATACATACCCGCCGAGGAGGCAGCTATTACCACATCGGTATTGCCATCGTTGTCCATATCTGCAACAGAAGGGGTAAAGGCAGGAGTGGCACCCACTTCTACTGGCCAATTGGCATTAATGGGCGTGCCATCCATATTAAGGGCATGCACAAATCCTTGTGCACTGGCTACGCGTTCGCAGGTAATTATATCCAAATTGCCGTCGTCGTCCACATCTGCCACCACGGGAGCATTTAACATCCAATGGTTCTCGAAGTTAAGCGGCCAGCCGGGAAGATCGTTGCCCAGATTGTCCATAAGGTAAACGCGCCCTGCATTGGGAATTCCCCCAGTATTCAGTACTATTTCTACCACATCATCACCATCCATATCTACAGCGGTGGGAGGTAATAATATTGTACCACTAACTGTCTTTTGCCACAGTACGGTACCATCACCTTTTAAGGCATAGAGATCATGATCTATTCCATAGAGAATTTCATCAACCCCGTCGTTGTCCACATCGGCCAGGGTGGTGCCGCGTGTATTTTTAAAAGTTGGATTGGCCGGTTGACCGTAGCGGAACAACCTATCAAATACTTGAGGCTGTTTGCTGTTGTTATAGTTTCCTGGAAGGGTAACGGTTTCTACGGAAATAGTTCCGTCTTCATTTAAGCTTGCTTTTTTGCCTATTTGTTGTGCAATTGCTGGGGAAAGTATTCCGAGGAATAAAGCCGATAAGAATGTAATTGTCTTTTTCATTAGGTTTTTTTTGGAATTAATTTATATAAAACTATCAATAAATGTTGGGTTTTCAAAGGTGGTGCATTATACTAATGTTATATTCTCTTTCCAGATTTAATTATTTGTTTATTTTATGTCACCTCGAGTGCAGTCGAGAGGTCATTAAGTCTCGACTGCGCTATACCTGACACTAATTAACTATATTCAACATAGACATTAAAAAATCACTTTTCAACAGTTGTGAAAAGGGATTTTTTGTTTTTTTCAAAATATTATCGTCCAAATCCCGACCAAAGATCGGCAAGCATTTCCCAGGGAACTTGTCCGCGTTTTTTGGTTTCGGAAGAAAAATCCTTTAGTATTTTTTCCATTTGGGGCGTTCCTGCCAACCCCATGGCATTGCCAATAAGCTGCGCCACTTGTTTTCCGAGATCGGTGGGATTACCGCTAGCCCAGGCCTTGCCGTATTCCACCCAATAATCTGCAGTTGCATAATGAGGAGCTTCCACTTCTTCACTGGGTTTTGTAGTATAAGCAGGAATAGGTTGAGGTGCTTTTTCGTTGTACGTAACTAAAGTGTTCCCTTCCTCAAAATCTGCAAAGGATTGCCGGATTTTTTGATCTTCCCAACGCAATTCCATATAGCCATCGGCGGGACGGTAAGCCGAAGTGTAAATAGTTCCAAAACCATCGCGGTACTGTCTATTGAAAAGCGGTTTTTTTAAAAAGGCACCTGCAATATTTTCAGCATCCAAGTCTGGCTTTTTTAAGGTTTCGAGTAGAAATTTTTCCCTTTCCACCGTTTTTGAAAAGGCTGCATGTTCGGGCCAGTCAATATTTCCTTGATGATTTGTGGAAACTTTCAGGTCTGTAATTTTAGGCTTATGGTCCGGAGCAAGTTGCAGCATTTTGTTATTGCCGTGCTTATCCAGCAGCATAATATTATATGCCATGTGGGATGGAACCCGTTGCAAAACTTCAACAGCTTCTTCAATGGTACTGCAAAATTCCAACACATAACGCAATATAAAGGGAATGCCAAAGCCCTTGCCCACTACTTTTCGGCCACCAAAAGTCAAGGAAGCAACCAACCCATCTGAATTCATTCCATCCACCACACCCCAAAGGCAATCGCCAATGGCAATTACATGTTTTCCGTTCCAAGCGCTATTCAATAGCGTTCCTTCGCATAAATTCGGATGGTAATCATAATTCCGAACCAGTTGAGGGGGATTTTTCAAAACCGCCTGCGAACAGCCCGTAATGTAAGCCGGGGGTTGGTAACCCGTTAAAAAACGGTGAGCAATTTTGTCATCTCCTGCAAGTTCGCACAAGCGCTCGTAAGTGGGTATAAATTTGGGCATAAACTCCCTTAACTGCTCCTGTGCCACTTGGAGATTTGGGGAGTTCACGGCTCCTTTAGATTCGAACCAGGCTTTGTATGCCGGCCAGTGTTTATTAAAGAGGGCTTGCCATTTAGGGCCGGGCATTCCTTCCGAAATGGAATTGAAATTTAACTGTAGCATTTTTTTTTGGGTAAGATAAAGGGAAATTTTTAAAACTAAACTTAAAGTTTAGATAAAACTATAGCCGGTTTTGTTTTTGTGAAAAGCAATCTTTTAAGTGAATATTGAAATTTAATTTTTTCCTTGAAATTGAATATCTCTTGCTTATTGCAACTCATTATTTTATAAAGGTTGGTGCAAGCATAAACTTAAAGGATCCGTTTTTTCATTATTTTATTTATTCCCTTTCCACTCTCACTCTTAACAAAAAGTTAAAGTTGCTATATTCTTGATCATTTGGGAATGGCGAAATCGGGAAAAAAGGGTAATCCGTTTATATTTACCATTCGTTTTAAGTTAGTGTCTTTGGCCACTTCGTTTTTCGTATTGTTACAAATTAATTTTCTTAATCACTAAAATGCCCTTAATAATTTACATATAAATGGGAATGGACAATAGGGGCTTTCCATCTTCCTTTTTATCAAATATTCTATACAAATGAAAAATTTTATTCTTTCTTTTATCCTTGCTGCTTTTGTACTGCCTGTGCAGGCCAATGAGGGCATGTGGTTTTTAATGCACATCGAACGGTTGAACTATCGCGATATGCAAAAAATGGGGCTTCAGCTTACGCCCGAAGAAATTTATAGTGTAAACCATTCCAGCTTAAAGGACGCCATTGTTCAATTTAATCGTGGTTGTACTGCGGAAATAATTTCGGATAGCGGTTTGGTATTAACCAACCACCATTGTGGTTATAGTTCTATTGCCGAGCTTTCCACTGCCGAAAATGATTACCTTAAAGATGGGTTTTGGGCAGGGAACAAAAGCGAGGAATTAAAGCCTAAAAGTCTATCGGTTCGTTTCTTTGTTAGAATGGACGATGTTTCAAAAAGAATTTTGGGACTGTTGAACGATAACATGAGTGAAGCAGATCGAGAAGCGACAATTAATAAGGAAATCGCTAAGATTGAACAGGAAAATAACGAAGGAGGGAAATATACGGTTTCGGTAAAATCCTTTTATCAAGGAAATGAGTTTTACTACTTTGTTTACCAAGATTACAACGATGTGCGTTTGGTGGGTACGCCCCCAGAGAGTATTGGAAAGTTTGGTGGCGATACCGACAACTGGGAATGGCCGCGACAAACTGGCGATTTTTCGCTTTTCAGGGTGTATGCCGACAAGGACGGAAACCCAGCTGAATATTCAGAAGACAATGTGCCACTTAAACCGAAATACCATTTAACTACCAGCCTAAAAGGTTTTGAGGAAAACGATTTCGCAATGATTATGGGCTATCCAGGGAGAACCAACCGTTGGATGCCCGCAAGTGGAATTGAGCAAAATGTAAAGTTTGCATATCCTGCGTGGGTGGAGGCTTCAAAAACATCTATGGATGTGATGAAGAAATATATGGATAAGGACAAGCAGGTAAATCTTGATTATGCCTCAAGTTATGCATCTATTGCCAATTATTGGAAAAACAGGCAAGGGATGATTGATGCCCTTACCCAGCACAAAACCGCGGAAAGTAAAAGAGTAGACGAAAAGGCTTTCCAGAAATGGGCTTCCAAAAAAGGAAATGAAAAGTATGCTGCCGTAATTCCCGTTATCAATGAATATTATAAAAAAACAAACGAGATAAGTAGGCACAACAATTATCTGAGTCTATTGCTGCGCACCAAAATGGCATTATTGCCGTATCGTTTAGGAAATTCCATTGATTATTATCTACAACAGAATGAATCGAAACAAGCAGAGTTATTACCAAAATTGAATGAGGACATAAACAATTTTTACGAGGGTCTGTATATGCCTTTGGAAAAAGATGTTTTGGCAGCTCAGCTAAAGCTTTATTCTACAAAAGCAGAAAATATTGCTCCTATGGTAGCACGGGTTGCTAGTGAAAATAATAAGAGCAATGCTGGTTGGAACGACTATTTGGATACAGCTTTTAAGAATAGCATTTTTGAATCAAAAGAAAAATTGGAAGCATTTATGGCAAACCCCAATGCTGAAGTGTTGAAGAACGATCCGTTGTTTCAGCTTTCTACAGATTTGTTGACGCGTTATCGTTTTAAAACTGATGAAGAAAAAAAATTGGATAACGAATTTGAGCATGCCTATAGAATGATGGTTCAGGGAATGCGACTTCAAAATACAGATGAAAAATATTATCCGGATGCAAACAGCACTTTGCGCCTTACCTTCGGAAAGGTGATTGCCCTTCCCGTAGACAAACGCAACGATGCCGCAAAAAATTACTACACCACCCTAAAAGGCACCGTTGCAAAATACAAACCCGGCGATGCTGAGTTTGATATGCCCAAAAAGTTAATTGATCTTTATGAGAAAAAAGATTTTGGACAATATGCCGATAAAGATGGGTACTTGCCTGTAAACTTTTTAACAGATAACGACATTACTGGCGGAAACTCTGGTTCCCCTGTATTGAACGCAAAAGGGGAGTTGATAGGCATAGCCTTTGATGGAAATATTGAAGCTATGGCGGGTGATGTTATTTTTGATGATCAATTGCAACGTACTATCAATGTTGATATACGCTACGTTATGTTTTTGATTGACAAGTTTGCAGGAGCCAGCCATATAATTGATGAGTTGACTTTGGCGAAATAATTTTATAGCTGCTTATAAACTAAATTTTAAACCCGCGTTTCCAATTATGGGAGGCGCGGGTTTTTTTATATGGATTGTAAAGTAAAGCCTTCTTGAAAGTGAAAAACTTTAAGATGGTAGGGTTATTTAATACAGAGAAAGTCCCAGTCCGAAAGTGGTTTGGTTGTGGTTATAGTCTATCAAGCTTTCGCCATAGCCAGTAAAAATCTGGGCATGTATTTTTAGGTTTTTAAGAAATCGGTAGCTGTAATCCAATCGGACGCTTCCGTGGCTGTTTGAACCTGTCCGCAGAGAATGGCGGGTGGCCAATTCAAAATCATGTCTTCCAAAAGCATAGTTTAAATCCAGTTCTGCACGGCCCATGTATTCTTCAATATCGGGGTTGTCGTCGTTTTCTTCCGCTTCCGGTAAACGAATCCATGGCTTTAAAACAATCTGCAATTTTTCTATTTCCCATCCAAATTGAAAAATAACCCTGTTCCAGCTTCGGCTAAGCGGATTAGAGCGCCCATTACTTTGGTGGTTTATACCAACGCCGGCCAAAACACCTCTGAAATTTCCAAAACTATAAGGAGTGCTAAAAAGCAAAAAAGCTTCCGGTTCATAATTGGTTTCCCGAAAGGGCCGGGAAAGCGCATTGTTGTATAATTGCCAACGGGAACTTTGGGTATAGGCTCCCCACACATCACCTCCTATTTTTTTGCCTATGATGTTATGCAGTATTTTTGTTTTAAAACTTATTTGAAACACTAGTTCTACAGGATTGTAGGGAATGTCCTCCGAAACAACATTATTAAGGTTGCCGCTCTTTGGAGCTTTGTTTACATCTGTACTGTAATTGGCAAACAAAATATATAGGGGCTTGTATGGGAGTAGCTTAAAATCTACTTTTTTAGTAAGCGATGTGGAATCCAGTTGCCATTGTTGTGACAAAGTTTTGAATTGGGTGTTGTCCTGAGCCGAAACACTGGCACATATTAATATAAATACTTCGAAAAATAGTGACTTGTGGAATTTCATTTAAATCTTTTGGTTGCAAAGATAGATTTGGAATCTTAAAGGAGAAGTAAATACTGGTTTTTCTAAAAGAATCAATTAAATTCACTTCTTTAAAAAAAAGCCTTTTTTAAAATCGAATATAAGGCTCCTTTTAAATGAAACTTTAAAATTGAAACAATTCTATGGCATCAGGTTTTTTTGCAATATTGGATGATATAGCTGCGCTTTTGGACGATGTGGCAATGATGAGTAAAGTAGCGGCTAAAAAAACGGCCGGTATCTTGGGCGATGATTTAGCGGTAAATGCGGAAAAGGCATCGGGTTTTGCATCTTCCCGTGAATTGCCTGTTCTTTGGGCAATCACAAAAGGATCTTTGTTGAACAAATTGATTATCCTTCCCATAGCCTTTTTGTTGAGTGCTTTTTTACCTTGGGCCGTTACGGTTATTTTATTGCTTGGAGGTATTTATTTAGGTTACGAAGGCGCTGAAAAAATATATGAATTCTTTTTTCCACATGCACATTCAAAGGAATCCTTCATAGATGAGGGGCTTACGGAAAGTGAAATATTAGCTATTGAAAAGGAGCGGGTAAAATCCGCCATCGTAACAGATTTTATACTTTCCATAGAAATTGTAATCATTGCACTTGGTACCGTGGTGGGCCAATCAATAACTTCACAAATTATAGTGGTTAGCATTATTGCATTGGTTGCAACGGTAGGTGTTTATGGTATTGTGGCCCTTATAGTACGGATGGATGAGGCAGGCTATAAACTTATAAAACGAAGTAAAAAAGAAAAAAGCTTTTCAAAAAGCGTGGGGAATATTTTGGTACAAGCACTGCCAAAGGTGATCAAAAGCCTAAGCGTAATAGGTACTCTTGCCTTAATTTTTGTTGCCGGGGGAATCTTTGTGCACAACATAGATTTTTTTCATCACTTTTTGCCAGCCATGCCCTCCTTTGTCCTAGAATTTATGGTTGGAATATTGATTGGGTTTATTAGTTTAATGGCCGTATTATTGTTTAAAAAGTTGTGGGGAAGTTTAAAAACACCCGAAAAGGATAAAAAAGAATAGTTTGAATTCGATTAGAAAAAACTACAAAAAATCGATTTATCCTTTGCTTTTGACGACATTTGAAATCCTAATAAAAAAAGTTGAGAAATAAGGTTATTTCTATATTGTTTCTGATTTTGCTGGTAGCTCCAGCACTTACCCTCTTTCTTTATTTTCAATATGAAAAATCCGTTCTTAGAAGTGATCTTAAAGAGCGAATGATCGCGGGCATGGAAAAAGATGAGTTGGTGGTATTGAAATTTACTCAGAACGAAATTGAAAAAGAGCTCAACTGGGAACACTCGGGAGAATTTGAGTATCAAGGAAAAATGTACGATATAATACAAACTAAAGTACAGGGAGATTCCATTTATTATACTTGTTGGTTGGATGAGGAAGAGACAAAGTTGGAAAAACAGCTCACAAAACTGGTAGCCCAAGCTTTTGCGAAAGACACCAAAAACCGGGATAAAAAAGAACATTTCTACTCCTTTCTGCGTTCTTTTTATTGTTCAAATTATCTTGACTGGAAAGCCCTTCCCATCCAAAAAGGCTTATGTAAAAATCAGGATTTTATCTACCGAAATAATTTTAATTCCCTTAAGACAACCCCGCCTACACCACCTCCACAATTAAGTTAACTTTTTGCAAGCTCTATAAAGGAGCGCTGATAATCTATTTGTGCCTATAAAGGCACGTTAACTTAAAACAACCATTAATGAAAAAAATATTCATGATCTGGTTACTGTTGGGTTTTGTAGGGAGTGCCTATAGCCAAACAGTAACTATTAAGGATCAGCAGACCAATGAGCCAATAGAACTGGCTACATTGACGAGTGCCAATTCAAAATCATATCTGACCACCAATGCCCAAGGACAAGCGGATATTTCGGCATTTAAGGATTCCGAAAAAATAGAAATCCGTACCCTAGGCTATAAAACCATAGTAAAGAGCTATTCCGAACTGCAAGCTCTCTCCTTTATGGTAGAGCTTGTTGCTTCCAATCTAAGTCTTGATGAGGTGGTAATTTCAGCCTCTCGCTGGAGACAGGGCAGCGATAATGTGCCGGCCAAGATAATTTCCATTTCAGCAAAGACAGTAGCTTTACAGAATCCACAAACAGCAGCAGATTTATTGGGGATTTCGGGAAAGGTATTTATTCAAAAAAGCCAGCAGGGTGGTGGTAGCCCTATGATTCGGGGTTTTGCTACTAGCAGGCTTTTATATTCTGTCGATGGAGTGCGAATGAATACCGCAATTTTCCGTTCCGGAAACCTTCAGAATGTAATAAATATAGATCCCTTTGCGGTGGAAAATACCGAGGTGCTGTTTGGTCCCGGATCTGTAATTTACGGAAGTGATGCCATTGGGGGCGTCATGAGTTTCCAAACCCTTACACCACGATTTTCCCTTACAGATAAACCTTTAATTACAGGAAAGGCCTCTACGCGCTATTCGTCTGCCAATAAGGAAAAAACAGGCCATTTTGATGTAAATGTAGGTTTTAAAAAATGGAGCTTTGTAACCAGTATAACTTCTTGGGATTACGATAACCTTCGCCAAGGGAGCCATGGACCGGAGGATTATATAAAGGATTATTACGTGCAACGGCAGGACAGTACGGATGTGGTGGTTACACAAGAGGATAAATTATTGCAGATTCCTTCGGCCTATTCGCAAATTAATATGATGCAAAAAATACGCTTCAGCCCGAACGAAAATTGGGATTTCCAGTATGGTTTTCACTTTTCTGAAACCTCTTCCTATGGGAGATATGACAGACATGCACGAGTACGGAATGGTACGGCGCGTTATGCAGAATGGAATTACGGGCCACAAAGTTGGATGATGAACAATTTGAACATTAACTATTCTGCCAGCAATTCAATTTTTGACCAAATGAGCCTTCGTTTGGCGCAGCAACTTTTTAAAGAAAGCCGAATAGATAGATCTTTCAACAAAACGGAGCGAAATACCCAAAGTGAAGAAGTAAGTGCTTATTCGGTAAACATCGATTTTATAAAAGATGTTGGAGAAAAAAACACTCTTTTTTATGGGTTGGAATATGTGTTGAATGATGTAGATTCCTATGGAAAACTCACCGATATATCTACAGAAATTGATGTGGATGGGCCATCGCGTTATCCAAAATCCACATGGCAATCGCTTGCCGCCTACGTTACCGATGAATTGAAGGTAAGCGATCAATTTACGTTGAGTGCGGGCGCACGATATAATCATATTTTATTGGATGCCGAATTTGACACCACCTTTTACCCTTTTCCTTTTAAGGAAGCAAATCTAAGCAATGGTGCCCTTACGGGAAGTATTGGTGGGGTATATAGACCCGCGGATTCTTGGGTAGTGAATGCAAATCTTGGAACGGCATTCCGTTCGCCCAATGTAGATGATCTTGGAAAAGTATTTGATTCCGAACCGGGAAGTGTGGTTGTGCCCAACCCAGATTTGAAACCTGAATATGCATATAATGCTGATTTAGGGGTGGCAAAAGTTTTTGGCAGTCTTGTGAAAGTAGATATAACGGGGTATTATACACATTTAAAGGATGCCTTGGTGCGCCGTGACTTTCAATTGAACGGACAGGACAGTATTGTTTATCAAGGTGAATTAAGCCAAGTACAGGCTATTCAAAATGCAGCGGTAGCTCATGTTTATGGAGTTCAGGCAGGAGTTGAGGTAGCCTTGCCACAAGGTTTTGGTTTGTCTACTGATGTAAACTTCCAAAAAGGGGAAGAAGAACTTGACAATGGAGAAACCAGTCCATCCAGACATGCGGCACCATTTTTTGGGGTGTCGAGATTAACCTATAAAGCCAGTAAGCTCAACATGGAATTAAATGTAAATTACAGTGCTAAACGGGATTTTGAAGATCTTCCAGATGAAGAAAAAGGAAAGACGGAATTTTATGCATTGGATGATAACGGCAATCCTTATTCGCCATCTTGGTACACTTTAAACCTCAAAGCGCTCTATAATCTTACAGATCACTTTGCGGTAAGTGGTGGAATAGAAAATCTAACCGATCAACGATACAGGCCTTATAGCTCAGGTATCTCTGGTGCAGGAAGAAACTTTATCCTTTCGCTCACGGCACATTTTTAATTTAGGTACATTAAATAAAGCCTGTCTTGTATGAGGCAGGCTTTTTATTTTTAAAATATTGGATATAAAATATACTTAAGTTTTTAAAGTGGGTATCTATGTGAAGACCTACGATTTTGTATAATCTATTTCAGGAATCTTGTTATAAAACTTGATGCCCAGCTTTAATAATACAAGCGCGACAATTTTGTTTTCGGTACACAGAAGGATTACGTGCTTATTGTTCTCTCTCGCTTTTTTGGAAACCATATAAAGCATAAAAGCCCCAGAAATATCAAAGGTGTATAAAGGGTCCAAATCAATAATAAGATATTGGGTTTTGTCTAAAGCCGATTCTATCTTGAATTGCGCTTCAGAAAGATTGCCACTGTACAACCTGCCTTCTAAATGGGCAACTTGATTAGTCAAAAACTGTAATTTCATTCGTATGTGATACTAAATTAAAAAATCACATAGGTCGATTAGAACTACTTGAGGAGTAGATAGGGAGTTTTTTTTGATGAATGTGAAAGTATAAAAAATATATCAGAATAAAAACCTCTGCAATGTGCGATTATAGCTACACTTCTTTTACATTTAACCCTTCTTCAGTACATTTTCAACTCAAAACAACCATGTGTTTATAATGGATTTCAATCATTACAATCCACATCTTTTTAATATTTTTGCAGCCTTAAAAAATTGATATGATTACAGTTGATGGTTTAGCGGTAGAATTTAGTGGAGATACACTTTTCAGTGATGTTTCCTTTGTAGTGAATGAAAACGACAAAATTGCCCTAATGGGGAAAAATGGTGCGGGAAAAAGCACGATGATGAAGATTATAGCGGGGGTTCAAAAACCTACCCGTGGTAATGTTCGCGCGCCGAAAGATGCTATCATAGCATACCTTCCCCAGCATTTGCTAACTCATGATAATTGCACCGTTTTTGAGGAAGCTTCCAAAGCCTTTAAACAGATTTTTGAAATGCGGGATGAAATGGAACGTTTAAATAAAAAGCTGGAAACCCGCACCGATTATGAAAGTGATGCATATATGAACATCATTACCAAAGTGGCGGAACTGGGCGAAAAGTATTACGCGCTCGAAGAAATAAACTACGAAGCCGAAGTGGAAAAAGCTTTGCGAGGACTTGGTTTTAAAAGAAGCGATCTGCATCGTCAAACAAGTGAATTCAGTGGCGGCTGGAGGATGCGGATTGAATTGGCAAAACTGCTACTTCAAAAACCAGATTTAATTTTGCTGGATGAACCCACAAACCACGTTGATATTGAATCGGTTATTTGGTTGGAAGATTTTTTACTGAACAAAGCCAAAGCCGTAATCGTTATTTCGCACGATAGAAAGTTTATCGATAATATTACCAACCGCACCATTGAAGTAACAATGGGGCGTATTTATGATTACAAAGCCAATTACAGTCACTATTTGCAACTGCGTGCCGACCGAAGGTCACATCAAATAAAAGCTTACGAAGAGCAGCAAAAATTCATAGCAGACACCCAACAATTTATTGATCGTTTTAAAGGCACCTATTCCAAAACCAACCAAGTAAACTCTCGCGAAAAAATGCTTGAAAAGTTGCAGGTTATTGAAATTGATGAAATTGACACTTCGGCTTTGGCATTGCGTTTTCCTCCCGCGCAACGTAGCGGCGATTATCCCGTGGTTGCAGAAGGACTTTCAAAAAAGTATGGCGACCAAGTAGTTTTCAAGGAAGCCAATATGAGTATTTCGCGCGGGCAGAAAGTGAGTTTTGTGGGAAGGAATGGCGAGGGAAAATCCACAATGATCAAAGCCATTATGGGTGAAATTGATTTTGAGGGAAGCTGCGCTTTGGGCCACAATGCCAAAGTAGGTTATTTTGCTCAAAACCAAGCCGCACTTTTGGATAAGGAACTTACGGTTTTCCAAACTGTGGATGAAGTGGCTAAAGGTGAAATGCGTACACAAATAAAAAACATACTCGGTCGTTTTATGTTTAGCGGAGATGATATTGACAAAAAAGTGGGATTGCTTTCCGGAGGTGAAAAAACACGTTTGGCGATGGTGAAATTATTGTTGGAACCTGTGAATGTTTTAATTCTCGATGAGCCTACAAACCATTTGGATTTGAAATCGAAAGATGTATTAAAGGAAGCCTTGCTTCAGTTTGATGGCACCTTGATTTTGGTTTCACACGACCGTGATTTCTTGGAGGGACTTTCGGAAAAAGTCTTTGAATTTAAAGACAAGCGAGTGATCGAGCATTTTGAAGGCATCGATGATTTCCTTCTTCGCAATAGAATTGAAAATTTGAAGGAAATTGATTTGAAGGTATAGATTTTCTTGAATTTTGCAACGGATAATGGAAAATCACACAGAAAGTGAACACATATTCAGAATACTTATAGCACATTCTTTTAGCACGGGTTAGTATATTGCATAGCTAAGGATTTAACGGAGAAAAAAGTTGGAGAAAGCCATAGAAAATAAAAAGGATCAGTTTTACGAAATGCTCTTAAAGGCACCATCGGCAATTGGTATGTTGAAAGGTGCAAACCACGTTTTTGAAATGGCTAA
>JBBQQN010000077.1:0-16090 GCA_038215845.1 Flavobacteriales bacterium | reverse complement strand
TATATTAGTTGTCTAACTAACACTTAAATTATTTAATTATGAAAAAATTATTACTTTTTGCTGTTTTTACAGTATTTGTATTTACAGCTTCTCAAGCACAAAATGAAATTAAATTAGGCGCTAATGCTGCTCTTCCGGTTGGTGATGCAGATGCAGGCTATTCATTTGGTGCAAATGCCACATTTGCCTATTTATTTTCTATCAATGAGGTTTTTAAAGTTGGACCCTCTGCTGGGTTTTATTATTATTTTGGAAAATCTGAGGATTATGATACAGGATTAGGAACTGTTACTGTTAAGAATGATGGAGCAGCTTTCTTGCCTTTGGGAGGTGAGGCGCGTTTCAATCTTGAAGAATTCTTCTTTGGAGCCGATCTTGGTTACGGAATTGGTCTAGCTCCTGATGGAAATGACGGCGGTTTTTATTACAGACCAATGGCAGGTTATAATTTTGGCACTATCGGGGTAGTTTTATCATATTCAGGTTTTGCTGTTGATGGAGGAACTTTTTCATCAGTAAATGCTGGTGTTGAGTTCACATTTTAATGTTTTAAAATCGAATTTAAAGCGGAAGAGAAATCTTCCGCTTTTTTATTTATTTATTATATCTATAAAATTTCTATAGATTTATAAAATGAATTTAAAAACTATTTCTTTAAAAAGATTACTTTTTACTACTCTCACCTTATTTGTTATCCAAATTTCAAATTCTCAAAGTGATTTTAGAATAGGTGTAAAAGGCGGAGCAAACATTTCCCTACTTGAAAGTGACTATATTGATGCATTAGATCCTAAAATTTCTTATCATATAGGTGGTTTGGTAGAAATACCATTATCGGGAAAATTTTCGATTCAGCCAGAAGTAATATATTCCAGACAAGGAACCAAGCAAAATAGTTTTTTTGGAGATTACGATTCAAGAGTAAAACTTGATTACATAAATATTCCTGTAATTGTAAAATTTTATATAATAAAAGGGCTTAGTGCCGAATTAGGACCCCAATTGGGTTACTTGGTTTCGGCAAAAACCAAATACGAGTCCAAGGATATATCCGAAGAAAATAATGTGGAGGATTTATACACATCAATCGATTTTTCTATTGGTTTTGGCGCCAGTTATCGGTTTACAAATGGAGTGTTTTTTAATATTAGGTTTAATAAAGGAATATCAAACATAAGTAAGTATGAAGAGTATGGCAATTATGAAGATGGGGATGTTTATTTATATTCCAACAAAAACAAAATAAGAAATAACGTACTTCAATTGTCGACGGGATATTCATTTTAAATAGCGATTCCTTTATATATTAAAATATGAAAATCTCCTTTTTTTGATTATCAACCCACCCCAAATATAATTTATGAAATTAAAAATACTTTTTATTTTCCTTGCATTCTTTTCGATTTCAACAATAGCACAAACTAAAAAATTTCAAGTCGGTCCCGTAATTGGTGTAGAGTACCCGTTTGCAAACGGAAATGACAACAATGAATTGGATTATAATTACAGTGTTCGCCCCTCGGTTGGAGCAGCATTTAAAATTTCCTTTTCTGAAAAGTTTGTCCTTCAACCAGAATTAAATTTTCAACTTAGAGAGGTTAAGGTTTTTAGGAAGGAAACCAATAATGCCTTATTAAGAAACTCCGTGGTATATGTAGTAGTCCCGGTTTATATAAATTACGCCATTAACGATAAGTTTAGTCTTCTCGTGGGGCCAAGACTTGGGGTTGATCTATCCTTTAGCGCAAGTTACAACACGGGAAGTGACGGAACTTCCAGCAGTAGCACGGGAGAGAGCCCTGAGTTTGCAGGTGTTTTCGGTCTTCAATATACAACTCCATTCAAGATATTTGTTAATGTAAAAGGGATGTACGCCTTTACAAGCCCAGATTACGCTGACAACATAAATGAGGGAGCTTTGATGATAGGGGTTGGAAGATTTTTTTAAGGAAAAAACTTCCATTAAAAATAATATCTTTGAATTATGAAATGCACAGTACAGATATTAAATCAAAGATGATTTATTAGGGTATTTCATCTTCCTATAAAAATCAAAATATTCTATACAGATGAAAATAATCATCATTAACGGCCCCAACCTCAATCTGCTCGGAAAGCGCGAAAACGATATTTACGGAGATGAAACCTTCAATGATTTTTTTGAACGGTTACAGAAAAAATTTCCAAATGTTACACTTTCACAATTCCAATCAAATGTGGAAGGGGAACTTATCGATAAACTTCAAGAAGTGGGGTACGGGTATGATGGTATAATTTTGAATGCTGCCGCTTACACGCACACTTCCATCGGTATTGCTGATGCGGTAAGAGCCATTAAAACTCCCGTTGTAGAAGTTCATATTTCAAACACTTTTTCAAGAGAAGAATTCCGTCACAAATCCTTTATTGCGCCTAATGCAAAAGGAGTGATTGTTGGATTTGGCTTGCAGAGTTATGAATTGGCACTACAAAGTTTTTTAAGTAGTGAATAGTGAGTAGTTGGTAGAGGGTAGTTGGAAGAAAAAATGAAATAAAATAAAAAACCGCAACTAGTTAGTGCGGTTTTTTATTTTTGCTTACAGCTTACAGCTTACAGCTTACAGCTTACAGCTTACAGCTTACAGCCTTTATAAATGAATCACCTCTCCGTAAGCATCAGCAACGGCTTCCATTACTGCTTCACTCATGGTTGGGTGCGGGTGAATTGTTTTTAGCACTTCATGGCCCGTGGTTTCAAGCTTTCTTCCCAAAACTGCTTCTGCAATCATATCGGTAACGCCGGCGCCAATCATGTGGCAACCTAGCCATTCGCCATATTTGGCATCAAAAATAACTTTTACAAAACCGTCCTTTTCACCGGAAGCACTTGCTTTTCCGCTTGCGGAGAAAGGAAATTTACCAACTTTAATTTCGTAACCCGCTTCTTTTGCCTGCTTTTCGGTCATTCCAACACTGGCAATTTCTGGTGTTGCGTAAGTACAACCAGGAATGTTTCCGTAATCAATTGGCTCTACGTGTAAGCCGGCGATTTTTTCAACACAAGTAATTCCTTCGGCGGAAGCAACGTGGGCTAGGGCAGGACCTGGTACTACATCGCCAATGGCATAATAGCCCGGGATGTTGGTTTGGTACCAATCGTTCACCATTATTTTTCCTTTGTCGGTTACAATACCAACTTCTTCAAGACCAATATTTTCAAGATTTGAAGTGATTCCTACTGCAGAAAGAACAATCTCTGCTTCCAATGTTTCTTCGCCTTTTGAGGTTTTCACGGTAGCCTTCACCATTTTTCCTGAAGTGTCCAATTTTTCTACGGAAGAATTGGTCATAACTTTTATTCCCGCTTTTTTGAAGGAGCGCTCAAACTGTTTTGAAACCTCTTCGTCTTCCAGCGGAACAAGATTTGGCAAAAATTCAACAACGGTAACTTCAGTTCCCATTGAATTGTAAAAATGTGCAAACTCAACCCCGATGGCGCCGCTACCCACCACAATCATACTTTTGGGTTGCGTTTTAAGTGTCATTGCTTCACGATAACCAATTACTTTTTTCCCGTCCTGTTTTAGATTTGGCAATTCACGGGTGCGTGCGCCTGTGGCAATAACTATATGGTCGGCGGAATATTCCTTGCCATCCACATCAACTTTTTTCCCAGGTTTCAGTTTTCCGAAACCATTGATTACTTCAATTTTATTTTTCTTCATTAAAAACTGAACGCCTTTGCTCATTCCATCAGCAACACCACGGCTTCTTTCAATTACTTTTCCGAAGTCTTTATCAAATTCCTTTATGGTAAGTCCGTAATTATCCGCATGCTTTAAATATTCAAACACCTGTGCACTTTTCAACAATGCTTTTGTAGGAATACATCCCCAATTAAGGCAAACGCCTCCAAGGCTTTCCTTTTCAATGATGGCGGTTTTTAAACCTAATTGCGAAGCCCTTATGGCAGTTACATATCCACCGGGACCACTTCCTAAAACTATTACGTCGTATTTGCTCATTTTGTAAGTTTAAATTCTAATTTTTTAAGGTAACGAAATTACGAAATTCAGAAGGAATCCCGAAACTTCGGGGTAAATAACAATCTGTAAATTCCAAAAAATAAAAAGCATCAAATTTCAAAACATATAGCTTTGGAATTTGATGCCTCAAATATTGAATTTAAAAATTCTATTCTTTTTTAAAATCCAGCGAAAGTGAATTTATACAAAATCGTTGTCCCGTTTCAGTAGGACCGTCATCAAAAACATGGCCCAAATGACTGCCACAATTTGAGCACAAAATTTCTGTACGCATCATTCCATGGGTTGTATCTTTTACATATTCCACGGCGCCTTCAAGCGCGTCATCAAAAGAGGGCCAGCCGCAGCTACTTTCAAATTTATTATTGCTTTTAAAAAGTGGCGTATGGCATGCGCCACAAAAATAAGTTCCGTTTTCAAAGTGAAGGTTATACTCCCCCGTCCTTGGAAATTCGGTACCTTTTTCTCGAAGGATGTGATAACGTTTCTCGTCTAACTGTTCCCGCCATTCGGCTTCCGATTTATTTACGGGATAATTATTTGGCTTTTTCATTTTCTGTTATAAATTTTAATGCAACACCGTTTATACAATGTCTTTTTCCAGTAGTTTTTGGGCCATCGTTAAAAACATGGCCCAAATGTCCTCCACAAATTGCACAGTGTTCTTCGGTGCGGGTGTATCCTAGTTTTCTATCTGATGAATATGCTACATTTCCTTCAATGGCCCGGTCAAAACTTGGCCAACCAGTACCGCTATTGAATTTGTATTTGCTTTCAAAAACAGGGGTGCCGCAAGCAGCACAGACATAAGTACCAACTTGATGATTGTCATTTAAAGCGCTTGAAAACGCTCGTTCGGTTCCCGCTTTTCGCAATACGTTATATTGGACATCGGTAAGCTGCGCCTGCCATTCGGCATCGGTTTTGGTGATTTTAAAAGTTTCATCTTGCGCTTCCTTCTTTTTCTGGGCTGAGGAATTGCAGCTAAAAAATAAAAGAGATATTATAATTGCGCTTAAAAACTTCATTGTATTACTGTATTTTTTCAATTTCAGATGCATCCATTTGCATTTTTCCCAGCAATTGATCCATGGTTGGATTGGTAGCGGCAAATTCTGCAGGTACTACAGCTATGCGGAAGGTTTGGTTATCCAAAAAGCTTCCGTCGTTAAATGTTCCAAGATCAAAATTTCCCTCAACCAACATTTGTACATCTACAAAGGTATTGGTGAAGATATATTGAATTATATCACCATTATTAAAGAAAATATTTTGGGGAAGTGGGCTCCAAACATCGGCCAATTCTCCATTTCCAATTCCGTCCTGCCCTTCATATCTATAGACTAAAATCACATCACTTTCATAAACAGTAAACGGATATGATATAAACGGACTAGTAAAAACATTATCGGAAGCATTATACTGAAAATTGACCGTGGTTTCAAAAACCTGTCCCAAAATATTGATTCCAGGTTCTCCCGGAGGGCCTTGGTCTCCTTCACAGGAAGTAAAAAATAGGGTCGAAGAAATGGCTAAGAAAAGAAGTATGTTTTTCATAATTGAATATTTTTAGATTATTAAGTATTATAGGTTTGCAAAAGTCATTCCAACTTTTTTATGCGTATAAATTTAAGACCTTATCCACCCCCTAAATACTAAGGAAACACTAAATTTTTAGTTTTAACGAAATTGGACAATTATTGAAAGTTTTAGAATAATTTTAATATAATAGTAAAAATTATATATCTAATTTTAACACTTGAACAGAATATAATTTTAAAAAGCCCTATAGCCATTCAAATCAGATAATGATAATTAACTAATGGGCGTTTTAAAAGTTTTGTTGAACACAGGAAAATATTCCCTAAAACCATAAACTTTAGAAAGATGAAATTAAAAACAACAATCTCCTTATTTGCAGTCGCACTTTTCGCAATAGGCTGTGCCACCAACCCTTTTACCGGGAAACAAACATTAGCATTGGTGCCAAATTCAGAAATACTGCCCATGGCTTTTCAGCAATACAATGAATTTTTATCTGAAAACAAGGTAGTTTCAAATACTGCCGATGCACGTATGGTAGCAAATGTGGGGCAAAAGATAGCCAACGCCGCCGAACGTTATTTAACTGCCAACGGCTATGCTGGCTATTTAACCGACTATCGTTGGGAATATCATTTAGTGGATAGTCCTGAGATAAATGCGTGGTGTATGCCCGGCGGAAAAATAGTGGTTTATAGCGGTATTTTGCCTATTACAAAAGACGAAGCTGGATTGGCAGCGGTGATGGGGCACGAAGTTGCCCACGCCCTTGCAAACCACGGTCAGCAACGAATGAGCGCTACCCAATTGCAACAATTGGGCGCAGTAGGAGTAGGTGTGGCAACAGCAAATTCAGAAAATGCACAAATTTTTAATACTGCTTATGGACTAGGATCGCAAGTAGGGGTTTTATTACCATTTAGCCGAAGCCACGAAACGGAAGCTGACAAAATAGGACTCACATTAATGGCCATTGCGGGTTACGACCCCATTGTAGCAGCTGAATTATGGCAACGAATGCAGGCGCAGGAGCAGGGCGCTCCACCAGAATTTCTAAGTACTCACCCTTCAAGTAGCACCCGTATCCAAAACATACAGGCATGGGCTCCTGCTGCCAAAGCAGAAGCTAGGAAATTTGGGGTGACCACTTTTAAAAAATAAATTTTTAAAAAGAAAATAATTTCATCACTTTAAAATCCCGCTATTAGCGGGATTTTTTTATTAGTTTAGTGCGATAACAATAGCTAACAAACCAATTTCAATTTTATGCCGAATTTACCTAAAGGAAGTAAAAAATTATTAAACGCTTGGGCCTTTTATGATTGGGCAAATTCCGTTTATAGCCTTGTAATTGCCTCGGCGATTTTCCCAATATTTTATGGAGCGTTGACCCTTGTAAAAGATGAAAGCGGAAAAATTCTCAGCGACACAGTTAACTTTCTCGGATTCAATTTCAATAATGATACGCTTATTAGTTACGTAACCGCCGCTGCATTTTTGGTTGTTTCAATTTTAAGTCCGTTGCTAAGCGGGGTTGCTGATTATGTGGGAAACAAAAAGATCTTTATGAAATTTTTCTGTTATCTGGGCGCAGTTTCCTGTATAGCGTTGTTTTGGTTTAATATGGAATATCTCTGGTTTGGCTTGTTGTGCTATTTTTTTGCGCTTATAGGGTTTTGGTCCAGTTTGGTTTTTTATAATTCATATTTACCGGACATTGCTTTCCCCGAACAGCAGGACAGGATTAGCGCGAAAGGGTATTCTTTGGGGTATATTGGAAGTGTATTGCTTTTAATTATTTGCCTTGCGATGATTTTGATGCACGATACTTTTGGTTTTAAAGATGAAGGACTTCCCACAAGGCTTTCGTTTGTACTTACCGGAATATGGTGGATTGTGTTTAGTCAATACACCTATTATTATCTTCCGAAGGGCAACAAAAAAGAAAAATTCACAAAAGATCTTCTTTTTAATGGTTTTAGGGAACTAAAAAAAATATGGGATCAGCTAAAACACAACAAAGCGCAAAAACGTTTTCTGGGCGCTTTTTTTGTTTACAGTATGGCCGTACAAACCATTATGTTGGTAGCCACGTATTTTGGGATTGAAGAATTGGATTGGGGCGATACGGATGCCACTACCGGATTGATTGTGAGTATTCTGCTTATACAGCTAGTAGCTGTTTTGGGCGCTATGCTTACTTCGCGCTCCTCGGAAAAGTTTGGAAATATACAAACCTTGATCGTTTTAAATCTTATTTGGATCTGTATATGTGTATATGCCTATACCATTACTACTCCCTATCAATTTTACGCTACGGCGGGAGGGGTAGGATTGGTTATGGGAGGAATTCAATCGCTTTCCCGTTCTACCTATTCAAAATTAATTCCTGAAAATACCTTGGATACTGCATCGTATTTTAGTTTTTACGATGTTTCTGAAAAAATTGGGATTGTAATTGGAATGCTCAGTTATGGCTATGTAGCACAAATTACTGGTAGCATACGGGACGCTATTCTTTTTTTTATTGTATTTTTTGTGGTAGGGGTACTTTTGTTGTTACGTGTTCCCAGAAAAAGAATTCAATAAAAATTTTTACAATAGCTATTTAATAAAAAAGGCAGGTTTTTTTAAACCTGCCTTTTTTACTTTTCAGAAAAAAACTTAGATGGGTTTTATGGTTCCAGATCCCCGCACCTTTGAATCGTTGGAAGTTGGATTGCCTCCGTAATTAATATTTCCTGAGCCTTCGACTCTTGCTTTTAGACTGTTTTTTGCATTTACCCTGGCATCACCGGATCCTGAAACATAAACTTGGGTGTTTTCTGCCGCTAAGTTTTTCCCTTCAAAATCACCGCTTCCTGTTGTTTTTACTTCAAAATCCCTTACGTTACCGGAAAGTTCCATATCGCCGGAACCATTTAGCTGAACATCTAGTGAAGTGGCATCAGCATTTAATTTTATTTCGCCGGAACCCCTTAAGCTTAATGCCAAAGCATCGCTTTTAATTAAATCATTGCCTTCAACCTTTCCAGAGCCTACAAGTGAAACCTCTGTTAAATCTTCAAAAGGGACTTTTATTTTTATTGTTTTGGTATTGTGAAGCGAAGTATTGCCTTTCATTGAAATGGTTAGCGTTGAACCGTCAGATTCCACAAGAATGTGCTCTTGCACATTGTCCTCAGCAGTTACTTCTATGGTTCCTTCACTTCCTTTTATTAGTGAAACTTCCATAGAACCCCGTACATTGATGGTATTATAAGGACTTGTTTTTAAGGTTTTTGTAATTACATTTCCGCTTCCCTCTATGGTTGTGGTGTTTGTGTTTTGTGCTGACAATTGTAGACTTCCTATTAAAAGGAGCGCCAGTGCAGTGGTGATTTTAGTTAGTGTGCTCATAGTTTATTGTGTTTAAAGTTTTATAAATGTTACTCCACCATAGTTGGAGTTGATGCTAATACTATTTCCTGAATTTTGTGAGCCGTGATAGCCCGAATACATTTTATCACTACCATCTTTTGAAGATTTGGTAACGGTAACGGTGTCTTCTCCCTTAAAACTGGAATAGGAGGTGTTCACGGAAAAAGTGAAATTAAAACTGTTTTCGAAACCGACTTTTATTTGTGTGTAATTTCCCTGTATAGCTGTACTTTTCACGGATGAAGTTAATTTATCAATGGTTATATTTCCATAATCTGAATTCATGTTTACATTTCCCATAGCGGCACCGATACGTGTGGTAAGATAGTCTCCAGTGCCCGCAATATCTTTCACTTTTTCTACCGTTAACTTGCCATAATCGCAATTGTATTTTATACTTTTTACGTCATTAATTTCTGAACGGGTATAATCTGCCGTCAAATTCAATTGGTCTGATTTTTCCAATGTAAATCCTGAATAGTCAGCATTTATGGTACCGTTTTTTATATACCCTATGGTGGATTTGTCTGTGTAGTTAAATGAAAGCATATTGTTGCTGCCCAGAAGTTCCCCAATAATCAGTTGTCCATAATCGCAATTTATTTTAGCATCGCCTTCCAAACTGTTAATTCCAATGGCGCCATAATCGTTATTTAAATCTACGGAATTGGTCACAGGTAATTTTATGGTATAATTAATTTCCATAGAAACATTGTTGCTATTGTTTCCAAACCAACTCCAATTGCTTTTTCTTTCATTAAAGGTAGTGAGTGCATTAACTTGTGAAGCGTTTCCGGAAAATTCAACATTTATTTGGTCCAGCTTTTCCTGAACCTTTTTTTCGTCATCGCCATTTGTTTTAATATGGACTTCAATAACGGTTCGGTTTTCGTTCCAGGTAACAATATCGATGTTTCCATAGTTGTTGTCAATTTTAAGGTTTGCGCCTGCGTTTACCGAATATTCCTTTTTGAGAGTTTTTTCCTTTGTATACTTTCCCTTAAATTTTTCAGGACCCGCAAAAACCATTGCAGGCAGCATAATAGCCAGAATGAGGATGTTAAATAGTGGTTTCATAATTTTTGGTATTTAGATTTTTGATTGATTCAATTTTTTCGATTACCTGTTTTAAAAGATCGATTCTTTTTTGAAAGTTGCTTACCATGGCATAAATTACCCGTTTATCGTTTCCGCTGGTAATAAGGTCTTTTTTTAAGGTTTCATATTCCTTCTCAAGAATATCCATTTGTTTTAGTGCATCTTTTACAAGAATTTCAGTTTCGGGGGAATCGAAACTTTTTAGGGTATTCATTTCCTTATTGATGGTAGTGGTGAAGAAAGATTGGGTTTGGGCCATTTCAGGTGAAACACTTGCCAAATCGGCTTGTGGGGAACCACTTTTCAAAAAAGTAAAACTTAAGGCAACTATTATAGCCACTGAGGCTGCAATGGATAATGGTTTCCACCAAGTATTTCTTTCTGCTTTTGCAGAAGTTTGTTGCTGCGATTCCATTTTTTCCATAAATCTTCTTTGGTGGCCAGTTGGTGTTTCGTGAACATCAAATTCGCCTTTAAGATTTTGAAAAAGTTCGTCTATAGTATCTTTTTTCATGATGTTAATTGTTTTCTCAAACTGTCTTTTGCCCTTGAAACAAGCGTCCGGCAACTTGCATAACTTATATTCAGTATTTCGCAGATTTCTTCGTAATCAAAACCTTCTATTAAATGCAGTGTTAAAATCTGGCTGTAGCTACTGTGCAATTTTCTCATACACTCCATTACTTTCGCCGCTTTAATTTTTGAATAATCTTCTTCGGTTACTCCGTCGTTCTCTACTGCTTCTTCAATAATTTCCTTTTCGGACAGCATGGTGTATTTCTCGTTTTTTTTCAAGTGGCTTAGACTATTGTTGACCACAATTCTTTTAAGCCACGCCCCAAAAGGAGCGTCTCCTTTAAAACTATCCAGTTTTTTGAAAGCCGTTATAAATGATTCCTGCATAACATCTTCCGCATCATCGGCATTTTTTACAATCCGTACTGCAATATTGAACATAGCCTTTTGGTAGCGGTTATACACTTCCAATTGCGCAAGGCGGTTGTCCTTTGTGCAAAGAATTAGTAGGGTATCAATATTTTGATCGGTTAGGTTCAATTGAAAAACACTGTTTGTATTAAAGATAGGGTTTATGAAAATTTGTTACACTTGCATGAAAAAATATTTAAATTCAATTGAAAGTTTTAAGAGCTAAAGACTTTCTAACCTTAAATATTCAAATAATTTAAGCTGGCACAACTCTTGAAATATATAAAAAGAATCTCCTTAAACAGTATGATTTCCAGAGGATTTTCATAAAATAATTATAAACATAAAATAATAAACCGTTGTGCACATTACCTTTGTGACACAATGTCGTAAACTAATATATGGCCCATTCAAAACTTACATCATTAGACAAACTGTCATTTCAGGATTTAAACGAAGATGCCGATTTTATTCCGTTAATGTCTGCGGAAGACGAGGATGCAATGCATAAGGAAGAGCTACCTGAAATTCTTCCTATTTTACCTTTGCGGAACACTGTTTTATTTCCCGGTGTTGTAATTCCTATTACTGCCGGGCGTGACAAGTCCATTAAACTTATCAATGAAACCAATAAAGGCAATAAAGTAATTGGCGTAGTTTCCCAAAAAGATGAGTCGGAGGAAGAACCCGGTATTGACGATATAAATACCATTGGTACGGTAGCCCAGATTTTGCGAGTGCTAAAAATGCCCGATGGCAATACCACTGTTATTATTCAAGGAAAAAAACGCTTTGAGGTAGCTGAGGTTATTACCACTTCGCCTTATATGACTGCTACTATTCGAGAAGTTTCTGAAGCAAGACCTGAAAAGGAAAGCGAAGAATTTACCGCCATTATAGATTCCATAAAGGAAATGGCACTGCGGATAATAAAGGAAAGTCCAAATATTCCTTCGGAAGCAGCCTTTGCCATTAAAAATATAGAGAGTTATAGTTTTCTAATCAATTTTGTTTCTTCCAATTTGAACATTTCTGTGGAGGAAAAGCAAACCCTGTTAGAAATAAACAACCTAAAAGACCGAGCCCTTGAAACGCTTCGGTATATGAATGTTGAAATACAGAAACTATCCCTTCGAAATGATATTCAATCCAAGGTTCAAAAAGACATAAACCAGCAACAACGGGAATATTTTCTTCAACAACAGATGAAAACAATTCAAGAAGAATTGGGTGGTTCCATGGAAGAAGAAATAGAGGAAATGCGCAAGCTTTCCAAGGCCAAAAAATGGAGCAAAGAGGTTGAAAAGCATTTTTTAAAGGAACTTTCCAAGATGCAGCGAATGAATCCGCAGGTTGCGGAGTACAGCATTCAAAGAAATTACTTGGACCTTTTACTGGATTTGCCGTGGAACAAATACAGCAAGGATAAATTTGATTTAAAAAGAGCCCGGAAAATTTTGGATCGCGATCATTACGGCTTGGACGATGTAAAAAGGAGAATCATTGAATATTTGGCTGTTTTGAAACTTCGAAATGACATGAAATCTCCTATTCTTTGTCTATATGGTCCTCCGGGAGTTGGTAAAACCTCGTTGGGAAAATCTGTGGCTGAAGCCCTTGGTAGAAAATATGTGCGGATGTCCTTAGGAGGTTTGCGCGATGAAGCGGAAATTCGCGGTCACCGAAAAACTTATATTGGAGCCATGCCAGGCCGTATTATTCAAAGCATCAAAAAAGCCGGTACCAGCAATCCAGTTTTTGTACTTGATGAAATAGATAAAATTTCTGTAAGCAATCAGGGAGATCCCTCTTCGGCCATGCTTGAAGTGCTTGATCCAGAACAGAACAATTCTTTTTACGACAACTTTTTGGAACTTGGTTATGACCTTTCAAAGGTCATGTTTATAGCTACCTCGAACAGCTTGAGCACTATTCAACCTGCACTACGCGACAGAATGGAAATTATAGATGTTACCGGTTATACCATTGAAGAAAAGGTTGAAATAGCGAAACGCCACTTGTTGCCAAAGCAATTGAAAGAGCATGGGTTGGACACAGAAAATTTAAAAATAGCCAAGCCCCAACTTGAAAAAATTGTTGAAGGTTATACACGAGAAAGCGGCGTGCGTTCACTTGAAAAGCAGATAGCGAAAATGGTACGCTATGCAGCCATGAAAATTGCCATGGACGAGGAATATGTGATAAAAATAACAAATGAAATTATAGTTGAAGTATTGGGGGCACCAAGAATGGAGCGAGATAAATACGAAAACAATGATGTAGCCGGAGTAGTTACAGGCCTTGCATGGACAAGGGTAGGTGGCGATATTTTGTTTATAGAATCAGCACTTTCAAAAGGAAAGGGCAACTTGAACTTGACCGGAAATTTGGGAAAAGTAATGAAAGAGTCGGCCACTATAGCCCTTGAGTACATAAAATCGCATTCTGAGGAATTGGGTATTTCCCCAGATGTTTTTGAAAATTACAACGTACATATTCACGTGCCGGAAGGTGCAACCCCAAAGGATGGCCCAAGTGCAGGAATTACCATGCTTACTTCTTTGGTTTCCTTGTTCACACAACGAAAAGTAAAGAAAAGTATAGCCATGACTGGGGAAATCACCCTCCGCGGAAAGGTTTTGCCCGTGGGTGGAATAAAGGAAAAAATATTGGCGGCCAAACGTGCCCGCATCAAAGAAATTCTTTTGTGCGAGGACAACAGACGCGATATAGAAGAAATAAAACCTGACTATGTAAAAGGCCTTACATTCCATTATGTAAAGGATATGAGTGATGTTTTGGATTTAGCTCTTTTAAAAGAAAAGGTAAAGAACGCGAAGAAATTGTAAAGAGGTTGATTGATGATTAGTGTTAGTTTTACTTACATTAATCATCAATTATTTTAAGCTGTCCCTAATATTTTTTAATTACAGATAGGACATCTCAGAGTGTATTTAAAAATTAATCTTGGATGTTTCTTTCCTTTGCAAAAATAAATTATACTTGCATTCGTTTTAAAGTTGAGTTACGGTAACTAACACGTATGACCCAAAAGGTTTCCTTTTTTCTTTTTCTTTTTATATCTACCGGGTTAACAGCGCAGGTTGGGGGTAAAGCTACCTATCAATTTCTTAATTTAATAAACAATCCAAGAATGGCTGCCTTGGGTGGAAAGGTGGTGACCAATTACGATTATGACCCAACGCAGGCGCTATTTAATCCTGCCGCCATTAATCCCGCGATGGATAATCAGCTTTCCCTTAATTATACCAACTACATTGGCGATATAAATTACGGTACAGCCTCCTACGCATATCTTTGGGACCGACGTACACAAGTTATCCATACCGGTGTTACCTATGTTAATTACGGACAATTTGATGGGTATGACGAATCCGGAAACCCAACCAGTAGTTTTAGCGGGAGCGAAGTTGCACTTTCCTTTGGGCATGCGCGGAACATTGCATTTACAAATTTTCACGTTGGGCTAAATGTGAAACTTATTTCATCAAAACTGGAGCAATATTCATCCTTTGGTGGAGCAGTAGATATTGGAGTTATGTACGTTTATGAAGATTGGGACCTCAATATTACGGGGGTAGCCCGAAATTTGGGAACACAATTTACCCCGTATCATGAGCAGTACGAACCCTTACCATTTGAACTTATTTTTGGAATTTCACAAACCCTGGAGAATATACCCATTCGGTGGCATTTCACTTTGGAAAACATGCAACAGTGGAATGTGGCATTCTCTAACCCATCCCGGGAACAGACAGATTTGGAAGGCAATACCCAAAAAGAAAAAATTAATTTTATTGATAACGCCTTTAGGCATATGATTGTGGGCGTAGAATTGTTCCCCGAAAGTGGTTTCAATATTAGGCTTGGGTATAATTTAAGAAGAGGCGAGGAGCTTCGTATTTTGGAAAAACGGGCTTTTGCCGGTCTTAGTGGCGGGTTTTCAATAAAATTGAACAAGCTACGGCTGAGCTATTCCTACGCAAAATTTAGTACAGCTGCAGCTTCCAGTTATTTTGGACTCAATATAGATCTTCAATAAATGAAAAAAATTACCATTGCAATTGACGGTTACTCCTCCACGGGAAAAAGTACCGTTGCCAAACAACTTGCAGACTTTTTTGGCTATGTTTACGTAGATAGCGGTGCCATGTATAGGGCCGTAACACTCTATGCTATGCAAAACGGCATAATTTCTTCAGAGCATTTTGACAAACAAAAGCTTATCGAATCTCTTCTGGAAATACATTTGGATTTCAAAAAAAAAGACGAAAATTCCAAAGCAGATATCTATCTGAATGGCAAAAATGTTGAAAAGGATATCCGAAATCTTGAGGTTTCAGAGTTTGTTAGCCCCATTGCAACCGTGCACGAAGTAAGGGTGAAGCTTGTGGCGCAACAACAGCTTTTGGGACTTGAAAAAGGCGTGGTTATGGACGGAAGGGATATTGGGACTGTTGTATTTCCGGAAGCCGAACTTAAAATATTCATGAATGCCTCTGCGCGGGAACGCGCCCAAAGAAGGTATGACGAATTGTTGGGACGCGGAGAATCAGTAGATTTTGAAGCGGTGCTTAAAAATATAGAGGATCGCGATTATATGGATACCACCCGTGAAGATTCACCCCTCCGAAAAGCAGCAGGTGCCATTGAAATTGACAATTCCGAAATGAATCTTGAAGATCAATTTCACGTAGTTTTGCAGTTAGCCAAGGACCGATTGGCAGGACGTATATAACAAATACTTATAATTTATTTTCTCTCTAAATTCTTCCCAACTTTAAGTGTTCAATTAATTAAAAATATAGCATGTCTTCATTTATTCAGGAATTTAAAAATTTCGCAATTAAAGGGAATATGATCGATATGGCGGTAGGTATTGTAATTGGTACCGCCTTCAATAGCGTAATAAGTACCATTGTGAAAAAAATTGTAATGCCTCCTTTGTCCTTATTGACAAACGGCGTCAATCTTTCAAACAAAAAATACATACTTCGTCCCGCAACAGACGTCGCAGAGGAAGTGGCTATTGGTTACGGCGAATTGATGGAAGTACT
>JBBQQN010000076.1:0-16165 GCA_038215845.1 Flavobacteriales bacterium | reverse complement strand
ACCACCAACAATGCCGCGCCAATGCTTAAAATAATTAATGAGCTTTGCGGTATTGAACAAGCTTACATAACCACAGTGCATTCGTACACTACAGACCAAAGCCTGCACGACCAACCCCACAGGGATTTAAGACGCGCGCGTGCAGCCGGACAATCTATTGTTCCAACCACAACAGGTGCTGCTAAAGCCTTGACGAAAATTTTTCCAGACTTGGCAGATGCAATTGGCGGATGTGGAATACGGGTACCCGTGCCGGATGGTTCCCTGACAGACATTACTGTTAATGTTAAAAGAGAAGTTTCTATTGATGAAATTAATGAAGCTTTTAAAAATGCTTCCGAAAATTCATTGAAAGGAATTCTTCAATATACCGAAGATCCTATTGTTTCCATTGATATTGTAGGAAATACGCACTCTTGTATTTTCGATTCAGAAATGACTTCAGTAATTGGGAAAATGGTAAAAATAATAGGCTGGTATGACAACGAAATAGGTTATTCATCCAGAATTATCGATTTAATAACGAAAATTTCCCTGAAATAACTATATTTATTGCCCTTCTAAACTAACCTATGCGCAAATTAAGTATAAAATATTGGAGTTTTTCCACCCTTATTTTTTGTGTGCTATTTTCAACAAATTCAGTTGCCCAAGATCCCGTTAAGGATACTATTATTACCATAAAAACATTACAGAAGGATGCCGAAAGCAACATGGAAACACAGGATTTCCTTGAAGCCGTCCACAAACTGAATACTGCCAACAAGTTGGTCATGGCTTCCAACTACAAAAGCTATAAAGCCGAAATTGACCTAAACACGGCACAATTATATTACCACCTTCAATATTTTGAAAAGGCCGATCAGGAAACCCAGAAAGCCATTTCCCATTTAAAAAGTTCACAGGATGTGTTTGATTTGGCAAAAGCATATAACCTATATAGTTTAATCCAAATTTCAAAAAGGGAATATAAAACTGCCGAAAAATATATATTTAAAGCAGATTCTCTCGCTACTAAGCTTAACGATTCCCAATTGAAATACCCTGTAATTTATTCAAAGGGTTTGCTGGAGCTTTCGCGGGGCAACTATAATGCTTCGGTGAAATATTTTAAAAAAGTAATTCCTCTATTTAATGAGCAGGGATCCTCCTATCTGGAATCTTCTTCCTATAGCAGTATGGCCGATGCACTTTCCTTAATTAATACCAGTAAATACCCCAATGCCCTTAAAGAATCGGAGAAAGCACTGAGTAAATCATTGGAAATTGCGAATTCGGAAAAATTCTTAAAAGTCCTTTTGGAAAAACATAGGATTCTGTCTCAGATATATATTGCTGAAAATAATCCAGTTTCGGCAGAAAGAGAACTCCAAACATATTTGCACAAAAAGGATTCTCTAAATCAAAAAAACCTAAAGGCAATTGAAGAAGGCATACAGGCAGAATCTGCCATTACCGAACTAAATAAAATTATTGCCAGTCAACAAGACGATCTTTCCAAACAAGAAAAATCATTGTTTTTTGGGAAGCTTACCGGCTGGTTAAGTATTGCGCTTATTTTAATACTTTCCTTATTAACACTTTCACTTTATAAAAACAATAATTTGAGGGCAAAAGCAAATGAGCTTTTACAGGACAAAAACACCGAACTGCAACAAGCTAAGGAAAAAGCCGAAAAAGCTTCGCAGGCTAAAGCTCAGTTTTTGTCAACAATTACCCACGAACTGCGCACGCCAATGTACACGGTTACGGGCCTTACCCATTTATTATTGGAGGAAGATCCAAAACCAGAACAGAAGGAACATCTCAATTCACTTAAATTTTCCGGGGAATATCTATTATCTCTCATCAACAATATTCTGGATCTGAATAAATTGGAAGCCAACAAAGTTGAAATTGAAAAAGCTCCGTTCAATTTGAAAAAGAGAATTGAAGGGGTATTAATAGCACTTAAAAAATCGGTAGAGACAAAAAACAACAAAATTAATTTTGAATACGACGCAAATTTGCCGCATGAAGTGCTGGGAGATTCGCTTAAAATTTCTCAAATTCTTATAAACCTTATAAGCAATTCAATAAAGTTTACCGAAAACGGAGAGATCTGGGTGCGTATTCAGGGGAAGGAAAAAATTGGCAACAAAATAGCCGTACTCTTTGAAATAGAAGATACGGGTGATGGTATTTCAAAGAAAAAGCAACACAGTATTTTTGAATCCTTTTCACAAGGTTCGCTACAGATCAACAGAAAATATGGTGGTACGGGCTTGGGCCTCTCGATTGTCAAAAATCTTTTGGAACTTATGGGCAGTAAAATTTATTTGGAAAGTAAGCTTGGAAAGGGATCTAAATTTTGGTTTACAATTAAATATGATTTTTCTGAAAACGATTCCAAAGAGGTTAATATAAACCAGTTGGAAGTTATAGTTGATAACGACATTTTGGAAAACAAAACTGTTTTGATTGTTGAGGACAACAAAATCAACCAAATGATTACCAAAAAAATACTCGAAAAGAAAAAAATGATCTGCACCGTAGTAGACAACGGATTGGATGCCATAAAATTAGCCAAGCAAAATAAGTACAGTGTAATTTTAATGGATATACATATGCCCGGAATAAGTGGCATTGATGCCACAAAAAAAATCCGCGAATTTGATAGTACCGTCCCAATAATTGCCCTTACGGCCGTAACTATTGAAGAAAATTTGGAGGATTTTTATAAGGCCGGTTTTAATGAATTTATCCCAAAACCCTTTAATGCAGAAGATTTCTTCGAAAAAATAAATAGGGTATTAAGGGGTATCGATTTTTTTCAGAAATAAAAAGCGGCCGCTTTTTTAATTGTTTCCCGGAAATATTCCTCTTTTGTGATGAAAACAGTATTGATAGGCAAGTAGTATAATGTTGCTTTTTTCAAAATATTTTGAAGTCGCATATAATCTTTTTCTGTAGTAAGAACCAATTTGTTTTTTTCGAATTCCGCTATTTCAGAAAATGAAAAATTATGGTGATCCGTAAAAGATTTATGGGTGAAGGAAAATGATTTTTCCTTTAAAAAACTCACCAAAGGCGTCGGATTTGCAATGCCCGTTACCAACAAAAATTCCTTTCCATTTAGAAATTCCAAAGGAAGCCTTTCTGTATTGTTTTTAATTTCTTCCCCATACCCAATTTTTGTAAAATAAACTTCTTGCTCGGGTCTTCTCTGAAGCCTTACTCTAATTTCTTCCCTTTTTGAAGTTTCGATACTTGGAGGACATTTGGTTACTACTATAATATCGGCTCTGTCCGCACCAGATTTTGGTTCGCGCAAATTACCCATTGGCAAAATAAAATCGTTAACAAAAAGATCATGGAATGGAGTCAACAAAATATTCAGTGATGCCTTTACCTTTCTATGTTGAAAAGCATCGTCCAATAAAATAATATCCGCATTTTTCCGAAGTTTTTCTATACCTGTCTGCCGATCTTCACAAACCGCAATAGTTATATTGGGATATTTATTTTTAAACTGCAAAGGTTCGTCCCCAACTTCAATTGCCTTGCTGGAGTTCAAAACCTCCCGAAAACCTCTCGTTTTTCTTCCATAACCCCTGCTTAGTACTGCAACTTTAAAATCATTTTTCAAAAAAGAAATTAGATATTCAATCATAGGCGATTTTCCCGTTCCTCCCGTTGAAAGATTGCCCACACAAATTATTGGAATATCATACTCCTTACTTTTCAGCAACCCATTATTATAAAGTAAATTGCGCAAGGCTGTAATGCCGCCATAAAGCAATGCGAAAGGAAAAAGTAATTTTCGGAGTATCTTCATGTAACGAAAGTACGAATTCCCATGAAAGTGGAAATTTTCTTCATCAAACATTCATATTTTTAAAGGTGAATAGATTTCCTCTTAATTTCCATAAACCCTTATCTTTGCTGAAAATGTGAAATATGAAGGTAAAAGATGTAATGGCACTTCTTGAAAATTTGGCGCCTCTACCCTATTCCGAAGATTTTGACAACACCGGGCTGCTTGTTGGTGATGCCGACGCTTCAGTTTCTGGCATTCTGGTAACACTGGATACTTTGGAGAATGTGGTTGATGAGGCAATACAGAATAATTGTAACCTCATTGTAAGCTTTCATCCTATTATATTCACTGGTCTTAAAAAAATTACCGGCAAAACATACGTGGAGCGAGTGGTTCAAAAAGCAATAAAAAATGATATTGCCATATTTTCAAACCATACCGCCCTTGACAATTCTTGGAATGGTGTTAATGCCATGATATGTGAAAAACTTGGGCTTACAAACAGATCGGTTTTAATTCCTCAAAAGGAAACTATAAAAAAACTGATCACATTTGTCCCCTCCGCAGAGGCAGAAAAAGTTCGTGAAGCCTTATTCTCAGCTGGTGGTGGAAATATTGGCAATTATGAAAACTGCAGTTTCAATATGGAAGGAAAAGGTAGTTTTAAAGGAAATGAAGATTCAAATCCCGTGAAAGGGGAAAAAGGAAAAATTCATTTTGAAGATGAAGTCCAAATAGGAATTACGTTTGCAAAACATCAGCAAAAAAATATTTTAGCAGCACTTTTTGAAAGTCATCCATATGAAGAAGTGGCTTATGAAATAACAACTTTAGAAAATACCAATCAGCATATTGGAATTGGAATGGTGGGGGAAATGGAAAAAGAAATGGATGAAAAAGCATTTTTAAGTTTCTTGAAAGAAACCATGAAAACTGATTGTATTCGCCATTCGGAATTGCTAAAACAGCCGATTAGAAAAGTTGCTGTACTCGGAGGAAGCGGAAGTTTTGCCATTGAGGCGGCAAAAAACGCTGGAGCTGATGTATTTATTTCAGCAGATTTTAAATATCATGACTTCTTTAAGGCCGAAAACACTGTGCTTTTGGCCGATATTGGTCATTATGAAAGCGAACAGTTCACAAAAGAACTTATACATTCTTTTCTTAAGAAAAAAATCACTAATTTTGCAGTCCTTTTATCGCAAACCAATACCAATCCTATTAGCTATTTATAATTTATGGCAACAAAAACCGAAATTACTGTTGAAGAGAAGTTAAGAGCACTTTACGATCTGCAACTTATTGATTCAAGAATTGATGAAATCCGAAACGTTCGTGGCGAATTACCGCTTGAAGTGGAAGACCTTGAAGACGAAGTGGCAGGAATGAACACTCGCCTTGAGAAACTCAAAGCAGATCTTGAAGTAATTGAAGAACAAATCAAGGAAAAGAAAAATAATATTGAAGAGTCCAAAGGCCTCATCAAAAAATACTCTACTCAACAGGACAACGTCCGTAATAACCGTGAGTATAATTCTTTGAGCAAGGAGGTTGAATTCCAGGAACTTGAAATACAGCTTTCTGAAAAGAACATAAAAGAACACCGCGCACAAATAGAGCAAAAAAACCAGGTTATTGAAGAAACCCAATCGCGCTATGATGAGCGAAAAGAACACTTAAAGCACAAACAGAGCGAGCTTGACGAAATTCTTAAAGAAACCGAAAAAGAAGAGAAATCTTTAATAAAGGAATCAGAGAGTTTTGAATCTAAAATTGAGCCGCGCCTTATAAAAGCCTACAAAAGAATCCGAACTAACGTAAAGAACGGTTTGGCCGTTGTTGCAGTAGAACGTGGCGCTTCGGGTGGATCTTTCTTTACCATTCCGCCGCAAGTACAAATGGAAATTGCAGGTCGCAAAAAAATAATCACTGATGAACACAGTGGCCGTATTTTAGTAGATCCAGATCTTGCCAATGAAGAGCGCGAGAAAATGGAAACGATGTTCTCAAAAATTAAATAAAACACCTTTTACCAATTATAACAAAGCCTTCACATAACGTGAGGGCTTTTTTTTTAATTTAATGAAAGGATTTTTAAAAAAAACAGACCTATCCCAAAAACCATTCAATATGAAAAAATACACAATTTTAATAGCAAGCCTTTTTTTATTTACATTGACAGGTGCTTGCAAGCCATCTAATGATAAAAATAAAGAAGCCGAAACACTCGCTCAAAAACAGGCCCCAGTACAGACAGAAACTCAAAACGGACTTAAACGAGCCTATTTTGCAAGTGGATGTTTTTGGTGTGTCGAAGCTGTTTATGAAAGTTTAAACGGCGTGAAGGAAGCTATTTCTGGCTATAGTGGCGGAATAAAAGATAATCCATCCTATGAAAATCATGGTGATCACGCTGAATCTGTGGAAGTTATTTATGACCCAGAGGTAATTAGCTTCGGTCAATTGGTTGATGTATATTTTGGCTCGCAAAACGTTACCCAGGTAAACGGACAAGGACCTGACAATGGAGCTTCCTATCGTTCAATAGTTTTTTATCAAAATAATGAGGAAAAGAAAATAATTGAAGATAAAATTGCTGCGCTCAACAAACAATTGGGAGGCGAAAAAGTGGCTGCTCAAGTTATTCCTTTCCAGAAATTTTGGGATGCTGAAAATTATCATCAAAACTACGAACGGCAGCATCCAGAAAATCCCTATATCCAAAATGTTTCCATCCCACGAATTAATCGCTTTAAGGAAAAGTTTCCTGAATTGTTGAAAAAGAATACGGAACATTAAACACGAAAATTGTCTTTCCCTTTATCCCTCAAGTTTTAAAATTTGAGGGATTTTTTGTTTCACCACATAAATTAAAGGAGACTTCTAAACATCCCTTTTATTCAAATTTTATACGATCTATTTTTTAACGCAAATAACATTTACAGTAACACTATTGAAATATTTTTACCAATTTCGTTAAACATCGGTTAAAAAAATTGATAGATATATGGTTTTATCGTAGTTTTAAATACACTAATTAAAAAAAACTTTATATTATGGGAGACATTATCTGGCTAATTGTAGTAATACTGATCATTGGATGGTTAGTAGGATTTTTTGGCTTTGGCGAGAGCGTAGGGAGTTTAATCCACATTCTTTTGGTATTGGCAATCATTGGTATTTTATACCGTTTGGCTACAGGCCGCAGACCGTAAATTTTTAATTAAAATCATTATCAACCTAAAAAACAGACAAGATGAAAAAAGTATTTTTAATTTTATTCGCCGCTGGTTTAATGAGCACTGGCTTCACAAGCTGTCGGGAAAAGAAAACAGTAGGAGACAAAATAGAAGATGTTGCAGATGATGTGGAAGACGCAGTTGACTAACTTTTTCTAGAACATAAATGAAAGCGCCCTTTTAGAAAAGGGCGCTTTTTTTTTAATCGTTCGCTACAATTTCATTCCATTCGGGATGCCTTTTAATATAAGCAGCTATAAACGGACACCTTGGAATTACATATAATCCTTCATCCTTTATTTGCTGGAGAACTTGTTTAACCAGGGAAGAGGCAATCCCTTTACCTTCCATTTCAGGGGGAACCTCTGTATGTATTAGATTAATTTTGTCCTTCTTCCGGTTGTATTCAATTATTGCTATTTTGCCATCAACCTCGGTCTCAAAGCGGTTCTTTTCTTTGTTTTCAGTTATTTTTTCCATTCAAATTTGTTTATGTGAGCCATCGCAAAATGGCTTATTATTACTTTGTCCGCACCGGCAGAAAGCGGTAACCGGCTGTTTATCTTCTTCACTGCCATTCTCGTGTTTTATGGAAAGTGAACCATAAACCATTAAAGGACCAAGCGGTACAACTTCAACCTTAGTGTATTCTTTCATTTTTTCAGTTTCAGTTTTTGGTATGCCAGTAGCATTTATATAATAAGTGAGTGCACCACTTGGACAGGTATTTACCGTTTCAATAATATTATTGCTATTGGAATTTTCAACCTGGACCCAAGGTTTTTCGGTGGGTTTAAAAACTTTTGGCAAACCATGCACACAATTTTTTGAATGAATACAAAGATCCGGTTTCCACACAACCGTTATTTCTCCATTGTAATATTCTTTAAACCTTGCCATAATTTAAATTTACAAAAAATATGAATGCATTGGTAGTTAGCTTATTTTTACATAAAAATCCATAATCATGAAATATTTATTGACCTTTTTATTTGTTGCATTCATAATAACTGCCTGTAATAATGGCAAAAAGTCTTCAACCGAAGAAGAAAATAATCCAACAGTTTCTGAAGAAAATTCGACCACTGCAGAAAAAATAGCCAATGAAAATGGCTATAAAAACTGGAACGATGTATCAGAAATAAAATTCACTTTTAATGTAGATAGAGGTGAAAATCATTTTGACCGTTCTTGGATCTGGCATCCCAAAACAAACGATGTTACTATGATGGGCACAAAAGATACAGTTAGTTATAACCGGGCCCAAATGGACAGTTTAGCGATGAAGACCGATGGCGATTTTATAAATGACAAATATTGGCTATTGGCTCCGTTTCAAATTGCTTGGGATGAAGGAACAACTTTTTCTGAAAAAGAAAATGCAGTTGCCCCAATTTCAAAAGATACCCTAAATAAATTGACCGTTGTTTATGGGTCAGACGGAGGTTATACCCCTGGTGATGCGTACGATTTTTTCTATGACAAAAACTTCAAAATAAAAGAATGGAATTACAGACAGGGAAATGCTGAAAAACCATCCATGAGTACTACTTGGGAAGATTATGAAAATTTCAACGGCATTGAAATATCAAAAACGCACCAGGACAGCACAGGCAATTTCAAACTCTATTTCACAAATATTTCAGTGAAAAAAGAATAGAAAATTTTATTTTTTCAGAAGTTTTTTGGTCCAAACTTTATTTCTTCCATCGAACAGATCAATAAAATAGATTCCTTGCGAAAGATTTGAAACATTGAGTGTAAATTGGTCTGTTGCACCAAAAATGGCATTCTCTTTTTGAATCAATCTTCCTTGAATATCAAAAACTGAAACCGTAAGGGGCAAGCTTGTCCTGTATAAAATTGTTACTTCATCATCAGCGGGATTTGGGAAAAGAATTCCGCTCTCCGCAAGTTCGCCCGTAAAATATTTTTTAGCGAAAGCGAAAGCTTCAATACCTATTTCTTCACCAATTATACGCCCTGCAATATCATCTACGGGAGGATGAATTCCGCCCCAAATTCTTGAAAGGCTACATTGATCTGATGCATCCCTATAAGTTGCCCATTGCAGTTGAAAATCTTCACTAGGTCCTTCTTCAAAAACCAAAAACTCATTTTTATGAATATCAAAAGTTCCCATTCCTCCAGGAAAATATTCCGTTCCCGTAAGCATTGTCAGTACTTCTGCGCCAGCTCTTGAAAAGGTTGAATGGCCAGAAATATAACCTGCAAAAGGAGGCGTTACAAAAGAAGGACGCTGATAGGGCCACCAATCCTCGGAAAGTATCCAGCCTACACCAGCCTCATCAATGTTTGGATTTATTATATAATCTGGACCCCGCCAAGTATAAATTTTCATTTTGCCAACATTTTCATTAAAAAATCCTGCCAGCGAATCCCCTTCTTTTACAAGTTCAATTCTACCGGGAACTATAGGCAATCCATGTGGATTATATTTAGGAAGATTAGGGTCGCTAGATTGGCCCTGATCACCCATATACCTAATGGCACTTACGGGCCGAATAAAATCATAATAGCCTTTGATTCCCCAAGCGGTTACCGCAGCATCGTGCATAGCTCCCCCTAAAATAAAGTAACTTTTTACATCCCATTCCAAAGCGGAAATTATTGCTCCTTTTCCTTCAAATTTTTTAACTGTCAGTGGATGATCGTTTACATAGTTCAAAATTGTAAACCAATGTCCCGGTGGGGTTTCACTATTGGGGCCATCGGCCCAAAACTCTGCCAATGCCCGTGTATAATCTCCTCTATAAACTATTTGGGGTTTATAGGGTTGGCCGGTAACGGGATTGGTTTCTCTTCCCGTACTTGGATCACCTCCCTCTTCAAAATTGTAGAAATTTTTATATTCCTGAAGCGTATGTGGATACAATTCCATACTTAAATTACCTTTACTTCTTGGAGAAATATCGAGTTTTACGCTATCACTTATGGCAAGATGTGCACCCCAAGCCGCTACGAGAGAAAAATTCCATTTATAGGCATCTTCAGAGCCCAAACCTTCCTGTATAAAACAAGGGGCACCCGGATCGTGGTAAACCCAAAAATCATAACCAGGCACCGCATGGATGGTTCTATCCTTTTCCGTTAAACAAAACGGGGAAACACTTCCCCACTCTGGACCTAAAAAGGGAGGTTGCCCGCCCGGAATAGTATGCCCACTTTGGTCTACATAATCATCTATTTTAAGAGGTTGCCAGTGATTGGGATCTGTCATTTCCGGATTTCCAGAAATATCCATATTTAACGGTTCATTCAAAGGTTCGTAAAATTGATTGACATAATTATTTGCTTCATTTGAGCCGTCTTGCAATCCAAACTCGATCATTTTTTGAGCCATATAGTTACCTAGGGCTGCAGCTTTTCCGTTGTGGTAGTTGGTATCGGTGTAATTTTTATCATATCCCAATTTGTCCATAAGATTATCTATGGACTGCATGATTTCCTCCCTTTCCGGCGAATGTGCAAAACGGTGCTGCATCAATCTATAGACACCATAACTTATTGCTTTTTGCTGTGCTTTAGAAGAATTTTCATCTGTTTGAAATCCATCAAAATCACACGTAAACCCATCAACAGTCTTTCCGAGAAAATAGGTGTCGGCTTGCTTATTGAATACTGCCCACATATCGTACATGATTACCGATGAATGAAATAAATTCCGGGCATGTATGGTTGGTCGTGCATAATCATTTCTAATTCCGTTTAAAATTTCCTCATTCCATTGGCGAGCAACAGACTGGGAAAAAACTTGAGAAAAAACTAACAATAAAAGAAGGAAAGGTAATTTTCTATACATATACTATGATTTTAAAAAAACATAACTTAGTGTAATTCTTCGAAGTAAAATTAAATTTCGATAAAAACTTTACTTTATGTCTTTGAATTAAAAGCATTACAAATTAAACGAATATTAATTCCTATTTTTGTTAAAAGCTGAAAAATTACTTACCTCAATGTTCCAAAACCATTTAGAATACGCTAAAAAAAAGGACGCAGAAGACTCTTTGTCCACTTTTAGGAATAAATTTCATCTCCCCACCAACGATTCAGGCGAAGCGCTTATTTATCTCTGCGGAAATTCCCTCGGGTTACAACCAAAAATTACTTCCGAATATATACAGGAAGTTTTAAAAGATTGGGCCAAATATGGCGTTGAAGGTCATGTTGAAGGAAATCATCCTTGGCTACCATACCACGAGTTTTTGACTGAAAATATGGCGAAAATTGTCGGCGCGAAACCTTCAGAAGTAGTGGTAATGAACACCCTTACCACCAACCTCCATTTAATGATGGTTTCATTTTATCAGCCCACAAAAACCAAATATAAAATTGTAGTAGAAAGCGATGCTTTTCCAAGTGATAAGTATGCGGTTGAAAGCCAGTTGAAATTCCACGGAATTGACCCAAAAGAGGGATTGATTCTTTGGAAACCCAGAAAAGGCGAAGAACTTTGCCGTTTCGAGGATTTGGAAGAAATAATGAAAGACCACGGAAATGAAATTGCTTTATTGATGATTGGTAGTACCAATTATTATACGGGTCAATCTTTTCCGCTGAAAAAAATTACAGAACTTGGACATAGCTATAATTGCATGGTAGGTTTCGATTTAGCGCACGGCGCTGGAAACATTCAGCCAAACCTTCACGAAACAGGTGCAGATTTCGCAGTTTGGTGTACCTACAAATATTTAAACAGCGGGCCCGGAAGTTTGGGAGGTTGTTTCGTTCACGAACGCCATGAAAACAATGAAAAATTAAACCGATTTGCGGGCTGGTGGGGCCATAATAAAAAAACGCGATTTAATATGCGCCACGAGTTTGATGCCTTGCCTGGCGCAGAAGGTTGGCAACTCAGTAATCCACCAATTTTATCGATGGCTGCCATTCGTGCGTCTTTAGATACTTTTGCGGAAGCCGGTTTTGAAAACCTTCGGGAAAAATCTGAAGAACTTACAGGCTATTTGGAATTTCTATTGGATGAAATGAAAAACGATGCTATCAATGTTATTACGCCACGAAATCCAGAGGAGCGAGGCTGCCAACTTTCAATTCAGGTGAAAAACGCCGATAAAAGTTTACATACAAAATTAACAGAGGCAGGAGTAATCAGCGATTGGCGCGAACCAGACGTAATCCGCGTAGCCCCTGCTCCACTTTACAATAGTTTTGAGGACGTCTATAAATTTTCAGAAAAGCTAAAAGAAGTACTTAATTAATTATGAATTTGGAAGGCGTCATCCCAATATTAATTTACGCGCATGCCGCACTCGGCGTTGTTGCTTTATTGACTGGACTTGTTGCTTTAATCGTTGTAAAGGGAAATCGTATTCACAAAAAATCTGGCAAAATTTTTTATTACACTATGTTAGCCTCGGCCATCATTGCAATTAGCATTTCAGTAATGCCAAATCACGAAAGCGATTTACTTTTTGGCTTGGGAATATTTACCGTTTATTTGTTAATAGCCGGCTATAGAAGCCTTCGTTTCAAAAGAAAAAAAGTTTCCCTAAATACAGATCGCCATATATCTATTTTTATGATAATTGCGGCAGTCTTTATGATTGGTTATCCGCTAATTTTTAAAGGTCAATTGAATATTGTATTAACGGTTTTCGGAACTTTAGGATTGGTAATCGCAACCCGCGATTTGTACAGTTACAAATCCAAAGAGACGCTCACGCAGAAATGGCTTAAACTACATTTGAGCAAAATGATTGGCGGGTATATATCGGCCGTCACCGCATTTATTATTGTAAACAATTTCTTTTCGGGACTTTATGGATGGTTTATTCCGGGCATTATAGGAGGATTTTATATTGCTTTTTGGTTACGGAAATTAAATGTGAATAATAACCCGAAAGCTGCAATTTAGATATTAAAAATAAAATGAATAAAAAACAAAATATATTAATCATCGGCGCTGGCCTTTGCGGAAGCCTTCTCGCTTTGCGAATGGCACAACGCGGCTATCAAGTAACCTTGGTCGAGAAGCGCCCCGATTTACGAAAAATTACACAAGACGCTGGGCGTTCCATAAACCTTGCTCTCAGCGATCGTGGTTTGCGCGGCCTTCGTTTGGCAGGAGTTGAGGAAGCGGCTAAAAAGCAGTGCATTCCTATGAATGGGCGAATGATTCACGATAAAGCAGGGAATACTTTTTTGAGTCCGTACAGCGGCCGAAAAGATGAATACATCAACTCTATTTCTCGTCCCGGACTAAATATGCTGTTGCTGGACGAAGCCGAAAAAATGCCCAATGTGAAGCTTCTTTTTAATCAGGCTTGTGAAGGTGTTGATTTGGAAAATGCTTCGGCAACTTTTAGAGACTTTAATTCAAAAAAAGAAATGACGCTTACTGCAGATGTAATTCTCGGAACAGATGGCGCGGGCTCTGCGGTTCGCAAAAGTATGTTTGACAGCCATAAATTTCTGTTTAGTTTTTCTCAGCAATGGCTTAGCCACGGTTATAAAGAACTTGAAATTCCCGCTGCAGAAAATGGTGGATACAGAACTTATAAAAATGCGTTACATATTTGGCCTAGAGGCGAAGATATGTTGATTGCGCTGCCGAATTTAGATGGCAGTTTTACCGTTACCCTTTTCCTTCCTTATGAAAACAGTGAATATTGCTTCGCGAATTTGACTTCGCCGGAAATGGTGCACGAATATTTCAACAAAGAATTCCCGGATGTGGTGGAAATGATCCCAAATCTCTCCGAAGAATTTTTCGGAAATCCCACCGGGCCGCTTGGCACTGTAAAATGTTCTCCTTGGAACAGCTTCGGAAAAGTGCTTTTGTTGGGTGATGCTGCGCACGCAATCGTTCCATTTTATGGACAGGGAATGAACGCTTCCTTTGAAGATGTGGTGGTTTTTGATGAAATTCTTGAGAAATACAATGCAGAAGAAAACATAAATTGGAGCACACTTTTTAAGGAATACGAAGCCCTTCGAAAAAAAGATACCGATGCCATTGCAGATTTGGCTGTGGATAATTTCCACGAAATGAAAGAACATACCGCAATGGAAATCTTTCAGCAAAAGCGTAAACTTGAAACTGCCTTCGAGGCGGAATTTCCGGAGGATTATTACAGCAAATATTCTTTGGTTACCTTTAAAGAATCAATCCCCTATTCCGAAGCAATGAAACGCGGACGAGCACAGGACAAAGCAATTTTAAATATTTTGGACGACGAAAAAATCACCGAAAAAATGTCCTTAAAAGAAAAACTGGAATTGGTAAAAAAAGAAACAGAAGCCATCCTTCACGATGATGAAGTGGCATTTGGTTAATGGCTTCGAATCCGATCGGACACTTAGCGGAGCCGAAGTGACAACTTAAAAATAAAAGCATGAGCAATAAAAGCAGATTAGTAGAAGGAAAAGCAACCCCTCGTGGGGCATACCCGCACGTAAAGCGCGTGGGCGATTTTATATTTATCAGTGGAACAAGCTCACGTTTGCCTGATAATACGTTTGCAGGCGTTCACAAAGTGGACGAAATGGGTACAATGCATTTCGATGTTAGGGAACAAACCCGCGCCGTGCTGGAAAATATAAAAGATTACCTCTCCACCGAGGGAGCTACGATGGCTGACGTAGTGGATGTAACCAGCTTTTTGGTGAATATGAACGATTTTGCTGGTTATAATGAAGTGTATGCTGAATACTTCAACAAAGAAACTGGACCAACACGAACCACTGTGGCTGTTCATCAATTGCCGCACCCGTATTTGGTGGTGGAGATAAAGGCTATGGCTTATTCGCCAGTTAAGAGTTAAGAGTGAAGAGTTATGAGTGATATGCAAAAAATCCTAAACTACATAAACGGCGAATACGTTGAACCACTTTCAAAAAAATGGTTGGATAATTACAATCCCTCCAATGGCGAAGTGTATTCACAAATAGCGAATTCAAATCAAGAAGATATTGAAAACGCATACCAAGCTGCCAAGGAAGCTTTCCCAAAATGGAGCAACATTACCATTGACGAACGCAGCAAGATTCTTTTAAAAATTGCAGATTTAATAGAAGAAAAACTAGTTGATTTAGCCGAAGCCGAAGCAAAGGATAATGGCAAACCACTCAGTTTAGCTTTGGTAGTAGATATTCCAAGAGCCTCTGCAAACTTCCGATTTTTTGGAAATGCTATTACACAATTTGCTAGCGAAGCCCACGAAAGTATAGGACTGAACACAATAAATTTTACCCTTCGTCAACCTCTGGGTGTTGTGGGCTGCATTTCGCCGTGGAATCTTCCGCTTTATTTATTCACTTGGAAAATAGCGCCAGCAATCGCGGCTGGAAATACAGTGGTTGCCAAACCCAGCGAAATTACACCCCTTACCGCTTTTCTTTTAGGAGAAATCTGTACCGAAGCAGGTTTGCCAAAAGGTGTTTTAAACATCGTTCACGGTACGGGTCCTTCCGCAGGTCAAGCCATAGTTGAACATAAAAATATTAAAGCCATTTCCTTTACCGGAGGAACAAAAACGGGTGAAAACATTGCCCGAACCGCTGCACCAATGTTTAAAAAATTATCATTGGAACTCGGCGGGAAAAATCCAAACCTCATCTTCGCTGATTGCGATTACGATAAAATGCTGGAAGTAACCGTTCGTTCTTCCTTTGCAAACCAGGGCCAAATTTGTCTTTGCGGAAGTAGGATTTTTGTTGAAAAACCGATTTATGAAAAATTCAAAAAAGATTTTGTTGAAAAAGTAAAACAACTGAAAATAGGAAATCCCTTCGATGCCAATACGAATATGGGTGCATTGGTTTCAAAACAGCATTTGGAAAAAGTGGAATCCTATATAAAAATCGCCAAAAAAGAGGGCGGAAAAATTCTTTGCGGCGGAAATCGTGTAACTGTAAAAGGATTCGAAAATGGCTATTATTTAGAACCAACGGTTATCGAAGTTTATGACGATCAATGCCGTGTAAACCAAGAAGAAATCTTCGGCCCCGTGGTTACTATTATGCCTTTTGAAACCGAAGAAGATGCATTACAAATGGCTAACTCGGTAAAATATGGCTTGTCTTCCACACTGTGGACTTCAGATTTAAACCGTACAATGCGCATTTCAAAAGAAATTGAAGC
>JBBQQN010000075.1:0-16580 GCA_038215845.1 Flavobacteriales bacterium | reverse complement strand
CCCTGATCCAGCATTTTTTTGTACAATAAATTTTCGGGATACATTTTGTGATAGCGATCTGCATCGGTAACGCAGTAAAATTCCTTTTGCTTAAATAGCGTATAGTATGAAGCACTACAGAGTGCTTCTTTACTAGACTGTGATTTTTTACCGTTAAGGATGAAACTTGATATTTCCTTAAAGAGATTTCGCTCAAAAGATTCATTTTCCTCATTGTAATCGGTAAAGCCAATTTTCAAATTCTTAAGGTCGAAAATGGAACGAAATATCCGGCTGAATTCGGTATTTTGGAATCCACCGGTCATTTCAAGCCGCAATAAATTTGTCTTGAAATCAGACAGCGAAACGTCCATAGTAACATCAAAAAGAGTGGCAATAACAAACCCATTGAAAATCCAGCTTTCCGGTGGAAATTTTTCTTTCCAAACCGAAATATTGTCAAAACTTTCAAGAAGCTCGTTAAGATCGTCTTGGGTAATTTCCTTTGCCTTGGAGGTTTTTTGAATCTCTATAAAATCAGCATTGTAAAGCACCCTATAACTTCGAACTAATCCTTGGGCATCTGGTATGTTATAAGAAAATGTGCGGCGAAAATCAACTTTATATCCGTAGTAATGATTTAAAATGATGCTACACCCCATAATATAGAATTGGTCCTCATCAAAGTTTGTGAGATCCATAAAGAAATCCTTTCCCGCAACTTGCATTATATTTTTGTACCGTTGGCTGCTTTTAAAAGCTACATCGTGAAAGGGAGCCGTTGCAAATTTTATTTCATTGGTCTGCAAGGCAGATGGAAATAATTGTTCCAGCAAAACGTCTATTTGTTCCTTGTAATTCTTTATTTCATCAAGCTTTGAAATTCCTGAGGATAGAATGGGGTATTTTTTCTCGATGGCCAAGATGTCTTGAGCCAAGTGTTTTGAAATATCGGACGAATTCTCATTTTCCCGATAGGTATCGAAAACCTTTTTAAATCCAATCTTAATTTTTAATGGAAAATCTTTTTTTTCTTTTTTCATGATATGCATCCCTAATAACTTATAAAAGTAAGGTTTTCTGGTTCCAAAGAATGTTAATAATTAACAAATTATTCCGCTTAAAATGGCCTTTCAAATAATAAACAGCTATTTTTGCTCAAATTTTAAAAATCTGTAATATGAGAATTATTTTTGCTTTGCTACTTACACTTTCAGTACTATCCTGCAATAAAGATACCAATTCGTATTCACTTGAAGGTGATGCCATTGGATTTGAGGATGGTACCCAAATATATGTTTATACTTTTGAAAACAAACAGCCAAAAGTACTGGACACCCTTATTGTTGCCAAGGGAAAATTTTCTGGAACCTATCCAAATAGCGATGCTGTAAGCTTAAATTTTCTTCGCATTGATGGCGTTAACAGCTCGGTGCTTTACTTTCCCGAAAATACAGACCTAAAGGCAATAGTCTATAAGGATAGTATTTCGTCTTCCACGGTAACGGGAGGAAAGCAAAATGAAATTTATGGAGATTTTGCTTCCAGAATGAAGAACTACAATGCACAAAAACAGCAAAGCATGGAGCGCTATAGAGCTGCTGCTGACCAAAAAGATACGGCGATGATAGCGCAGATACAGGCTGAAAACCTGAAAATGATGAATGAGGAAGTGGAATACAAAAAACAATTTTTGGATGAAAACAACAATTCACTTTTTTCGGTAATGCTACTTTCGGAAATGCTTAGCAGAAAAGAAATTACTCCTGCAGAAGCATCCGATTATATCGACAACTTAAGCCCAAAAATGGCTTCTTCAGAAATAACACAGGATTTAAAAACGAATCTGCAGGCAATGCAAAAAGCTGAAGTCGGTAGCACCGCTCCCAACTTTAGCGCCCCAACACCAACGGGAGAAACCTTTGCCTTAAAGGATGCCTTGGGCAAATATACAATTATCGACTTTTGGGCGTCTTGGTGCAAACCCTGCCGATTGGAAAACCCGAATGTTGTAAATGTTTACAATAAATACCACGATAAAGGTTTGAACATTATTAGCGTTTCCTTGGATAAGGCTGAGCAAAAGGACAGATGGATACAAGCCATTAAGGATGATAAAATGGATTGGTACCACGTATCTAACCTTCAGTTTTGGAATGATCCTATCGCTCAAATGTACAGTGTGCGCTCTATTCCTGCCACATTTCTATTGGACGAGAACGGGGTAATTATTGACAAAAACCTTCGCGGCCCAGCCTTGGAGAATAAAATGGCTTCTCTTTTAGGACAATAGCACTAAAGGATTAATCATTAAAAAAGCCTCAGTTTTCACTTGAAAACTGAGGCTTTTTTATTTGAAATTGTAAACGCTTAGTTCAATAAGAAACTTACGTTTACAGTTGTGCGTATTTCCATTTCGCCCAGAGCGATTGTTTGCGATTCATTCCCAGAAGCCGATGAATCCATCATGGCCGTTTTGTACATGGGTTGTGGGCCACTTGTATTTTGAAATTCGCTGATTAAAATAGCTTTGCCAATAGTCTGGTCTAAAACCCCAACATATTCCTTAGCTTTCATTTGTGCGTTTTCCACCGCTTTTTTTCTGGCTTGCGACTCTAAGGCAGTTTTGTTTGAGGAAGAAAAGTTAACCCCATCAATACGGTTAATTCCACTTTCCATCAAGCCTTTCATCAAAGCTTCGTATTTAGTTAAATCTCTCAATTTAACCGAAAGCGACTGATTGGCAGAAAGTGTATAGGTTTTTGAATTATAATCGTAATTTTTGTTTAACTGAATGTATTCGGTCTTCACATCTTTATCATCAATCCCCATTTTTTTTATAAACTTCAAAACTTCATTGATTGTAGCATCGTTTTGGTCTTTCAACGTTTTGGTATTCTCACCTGTGTTTTCAACACGCACACTTATAGTAACCTCATCGGGCACTACACGAACAATTCCTTCGCCCGTTACATTCACTGTTGCGGGAGGTGGGGTGTTTTGCGCCATCATAGTGGTAGTTATAACTACAATTAAAAGTGTGGAAATGGTTTTAAGGTTTTTCATGTGTTTTTATTTTTTTAGATTTTTCCGAATTTATGCATGACAAACAAAATGATTAGGGGAATCGCCAACAAAACAACGATCCAAAGACTTGTCTGAAACAAAGAAGGCACAAAAGCCAGCGTGAGGATGTAACCTCCAACTGCTCCACCAATGTGGGCATCGTGACCAATATTTCCCAATCTTTTTTTCATGCCGTAGATAGAATACAACAAGTATGCCATCCCAAAAAGCCAGGCAGGAATAGCAATGGGAATAAAGAAAAGGTAAAGGCCCATATCTGGATAAAACAAAATGGCGGAATACAGAATACCCATAATGGCTCCACTGGCACCCACTGCACTGTAATGGTATTCGTCTTTGTGAAAATAGAAGGACAGAAGATTACCCACCAACAAACTTGCAACATATATCAATACAAATTTGGTTACCCCCACTTCCCCAATAACCACAAAGGCAAAAAAGTAAAGCGTAAGCATATTGAAAAGCAAATGCGAAAAGTCTGCGTGCAAAAAGCCAGAGCTGATCATACGTATCTGCTCCCCTCTTCGGATTCCGGCAATGTTGAATTTATATTTTTCAAAAAATGTAAAATCGCTAAAGCCCTTCATTGAAATAATAACGTTTACGGCAATAATGATTATGGTTGCTATGTGAAGGTTTTGCATAGTAAAGTATGAAATTAGAAATTTGAAGTTAGAAATATGAAATTTGAAATTTGAAGTTAGAAGTTAGAAATTAGATTTTAACAATTTTGATTTTTTTTAGCTGTATTAATTGATGCTACAGTTATAGCTACCAATTCATTTGCTTCTTTATGTAATTTTTTTAAGTTTTGGGAATTATCTTTTAATATAACCATAAACATTTCTATCCAATACACGCTTTCGTCTGCTTCTTCCATCACAATCTTTAATTTATTCATAAAATCTTTCGGCGATTTTCCCCTTAAAGCGGCACGATAATTTGCACCCACTGAACTGGAACATCTAAGCAGTTGATTAACGTAAGCATTATATTCACGGGATTTTGGGATTTCAGAACATAAATGCCAGCAATCCAATGCAAACTGTTGTGTCCTCATTTTTAATTCTGCGCTCATATAGTTAAGATTTAAGTTTATCGCAACATTCAAAACTTCCCACTTCACACTTCACACTTCCCACTTCTTATTTCCCACTTCCAACTTCTCACTTCACATTTCTCCCTTCAACAGATAAATTTAATTAGTTTTGCAGTAAATACAACTATGCAAAGATTGCTTTATATACTGGCATATCCAATTCTTTGGTTACTTTCCATTTTGCCCATGCGCATACTGTATATCAAATCGAGTGCGCTTTACTTTCTGGTATATTATATTGTGGGCTATCGGAAAAAAGTGGTCAAGGATAATTTGGCGCTCGTATTCCCCGAGAAATCTGACGAAGAACGCAATACCATCGCAAAAAAATTCTTTAAGCATCTATGTGATGTTATTTTTGAAACCATAAAGGCATTTACCATTTCCGAAAAAGAAATCCGGAAACGCTTTGTGGTGACCAACGCCGAAATACTTGAACCCTACTACCAAAACAACAAAAGCATTCTCTTAATGGCAGGCCATTACGGCAATTGGGAATGGAGTGGTATTTTGAACAAATTAATGCAGCACCAAGCCCACGCCGTATATAAACCGTTGGACAATAAACAATTTGATGCCATGGTAAAAAAAACCAGGGAACATTTTGGAGGCATCATCGTGAGCAACAAAAAAATAGTATCGGTTTTATTTAGAAAAGCCAGCAAAGGGATAAAAACCCTAACCTATATACTTTCAGACCAAACGCCAAAAGCTGGCGGCTTTCGGCACCGCGATACTTTTATGGGTATTGATGTGCCCGTATTTGTGGGTACGGAAGATCTTGCAAAACGGCTAGATTTTTCGGTAATGTACCTAAAAGTTGAAAAAATAAAGCGCGGGTATTATACGGCCACTTTTGTGCCCTTGGCAGACAATCCGAAGGAATACCCGGATTTTCAGATCACCCGAATGTTTCTGGACTCCATTGAAAAGCAGATCCGGGAAAAGCCAGAATATTATTTATGGTCGCATAAACGATGGAAGCTTAGGAATGTTTAACGCCATTGGAAATCAAATTCTATATATATTAATATCTTTGGTTTCCATCCAAAAAATAAATTACGTAATAACGAACATAAAAAACTATTTATATCCTGACCTATTTACGGGATAACAGTAATAAATGTTATTATATAACGAGTTGTGCACAATTTGAGAAAATGGCGAAATATTTAACAGACATAAGCATTCATATTGAGTTTTCTCAAGAATTACCAAACGGATTCACACAAAAAGATTTTAATTTGACTACACATACTGTCCAAAACATTTTTTTGTATCAAATTCCGAAAAAGTTTGAATTTGACGGAATTTCAAAACTGAATATTCAAATTACCTCTAAAATTCCTGAATCTAATTATAGAAATTCAGCAGATGGAATTTCAGAATATACTTTCGGTGGATTTGACTTTGAAAATTACTTTAAAAAAAACAATATCGATAAGAATAGAACAATTCTAAAAGTTTTGGAAACTGCCATTTCTGACATCTTAAAATCGGATAAAAAGAAATCTAATGAATTGCTTAAAATCACGAAATCAATTTTCGCAAACGGATTTAAATACCAAACCGAAAGTAAAAAATTATCGAAATGGAATAAAAATCGGACTTTAAGAGGATTTGTAATTTACTCGATTGACGAAAATGGACAAAATGCTTTTGTGAAAATTATTGACAAAAACGGAATTGAAATCCTAAATGAACATTTGATTAAGAATAATATTTACGAATATTATAATAATCTGTATAAAACGAATTGGATTGAAAAAAAATTCCAAATAATTAAAAGAGACGGAAAGATATTTAAAGAAATAGAATCGAAAAAAACTGTGCACAACAACCGAATATAACATATAACATAGAGTAGATAAATTGTAAAGCGCCTTCTCAAATATCTGGGGGGAAGGCGCGTATAGATTAACAATTATTCCTATTTCTATATATAATCTCTTAGAGATATTATGATTTACTCTAAATCCCTGCAACAGTTTTAATCTCCCCAATAATCCTATCAGCCAGCGCATCGGCTTCCTCTTGACTTTTTGCTTCCGTATAAATCCTGATTATAGGTTCGGTATTTGATTTTCGAAGGTGTACCCAATTTTCAGCAAAGTCTATTTTTACACCGTCAATGGTATTTATTTCTTCAGAAGCATACTTAGCTTCCATCGCTTTTAAAATAGCATCAACATCCAACTGTGGAGTCAATTCTATTTTTTTCTTGCTCATAAAGTAAGAAGTGTATTTTTTCCGAAGTTCACTAACGGCAATCTTTTCCTCGGCAAGAAAACTTAAAAACAAAGCGATTCCCACTAAACTATCGCGACCATAATGAAGTTCTGGATAAATGATTCCTCCGTTTCCCTCACCTCCTATTACTGCATTGGTTTCCTTCATTTTTTCAACCACATTTACTTCTCCCACTGCACTGGCAGTATATGTTCCGCCGTGCTTTTCGGTAATATCCCGCAATGCTCTTGAAGAAGACATATTTGATACGGTACTGCCCGGTGTATTTTGCAACACATAATCCGCGACCGCCACAAGAGTATATTCTTCCCCAAACATTTCTCCATTTTCGTCTACAAATGCCAATCTATCAACATCTGGATCTACTACAATTCCAAAATCTGCGCGTTCCTTTATCACCCTTTCCATCAAATCGCCCAAATGCTCCTTTAAAGGCTCGGGATTATGCGGAAATTGTCCGTTTGGAATACAGTGCAACTTTACTGGCTCAACGCCCAAAGCTTCCAACAAAAGCGGAACCGCAATACCGCCAGTAGAATTTACGGCATCCACCACCACCTTAAACTTGGCTTTTTTTATGGCATCGGCTTTTACTAAAGGCAGGTCCAAAATTTCATCTATATGAATATCTATATACGCGTCGTTTTTATGGATTTCACCCAGATTATCCACTTCAGCAAATTCAATTGTCCCGTTTTCTGCTATATCAAGGATTTCCTGTCCCGCGGCCGCGTTAAGGAATTCACCTTTATTGTTCAATAATTTAAGCGCGTTCCACTGTTTTGGGTTGTGGCTGGCTGTCAATATTATTCCGCCGTCTGCATGCTCGAGCGTTACTGCCATTTCAACTGTGGGAGTGGTCGAAAGGTTTAAATCCACAACGGTAATTCCCATCCCTACCAAGGTGTTCATTACCAACTGCTGCATCATTTCGCCAGAAATACGGGCATCGCGACCAACCACTACTTTATAGGTTTCCTTGTTTCGTTGTTTTTTTACCCAACTGCCGTAAGCAGCAGCATATTTTACCGCATCAATCGGAGTTAAATTGTCTCCCTGTTGTCCGCCAATGGTTCCACGGATTCCTGAAATGGATTTTATCAATGTCATTTTCTGAAAAATTTGGTACAAAGATACTTTTTTAAAAAGAGAATTCTTTCCGCCTATTTCGTAAATTGTGGAATGAACTTTTTGGCACATATCTACCTTTCCGGCGATGACGAAGGCATCACAATAGGAAATTTTATTGCAGATGGCATCAAAGGCAAGCGTTTCCTTAAATATCCACCGCAAATCATTAAAGGGATTCTCCTTCACCGCGAGATTGACACTTTTACCGATGCCCATCCAACCGTCCGGAAAAGTACTGCCCGCTTGCATCAAAATTACGGGCACTACAGCGGGGTGATAGTTGATATATTGTACGATCATTATTTAGCAAAAAACTGGAAAAAATATCATCCACAACCTCTGCCAGATTATGTGGAGGAATTTTATGAAATGCTTCGGGAAAATTTTACCGTGCTTCCCTCACGGATCCAGCGAATGATGCCCTATATGATAGCCGATAATTGGCTGTTGAGCTATGCCACAGTTCCTGGGATAGCAAAAATACTAACCCAAATGAACGTTCGTACCAAAGGGGTTTCAAAAATGAACCTGGCCGTACTGGAACTGGAGGAATATTATGATGAATTCGAAATTGAATTCACTTCCTTTTTTGATGAATTGATTATCTTTTCACAACAAAAACTCACCCAACTATGAAGCTGTACCAGCTATTAATCATCCTTCTCTTATTCTCCTGTAAAGAAAAACCCAAACAACAAGCTATTGTCCATACCACTCCAGTAGAAGTAAAAGGATTGGTTAGCGATTCGGCAATGGTGGTTTCCGCACGGGAAGAAGCCTCAAAAATTGGGGTTGAAATCCTTCAAAAAGGTGGTAACGCTTTTGATGCCATGATTGCTACCCAAATGGCGCTTGCCGTAGTTTACCCCTATGCGGGAAATCTTGGGGGTGGTGGTTTTATGGTTTATAGAAGCCAATATGGCGAAACCGGCTCCTTGGACTTTCGTGAAAAAGCACCCATCGCTGCGTCAAAAAATATGTTTTTGGACGAAAAGGGAAATTTCATTCCGGAGAAAAGTTCCACCGGCGGCTTGGCAATTGGTGTTCCCGGAACCGTTGCCGGAATTTTTGCGGTTCACGAAAAATTTGGCACCCTGCCAATGGAGATTATTTTGAAACCTGTTATCGAACTGGCCCAAAATGGTTTTGTGGTAACCCAGCAACAGATGGAACGGTTTGAAAAATTTCGGGAAGCATTTGAAAAAAACAATGTAGGACCTTTTCTTTTTACCGAAATATATAAAACGGGCGATACCATAAAAAACCTAAACCTTGCTCAAACCCTTAAGCGTATTTCAAACAATGGCCGTTCTGAATTTTATAGCGGGAAAACCGCAAAAATATTGGTGGAATTTCTAAAGAAAAAAAACAGCATTATAACCTTAAAGGATTTGGAAGCCTACGAAGCACAATGGCGCGACCCCATTGTTTTTAAATATAAGGATTTACAGATAATTTCCATGGCGCCTCCTTCCAGTGGAGGTGTATGTTTAGCCCAGATAATGAAAATGATAGAGCCATATCCTATTTCTGAATATGGACATAACACTGAAAAATATATTCAATTATTGACCGAAGCCGAACGACGTGCATACGCCGATAGAAGTTTTTATTTGGGCGATCCGGATTTTGTTGAGAATCCTATCGATTCACTTTTAAATAAAAAATATCTCAAAAACAGGATGGCAAATTTTTCATTTGAAGCCGCAACCCCTTCCACTGAAATAGAACCTGGGAAAATTGTAGGATATGAAAGCCCCCAGACCACACATTACTCCATTGTAGATCAATTTGGAAATGCGGTTTCGGTAACCACCACTTTAAATTCAGAATACGGTTCAAAAATATATGTAAAGGAGTTGGGTTTTTTCCTAAACAATGAAATGGGCGATTTTAGTGCCAAGCTAGGCGCTCCCAATATTTATGGGCTCGTTGGAGGACAGGCAAACGCCCTAGCATCCCAAAAGAGAATGTTGAGCTCCATGACACCTACAATTGTTGAACGGGATGGAAACCTTTGGATGGTTGTGGGAACTCCGGGAGGCTTCGCTATAACTACCTCGGTTTTACAGACCATACTAAATGTATATGAATTTGATATGAATATGCAGGAAGCCGTGAATGCTCCCCGCTTTCACCATCAATGGTTGCCCGATGCCATAAGGTATGAATTCGGTAGATTTCCAAGGGAACTAATTGAAAATTTGGATAAAAAAGGATATCCGGAAAATACAGAAACCGATCCCATCATCGGAAAAGTAGATGCCATTTTGGTCCTTCCCAATGGAAAGATGGAAGGTGGGGCAGATAATCGCGGCGACGATACTGCAGTGGGGTTTTGATAGAATGAAACTCCCAATACTTCCTGCCTCCAACGTTTTAACCAAAAATTGAGAACCCATACTTCAAAATTCACAATTGAAATAGTACCTTTGCAAACTATGTCAAAAAGTGAAGATTTTATTGAAGTACTTGGCGCGCGAGTCCACAATTTAAAGAATATAGACGTTCGTATCCCAAGGGAGAAATTAGTAGTAATTACAGGACTTTCGGGCAGTGGGAAATCTTCCTTGGCATTTGATACCATTTATGCCGAAGGGCAGCGCCGTTATATTGAAACTTTTTCAGCGTATGCACGCCAATTTTTGGGAAGTCTGGAAAGACCCGATGTAGATAAAATTGACGGCCTTTCCCCAGTTATTGCCATCGAGCAAAAAACTACCAGTAAAAGTCCGCGTTCCACCGTTGGCACCATTACCGAGATTTACGATTTTCTTCGCCTTCTTTACGCCCGCGCCAGCGATGCATACAGTTATAACACTGGCCTAAAAATGGTAAGCTATACAGATGAGCAAATAAAGCAACTTATTTTAGAAGACTTTGCCGATAGAAAAGTAAGCATCCTTGCCCCTGTTGTCCGTTCACGGAAAGGACATTACCGCGAACTCTTCGAACAGATTGCGAAACAGGGATTTATAAAAGTACGCGTAGATGGCGAAGTGAGGGATATTGTAAAGGGAATGAAGTTGGACCGTTACAAAAACCACGATATTGAAACCGTAATTGACCGACTTAAAATTTCAACCGAAAGCGACAATGACAAACGCTTAAGTGAATCCATCAATACCGCAATGTACCACGGGGAGGATATATTGATGGTTTTGGACAACGATACCAATGAAGCGCGCTATTTCAGCCGTTCTCTTATGTGCCCAACTTCGGGCATTTCGTACCCCAATCCGGAACCAAACAATTTTTCGTTCAACTCCCCAAAAGGGATGTGCCCCAATTGCAAAGGGCTTGGCAAATTGTATGAAGTGAATTTGGACAAACTGGTTCCAAACCCAAAACTATCCATAAAACAAGGAGCTTTGGCGCCGCACGGCCCACAAAAACAGAATTGGATTTTCAAGCAACTGGAACTGATTGCGGAACGGTACAAATTTAAATTGACCGATCCATTTGAATCGATTCCAAAGGAAGCCAAGGATGTGATTTTTTTCGGGGGAAATGAAAAATTTGATATTGCTTCAAAGGCATTGGGCATCACCAGAAGTTATAAGATAGATTTTGAAGGTGTAGCCACTTTTCTTCAGAATACTTTTGAAGCCAACGAATCCACTTCCCTTAAAAGATGGGCAAAGGAATATATGGACAAAATTCCTTGTCCGGAATGCTGGGGAACAAGACTTCGCAAGGAATCGCTTTACTTTAAAGTAAACGGAAAGAACATAGCCGAACTCGCCCATATGGATATTGTGGAATTGGCGGAGTGGTTCACAAACCTCGATGGAAATCTTTCGGAAACACAACAGAAAATAGCTTCCGAAATTATTAAAGAAGTTCGTTCGCGGCTTCAGTTTTTGGTAGACGTGGGCCTTACCTATTTGGCTTTGGACCGAAGCTCCAAATCCCTTTCCGGAGGGGAAGCGCAGCGAATCCGTTTGGCGACCCAGATAGGCTCGCAGCTTGTGGGCGTTTTGTATATTCTGGATGAACCAAGTATTGGCCTGCATCAGCGCGATAACGAGCGCTTAATATATTCGTTAAAGCAACTTCGGGAAATAGGAAATTCCGTAATTGTTGTTGAGCACGACAAGGAAATGATAGAAGCCGCCGACTATGTTATCGATATTGGTCCAGCGGCGGGAAGGCACGGCGGCGAAATAGTTTCGGAAGGTACTCCCGAAGAAATTAAAAAACACCACACCCTTACCGCGGATTATCTTAACGGCACCAAGGAAATAGAAATTCCGAAGAAAAGAAGAAAAGGAAACGGGAAAACATTAACCCTTAAAGGCGCTACCGGAAACAATTTGAAAAATGTTTCAGTTGAATTCCCTTTGGGTAAAATGATTGGCGTTACGGGCGTTTCGGGAAGTGGAAAAAGCACGCTGATCAATGAAACCCTCTACCCTATTCTCAATGCATATTTTTTCAATGGGGTGAAAAAACCCATGCCATACAAAAAGATTGATGGGTTGAAAAATTTGGACAAAGTAATAGACATCAACCAATCGCCCATTGGCAGAACACCGCGAAGCAATCCTGCTACCTATACGGGTCTCTTTTCAGAAGTACGGAATCTGTTCGCCAAAATGCCTGAGGCACTTATACGCGGCTACAAACCGGGCCGTTTCAGTTTCAATGTAACTGGTGGAAGATGTGAAACCTGTAAAGGCGCAGGATTGCGGGTTATTGAAATGAATTTCCTGCCAGATGTTTACGTTGAATGCGAAACCTGCCAAGGAAAACGCTTTAATCGGGAAACGCTTGAAATACGTTATAAAGGAAAATCCATTTACGATGTATTGGAAATGACTATTAATGAATCCTGCGAATTTTTTGAACACATCCCAAAAATTTACCGCAAGGTTAAAACCATACAAGATGTAGGTTTGGGTTATATAACTTTGGGGCAACAGTCCACCACGCTTTCCGGCGGTGAGGCCCAGCGCATAAAACTCGCCACGGAACTTTCCAAACGCGATACCGGCAATACCTTTTACATTCTGGATGAGCCTACCACTGGCCTTCATTTTGAAGATATTCGGGTATTAATGGTGGTGCTTAACAAATTAGCGGACAAAGGTAATACCGTGCTCATAATAGAGCACAATCTGGATGTAATAAAAACCGTTGATTATATTATAGACATAGGCCCCGAAGGCGGAAAGAAAGGTGGAAAAGTTATGGCCTTGGGAACTCCGGAAGAAGTGGCGGAGAACAAAAAGAGTTACACCGCACGTTTTCTTAAAAAAGAATTACATTCGTAAGCGAGGAAAAAGGCACAAGCGATGAGCGATGAGGAAAAATAAAGTGCTGAACACTGAATACTGAATACTCAATACTCAATACTCAATACCAAATTAATGCGAAACGAACAGACACCGAAAAACTGGAATGAAGTGAAAACAAACGATTCTTGGGCTATTTTCAAAATAATGGGAGAGTTTGTAAACGGCTATGAAAAAATGAGCAGAATTGGACCCTGTGTTTCCATATTCGGTTCAGCCCGCACAAAACCTGATAATAAATACTATAAACTTGCCGAAAACATTGCCAAAAAAATAACCGAAAACGGTTATGGGGTAATTACAGGTGGTGGTCCCGGAATCATGGAAGCCGGAAACAAGGGAGCGCATCTTGCTGGCGGAACTTCGGTGGGATTAAATATTACATTGCCGTTTGAACAACATGACAATCCTTATATTGACAGCGATAAAAGTATCGATTTCGATTACTTTTTTGTTCGGAAAGTCATGTTTGTGAAATATTCCCAAGGCTTTGTTGTTATGCCAGGTGGGTTCGGCACGCTTGATGAGTTTTTTGAAGCCTTAACGTTGATCCAAACACATAAAATTGATAAGTTCCCCATTATACTTGTTGGCACCGAATTTTGGGGCGGACTTTTTGAATGGGTCAAGACAACCTTGTTGCAAGCACATAACAATGTTCACGAAGAAGACTTAGATTTGGTACATCTTGTAGATAGCGAAGAGGAAGTTCTTCAAATTTTGAATGATTTTTACAATGAGTACAATTTGAGCCCAAATTTTTAAAAATTTACATATGTTTCAACTTTTATTGTTCCCTTTCATATCTGCAAAATATACTGGACTTTTTCAGAAAACAATCCACATCAACCCAATTTCCGATTTAAGTACTTTAAAATCCCTGAAAATTTCTTGATACTACGAATCTTTATTTACTCACTGCTCTTTTGTTGTGTCCTTCAAATTCAGGCACAGCAAAGCATTTCTATAGATGCCACTTTAAATCCTTCGGAAAAAACCCTTTTGATAGAGCAACAAGTAACTTTTCAGAATACTTCGGAAGATGTATTAAACGAAATCTACCTCTTTGACTGGCCCAATAGCTATTCATCAAAAACAACCCCTTTAGCAAAACGGTTCGCCGAAAATTATGAAAGTTCCTTTCATTTTGAAAAAGATGAGGACCGAGGAAGAACAACCATAGAAACCATTACCGGCTTAGAAAATACTGCTTTAAAATGGGAGCGCGGAGCAGCTGTTGATATTTTAAAAATAACGCTGGATTCATCTTTGAGCCCCGGGGAAAGCTTTACTTTCAACCTAAAATATTTGGTAAAAGTGCCAGATGATAAGTTTACCCGTTATGGGGTAAACAGTGTAAATGATTACAAACTCCGCTATTGGTTTATCTCGCCGGCAGTCTATGATGGGGAGTGGCAGGTTTATAGCAATAAAAATACTGACGATCTTTATCTGGCCCCCACCAATTTTTCAATAAGTATCCATGCCCCGAAAGAATACAATCTAACTTCTGATTTCGACTTGATTTCTGAAAAGGTAGCAGGAAATTTAAAAACCATCGAAATCCAAGGAAACGATAGGATTCAAGCAATTCTTTATTTGGAGAAAAACCCAAATTTTGAAACTATTGAAACAGATAAATTACGCATCATTACCAATTTGGAAAACAGCAAAATAAACCCTCCAGTCCAAGCTTTGTTGATTGACAGGGTTGTCCATTTTCTTGATACCAACTTAGGCCCCTACCCTTTTGACCAAATGGTTATCAGCGAACTGGATTACAAAAGAAAACCCGTCTACGGCCTTAACCAGCTTCCCAGCTTTATCAGTCCATTTCCTGACGGTTTTGAGTACGATATGGAACAGCTTAAAACCATTTCGCGCCATTATATTGAAAATACATTTATCCTTAATTCACGGGAAGACTACTGGCTGCAAGGGGCATTGCAGATTTATTTGATGATGGAATATGTGGATACCTATTATCCAAAAATGAAAATCATCGGGAATCTCAGCGATTGGTGGGTTATTCGTTGGGCCCATGCCGCAGACTTGGAATTTAATGATCAGTACCCCATTCTCTACCTGAATATGGCCCGGAATAATATCCATCAAGCCTTGACCACGCCAAAAGATTCGCTTTTAAAATTCAATATGAATATCGCCAATGATTACTACGGCGGAAGTGGCCTTCAATATCTGGACGATTATTTGGGAGATGAGGTTTTAAAGAAAAGCATAAAACAATTTTATGCCGAAAATAAACTGAAACCCACCACTTCCACCTCTTTTGAATCGGTCTTGGAGCAAAACACCTCCCTGCCTGTAAATTGGTTTTTCGAGGATTATGCCGATACCCGAACAACCATCGATTTCAAAATAAAAAAAGTAATAAAGAAAGGCGATTCTTTGGAAGTGACAGTAAAAAATAACAGAAAGTCCTCCCTTCCAGTTTCACTCTATGGCCTTAATAAAGGTGATGTAGTATATAAGACTTGGCTGCTTCCCATAGATAGTCTTTCCACTGTTACCATTCCGTCCAAGGATATAAGCAGATTGGCTGTGAATTATGAAGGGGAAATAGCCGAATACAACCGCCGCAACAATTATAAAGCGGTTACCGGCTTACTGAACAGACCTCTTCAGTTTAGGCTTTTTCAGGATGTGGAAGACCCTAATTACAACCAGTTTTTCTTTATGCCCATTTTTGAATACAATCTATACGATGGTATTTCCACAGGCTTAAGGCTTTATAACAAAACTGTTCTACCTAAGGCCATACACTACAGTCTGGAACCACAGTTTGGTTTACGGTCCAAAACCTTGGTGGGTAGTGCTTCGGTTAGCTATACCCAAACCATGAACCAAGGAAAGCTTTTTGCCATGCGCTATGGTTTTTCAGGAAATTATTATTCCTATGACCGCGATCTGTTCTATAAGCGATTTACTCCCTATATGACCTTTGCCTTCCGTAACAAAGATTTAAGGGACAATGAAAAACAATATATAAATCTGCGGAACGTAAATGTTTATCAAGACGATAACCCCAATGATCCCCTGCAGGAACCCAATTACAGTGTGTTCAATATGCAATATGTATATTCGAACCCAAACCTTATCAATTACTTTAGAGGGGTGGTTGATTATCAAATTTCTTCAAAGTTCAGCAAGATTTCGGCGACCATGGAGTACCGAAAATTATTTTTAAACAATCGCCAGCTAAACCTTAGGTTTTTTGCAGGAACTTTTCTTTTTAACGATTCCCGAGAAAATGAAGATTTTTTCAGCTTTGCGCTGGACCGTCCTACGGATTATCTTTTTGATTATAATTACTACGGAAGAAGTGAGGATACTGGCCTTTTCAGCCAACAGCTAATTGTTGCTGAAGGAGGCTTCAAATCACAGTTGGAACCTGCTTTTGCCAATAGCTGGATAACCACTTTAAATGCCAGCACCAATATTTGGAAATGGATTTATGCCTATGGCGATATTGGGTTGGTGCACAACAAAATGCGCGGCACCAATGCGGTTTTTGACAGTGGTATTAGGTTGAGCCTGGTTGCAGACTATTTTGAACTCTATTTTCCCGTATATTCCAATTTGGGCTTTGAGCCAAACCTGCCAGATTATGACCAAAGAGTTCGGTTTATTGTTACCCTTAGCCCCAAAACCTTATTGGGACTGTTTACGCGGAGGTGGTATTAATAAAAATACTAAAAAAAACAAGTGGCTATTCA
>JBBQQN010000074.1:0-16710 GCA_038215845.1 Flavobacteriales bacterium | reverse complement strand
ACCAATTACGCCTTCTTGGGTGAAAACATTTCTATAGGCCGGCCCCAACATCTTTGTCAATTCATCGTGTAAAATGATGTCATCCTTGGTTTTATTTGAATATAAAAGCGCAAGGTTCCGCAGATTTCCACTCTCAAAAAGCGCCCTAAAAATCGCTATAAAAGGTGTAATGCCTGTACCACCAGCAATGAATATGCCTGGCCCTTTATATTGAATTGTTCCATATACATCTTGAAGTAACAACTCGTCACCATTATTGAGCTTGCCCAGTTGCGCGGTTACGCCTTTGTGGTCTTCGTGAATTTTTATGATAAATTCTAAGTAATCCCAATGCTGTAATGAAGTAAAAGTAAATGGCCGGATTTGGTCCTTCCAGTTCGGCAAATTGATGGAAATACGCGCCGATTGACCCGGAGTATAGGTAAACTCTTTTGGTTTTTCTAAAACAAAGCGTTTAACGTTATTAGCAATAAAATAAGTGTTGAGGATCTTGAGCCGCTGCATGACGATAATTTCTTCTTCAAAGGTAAAAGGATTTATAAATTAAAACACTTAAAATTCCTAATCAATTTAAGCAAACTCATAATCCCCAAACACTACCGGTTGTTGAAATAATACTTATTTATCAGCATTTACGTATATTTACGTATAATCTAACATTATGAAAAAAGCAATTTTATTTTTAATAATCTTCGCCTCAATGCTAGGCTGTAGTTCTGAAAAAGATGATGCTCAAAATAATCAATTAGTTGGTAATTGGAAGCTCGAAGCTTTTGTAAATGAGGCAGATGGAACAATAAATTTGCCATCTGATTTTGAAAATTCCAAGGAAATAAATATTGATTTTAAAGAGAATAATAAATTTGAAATTTATACAGTTAGAAATGAATTTTTCGGCGACTATTTACTAAATGAATCTAAGAATTTATTAATCTTTAAAAAATTTTTTGGAACTGAAGTTGGTGAAACTGATTGGGGTTATTTATTCTTGGATAATCTTGGTTTAAATTATAACCATTCCACTAATAATTGGGATAATAAATATGAGCTTTTAAACAATATTTTAAAAATCTATTATTCAGAAAATGAATTTATGGAGTTCGTGAAAATCTAGGTTATACAAATATTCTATATAAGTAAAATCTTCTTTTAACGAGGAAGGTTTTTTTATTGGTAAAACCTAAGCAAACTCATAATCCCCAAAAGTCTCCAAAACTTCATCAAAAGCTTCAAAAACCGAAGCAGAATCATCACTGGTTACCATTTTCATTCGGTATTCCTTGAAGTTTGGGATTCCCTTAAAATAGTTTGTGTAATGACGACGGGTTTCAAGACGCCCAGGTTTTTAAATTTAAGTATTTATTATAAAAAACATCGTAAAACGAATAAAATCTTAGATTTCTAACCCATTATTTTGGTTTACAGCGATTAAAATGATATTTTTATAAATCATAACTCCCCAAGAAAATAGGTTTAATCTTTAAATTTTAAAGTTATGAGTAAAAATTTTACCCCCCCCCCGCAGTTTCTAAAAAGATTGTTGCTATCTTTTTTATTATTAATTTCTCTTGCCCTGTTAGGCCAAAATCATCGAGAAACTTCCCTTGGATGTGGAACTGTAATAGGCTCTGAAGAATACAAATTGGATAAATTTTATGGCTCCAATCAAAAGATAGTTGATTTGTTAATAGAGAACAATGTAAACATTGACAAAGACTATTTGGATAAATTAGATAGTATGGAGACTATGCCCCTTATGAATTCTGAAATGCTTAAAGGGGTTAGTACTTATTATGAAATTCCCATTAAAGCTTGGATTTATAGAAATAACAACGGTACCGGTAACATTTATCAAAGTGACGTGTATGATGTTGTTGACCAACTTAATACACTTTATACTGCCAACACCAATATACGGTTTTACCTGCTCTGTGATATTAGTATCATTAACAACAGTAATTATACCAATTTCGGTGATCAATATTTCAGTACCTACACGGCAAATAATAAAACCCCTGGTGCGATTAACGTCCATTTTGTTATAAGTTCTGCTCCTCCACCAAATGAAATTTGGGGCGGAAAGGCTTATTTGCCATGGCAAACAACCCCATATTCCTGTGCTGTTGAAACTATTGGTTTTTCAGTTGCTACGGTAGGAAGTGTTTTAGGACATGAGATTGGGCATAATTTAGGTTTAAGGCATACCCATGACAATGCTCGTCAATCAAATCAAGACTACAATGAAAGTGCAGGAAATTGCTATCAAGAAGCAGTAGATCGCTCCAAAAGACAAGGTCTTTTCTGCATAGGAACTCTTGACAATAGGAAATGTGAGGAAAATGGAGATCAACTTTGTGATACAGAAGCTGATCCCGGAATTAGGAGAGAGAATAGGATTCCTTTCTCCTATCTATATCCTTCAAGTTGTACTTATAATCCATATGTTGGAGGGCAAGATAATTGGGGCGATACTTGGACGCCTGTGTCGGCAAATATTATGAGTTATTCAACATTTAATTGTCGAAGTTATTTTTCCCCATTACAAGTGGGTAAAATGTATGGCTATATTGGCGGTATAGGAATCAATTATCCAACTTTTAATATTTCTGGTCCCAATACTGTTTGTAGCAATCAAAACGCTACTTTTTCGGTTAATTCCTTGCCTGGTGTGTCCAGCTATACTTGGGAAGTACCCTATAATATGAATATTTTGAGCGGCCAAGGAACAAATAGCATAACTATTGAAGCAGTGAGTGGGTATGGTGGTGTAATACGTGTTACGCCAAGTTGTGGTTCAAAGACTGCTAAGAAGTCTATCTTAAATCTAGGAGATATTGAGATTGATGGCTACGACCAAGCCTGTCCATATTTCACTTATACATATACAGCTCCAAACCTTTCAAACGCCAACTATATTTGGAGCGTTACAAATGGCACAATAATTTCTGGTCAATATACCAATCAAGTACAAGTCCAACTGACATTACATCCATCGAACCAAACAATTCTTAATTTACAAATAACAAATGTTTGTTCTAACGCGCTATATGCCCAAAAAATAATTGTTCACGGTGATCCGCCGCCGCCCGAACAGCAGTGTTTCGCTAACGATGATAAGCCAGTGGAAAAAAATGGATTTAAACCTCTCGAGAAGATCGCAGATATGGTGTTATATCCCAACCCTGCGAACACAACCATTACTATTGTGCCACCGAGTAATGAACAATATAACATACATATTTTTAATTCTTTGGGGCAATCATTTTATTTAAAAACTAAAATAATTGAAGATTCTTTTTCAATAGATGTCAAAAATTATCCAGATGGTATTTATTATGTAAAATTGGAAGGGACAACAGAAACTTTTATTAAAAAATTAATCATTAAAAATTAACGTTATGAAAGCAATTTATATATTATCTATATTTTCTATTATAATGATCTTAGCATGCAACAAAGAAGAAAACAAACCTAGTGGTGGCGACCTTCTTACATACAATGTTTATTTGGATCTACAAAAATCTGATGGCACCTCGTTTAACGAGGGGGAGATTGAAGCAAAAGGAGGGTATCTTAATGAAGAAGGACAACTGGTTTATAACGGTGATTGGTTTCAATTGCCTATCAATTTGGATTCTTTCGAAAAAACTTTATTTGGTCCTTTTGAGATAGGTGTTAGTTCTGGAGGAGGTAGTAATGAACCGGAATCTGGAACAGAATGGGTATCCAACACATTGCTTTTACTGCGGTATCAGGGCATTACCGAAATTGATACGCTTCGTAGCAGAGACAGCTCTAGATATCCTGATTTCCGTTATTTCGATATATTTAAAAATGATTCGCTGCTACAACGTTTCAATGATCCAGAAAATTATATTGAAAAACCGTGGTATATTACCATTCAAAAATAAAATGATTGCAATAATTCTAATAACCTACCTTCCTCTTTTCGAGGAAGGTTTTTTATCGGCAAAAAACTAAACAACCCATAATCCGAATACTAAGGCAACGTTCTTTGTACTTAAGCAAACTCATAATCTCCAAACACTTCCAAAACCTCATCAAAAGCTTCAAAGACTGAAGCAGCATCATCGCTGGTTACCATCTTCATTCGGTATTCCTTAAAGTTTGGGATGCCTTTAAAATAATTTGTGTAATGGCGACGGGTTTCAAAAACGCCAAGGGTTTCACCTTTCCAGTCTATTGCCATCTGCAGGTGGCGTTTGGCAGCATCAACACGCTCCAACATTGTTGGTGGCGGTAAATGTTCACCTGTTTTAAAATAATGTTTTACTTCCTTAAAAAACCACGGATAACCAATGCTGGCGCGGCCAATCATTGCGCCGTCAAGACCGTATTTATCACGCATTTCCATCGCCTTTTCGGGGGTATCAACATCGCCATTCCCAAAGATTGGAATGTGCATCCGGGGATTGTTTTTCACTTCTGAAATAGGATGCCAATCCGCATCGCCTTTATACATTTGCGCACGAGTTCTTCCGTGAATGGAAAGGGCCTGGCAGCCCACATCCTGCAAGCGCTCGGCTACCTCAACAATCTTTATGGAATCGTGGTCCCAGCCTAAACGGGTCTTAACTGTAATAGGAAGATTGGTGTGCTTTACCATGGCTTCGGTAAGTTTCACCATTAAATCTATATCTTTAAGAATGCCTGCACCAGCACCTTTGGAGACTACTTTTTTTACGGGACATCCAAAGTTGATGTCAATAATATCAGGGCCGCTGGCCTCAACAATTTCGACACTACGTAACATGGATTCCATAACAGCCCCAAAAATTTGGATGCCTACAGGACGTTCCTTTTCATAAATATCCAATTTCATAACGCTTTTGGCAGCATCGCGGATCAATCCTTCGGAAGAAATAAATTCGGTATATACCAAATCTGCTCCCTGTTCTTTACAAAGGGCACGAAAGGGCGGATCGCTAACGTCTTCCATGGGTGCTAAAAGCAGCGGAAAATTCGGCAGTTGTATGTTTCCTATTTTTGGCAATTTTTTTTATTTTGAATTGCAAAAGTAGTAAATATCAACAATATAAAGGGGGTTTGGATTGGGATGGGTTGGAAACTTATTATTCTCCCAGACGTTTACCTTCATCCGTCTGGATTTGTTTATTGTTATCGCGAAGTCGAGCGTTTCCGAAATTATATTTTAGCCCCAACCTAAATAACCTAGATTCTTCATTGGCGAAATAGCTGTTATCCTGGTTGAAATATTTGGTTATTACCGGCACATTATTAGTATTGAATACATCATCAACGCCAACGGTAATACTCGCGCGTTTGTCCCAAAACTCTTTTCTTAGGGACAGGTTTGTGCTAAATTGATTTTTAAAAGATTGATTCCCAAACACGAAATTGGAAAGATAAACCCCGGAAAGATCCGCGGTTAAAGACCTATCCTGGGTAAGCGAAAAGTTGCTTACGGTCTGAATATATTGGCCAAAGGTGTCATTTTTGTAAGCTTCCTGTGTGCTTTCCAAGGCATAGGATTCATTGGCCAAATAAAAAGTGGAAGTGGAAACTTGAAACCACCACCATGAAGTGAGTGAATTATAATAAAGTATATCAAAACTGTACTGATATTCCTTTAGCAAATTGGTATCAATACTTCGCAAGGTACTATTGTTGTTATCTTGAAAAGATAATAGGGCAAGCATATCTTTCACATTTTGATAGTATAGGCTAAAGAAGAGTTTGTTTTTATGATCAAAACTTAGTGTTATACGGTCCTCAATTGCGGGTACTAGATTTGGGTTGCCACTGTTAAAGTTGTTTTCCGTAATAAAATATTTGAACGGATTTAAGCTCTGGTATCGCGGCCGATGGATGCTTCGGCCATAACTTAGACCAATACCATTGTTTTGGTTGAGGTTATAATGAAATGAGGCTGAAGGGAAGAGCTCAAAATATTGCTGGGTATTTACTTCTCCCAAGGAAAGGGAAATGGCATCAATATCTGTATATTCCCCTCGCAATCCTGCAGTGATCGTCCATTTTCCCCAGTTCCTTTCGAAATTTAAATATTCGGCATATACATTTTCTTTATAATTGAAATCGTCTGATAGCGCATTGTTGAAAATGTTTGAACTATTAACGGTATCAAAAAAATCAAGCTTACTATGAGTGTCTATATTACTGAATTTAAGGCCTGCTTCAAAAGTGCCACCCCAAAGTGCCGTGGAATAATCTGTTTGGCCGGTAAAAATGTTGCTGTTCTGTAATGAATTGGTATAAAAACTCTTATTTCTAAGAAAATCGCCATTTGCCAAAAAATAATCCGAGCTTAGAGTCTGCCCTTGTGTTTTGTCATAATAAACATAGTTGGCCGATGCTGACAAGGAAGAACCTTCGTCGTTCAATTTCCTGTTATAATCCAAAGCGAAGGTCAGATTGTCCCTGTTTAAATCCATGGCACTCAACGTAGTAATAGTTGAATCCAATTGATGCTGGGCGTCAAATATTGAAGAAGCCCCATAATTGTTATAGGTAACATTAGGTGACAGCGAAACATTGGAAGTTAAGCTAAGGCTGTTCTTATCATCAAGGGTAAAATCCAGCACTATATTTCCATTGTGGCTTTCGAAATCAGTGGTCCGGTTGAAATTGGTTTCCCAAATAGATTTTGTGGAAACTGCGTCGGGTTGAAAAAAACGGATATAATTTTCGTCTTCCTTATATTCTTTTTTGGTATCGTAATTATAACTTGCGTAAAGGTTCAGCCAATTGTTTTTATAAAAATGGGAAGTCCCAAAATTGTATTTAGGGTAAATTCCCTGTTCATAAGTGGCATTCACGGAACCTTTATAGCCAACGGAAATAGGTTTGGACGTAACTATATTTAAAACGGTATGCGCATCCGCATCATATTTTGACGACGGGCTTGTAATTACTTCAATTGATTTTATGTTAGCGGCGTCAGTATTCTCTAAAAGTGAGGCCACTTCGGAATCAGATAAATAAACCCTTTTTCCATTTATAAAAATAACAGGAGTAGATAATCTCACCTGAATTTTATCGCCAATAACCAAAACTCCGGGGGTTTTCTTTAAGAGATCCATGGTGTTTCCCACAGAAAAGGAGGTGTTTTCAACATTAAAAACAAGCTTGTCTGCTGTTTTTTTTATTGTTGGCAATTTAGCTGTAACAACTGTTTCATCAAGCATTTCGGCATTTTGCCTTAAAACAAAATCGCCAAAATTTTTGTTGGAAGTAAGTTCAACGGTTTCTTGGCTGCTCTCAAAACCCACATAGCTAAAATTAAGATTATAGGTGCCAGGCGTTAGACCGTCAAGTTCAAAAAAACCGTCTTTATCGGTTGTAGAGCCCTTAAAGGGTATGTCGCTATCGGTTTTATAGATCAAAACATTTACAAAGGAGAGTGGATTTTTTTCAACATCCGTAATTTTTCCAGAGATTGCAAGCTCCTGTGCAAATAATCCAAGGGCTGGGATACACAAAAATAAAATAAATAATTTCGTCATAGCATAAGTAAGTATCTGGGGCGACACCGATTATATTATTTTTCTGGGGAGAAAATAACACTTATAATTGAAAGACACTAAAATCATTACAAATATGTTAAAAAAAATATTAAATACACCCAGCTAAATATGCTTTTTTTTAACTGCTATTTACATGCCCAATAAAATCACACTTTTAATCTATATTTGCAACTTATATCAAGAGCAAGGAGATTTTTATGAAGAACATTCGCAATTTTTGCATTATTGCCCACATTGACCACGGAAAAAGCACCTTGGCAGACCGGCTTTTGGATGCCACCGGAACCGTTACAGACCGTGAAAAACAGGATCAGCTGTTGGACAATATGGACTTGGAGCGCGAACGCGGCATTACTATTAAAAGCCACGCCATACAAATGGAATATATGTATAATGGCGAAAACTATATTCTAAACTTAATCGATACCCCGGGCCATGTGGACTTTTCGTATGAAGTTTCACGTTCCATTGCAGCCTGCGAAGGCGCACTGCTTATAGTGGATGCCGCACAGAGCATACAGGCCCAGACCATTTCAAACTTATATCTGGCCTTGGAAAATGATCTGGAAATCATTCCCGTATTGAACAAAATTGATCTGCCATCTGCCAACATAGAAGAGGTAACAGATGATATTGTTGATCTTTTGGGCTGTAAGCGCGAAGAAATTATTCCCGCAAGTGCCAAAACAGGTATCGGAATTGACGAAATACTGAGTGCCATTATCGAGCGAATTCCACCTCCAAAAGGAAATCCAGAAGAATCTTTGCAAGCCTTGATTTTTGATTCGGTTTACAACCCTTTTAGAGGCGTAGAAACTTATTTTAGGGTATTAAATGGCGAAATAAGAAAAGGCCAGCATATTAAGTTTATGGCTACCGGAAAAAGCTATTATGCAGACGAAGTAGGCACACTTAAACTGAAACAACAGCCAAAAGATGTTATAAAAACAGGAGATGTTGGATATTTGATTACCGGAATAAAGGAAGCCAAAGAAGTAAAGGTGGGTGATACCATTACAGATTCAAAGAGCCCCACAAAAAACATGATTGCCGGTTTTGAGGATGTGAAACCCATGGTTTTTGCAGGTATTTATCCCGTAGATACAGAGGATTATGAAGAGCTTCGGAATTCTATGGAAAAACTTCAATTGAATGATGCTTCCCTTGTCTTTATTCCAGAAAGCTCGGCCGCACTAGGTTTTGGTTTTCGTTGTGGCTTTTTGGGAATGCTTCACTTAGAAATAATTCAGGAACGTCTGGAAAGGGAATTCGATATGACGGTAATTACTACCGTACCAAACGTTTCGTACCACGCCTATAGCAACAAAGATCCCCAAACCCCCATCTTGGTAAACAATCCTTCCGACCTTCCGGATCCTTCCAAACTAAACCGTGTTGAGGAGCCGTATATTAAGGCTACTATTATTACAAAATCAGAATTTGTGGGCTCGGTTATGTCTTTGTGTATTGAAAAAAGAGGTGAAATAACCAACCAAACCTACCTTACTACCGAAAGGGTAGAACTTTCTTTTGATATGCCTTTGGCTGAAATAGTTTTTGATTTTTATGATAAACTAAAAACCGTTTCTAAAGGTTATGCTTCCTTCGATTATTCGCCCATTGGAATGCGAACCTCGCATCTGGTAAAAGTAGATGTGCTTTTGAATGCAAATATTGTAGATGCACTTTCGGCCTTGTTACACCGCGACAATGCATATGATATTGGAAAAAAGATATGTGAAAAACTACGTCAGCTTATCCCTCGCCAACAGTTCGATATTCCCATTCAAGCTGCCATTGGAGCCAAAATTATAGCCCGGGAAACCGTGAAGGCGCTTCGTAAGGACGTTACGGCTAAATGTTATGGAGGCGATATTTCAAGAAAGAGAAAACTTCTTGAAAAACAAAAGAAAGGGAAGAAACGTATGCGCCAGATAGGAAATGTTGAAATTCCACAGGAAGCATTTATGGCGGTATTAAAGTTGAACGACTAAAGTTAGTTTCCGCAGCTCACTCCAGCTTCCTCAAGTCCGGTAACATAAACGTCATACTTAGTGCCGGTGTTTTGGCCATTTACCGATGCATTGCCATCGTTTTCCTTACAGAGCTCAAAAGAAGAGGTCTCCGGGGAAGAACAAATAACGCAACTGCGGCTATCCTCTTTTTTACAGGAAAATACTAATAAGGAAAATAGGATTGTAATTATAAATGCAACAGCCTTTTTCATAAGAAGTAAGTTTCTTTATAAACGATTATTTCAATTTATTATTTTTTTCGACGTTCCTTCGTTTTCTTCTCGGGTGGCATTTACCACATCTTCAAAATCCATGGGTTTCCCCAAATAAACTAGGCTACTTTCTTCCTGGACTTCCAATTCTGTTGGCGCCGTAATTAAATCCAAAAATCCATCGGGACGTTTTAAGAACAAGGGAATGGCATCTTCGTTTTCACTAATAATATTTAGCACTCGCAAAAACTGGTTATGGCTGTCCACCGGAATTTCTTGAATAGAAGGATAATCTTGGGCAACTTCGGTAAAGCGTAAGTAGTCGTGTGTATATGAAAATAGTTCCTTTGCCGAAAGATTGTGACGATTTCTGAGTTCTTCGGAAGTCATTAAACGAAAAGTCCCGTTTTCACCAAAATATTTTCCGAAACGGTTGATAGCTTGCTTGTTTATCTCATCACTGCCAGTCATGGCCAAAAGATATCCCACATCGTTCAGTTCAATATTGTCGGTTAGGTCATCAGCATAAATATTTAAATTGATGGCTTCCAAACCAAGTTCCTTTGCCCTGTTAATATTTAAATGATTGGAATCTACCAGCACCACGTGGCGGTTGTGTTTTTGAAGATAGGTAGCAATAAGCCGTGAAACTTTGGAAGCTCCAACAATAAGAATTCCTTCAGATTTTTCCAAAAATACACCCAACAAAGAAGCAATGAAACGGGCCGTAGTAGCATTGAGCAACACGGTAACCAAAACCACCGCAAATACCAGTGGGGTAATATATTCGGCGCCCACTTCTCCTTTTAAAACTAATTTGGTGCCAAAAAGGGAAGAAATACCCGCAGCAACGATACCGCGTGGGCCAACCCAACTTATAAATAATTTTTCATTGGTTTTGAGGGAAGAACCAATAGTGCTGAGAAAGACCGATAAAGGCCGGAGCAGAAATATAACAATGGCTAAAAGAATAGCTGTTTTCCAGTTGTAAATCAGCAGTAGGTCGTCCAAACTTATATTTGCGGCAAGCAAAATGAATAATATGGAAATTAGCAGCACGCTCAATGATTCCTTAAAATATAGCAATTCCTTAAGGCTTGGAAGATCGCTATTTCCCAAAAACATTCCCATTACTACCACTGCCAATAGTCCAGATTCGTGTGCAAAAAGATCACTTATAACAAAAATTGCCAGCACAGCAGAAAGGGAAACAACGTTCGACAAATAATGGGGAACAACCCTTTTTTTAATTGAAAGATAGAGGGCATAACCTCCGGAAACCCCAAAGGCAAAACCTATAATAATAATTTTCCCAAAGTCGAGCAACGCTTGTTTTGTATAACCGGAATCCCCTTCCACGCTTATAAATTCAAAAACAAGAACCGCTATCAATGCCCCAATGGGGTCTATTAAAATTCCTTCCCATTTCAACACTGCGGAAACATCTTTTTTAAGCGGTATGTTTCTTAAAATAGGAGTTATAACCGTGGGGCCTGTAACAATTATCAAAGCAGAAAACAGAAAGGAAATCCGCCAATTAAGCCCGAAAACATAATGGGCGGCTACGCCCGCTCCTACAAAAGTAATTACCGCTCCAATACTTATAAGCTTCCCGATTACGGGGCCCACTTTCGAAATTTCACCACGTTTTAATGTAAGTCCCCCTTCAAAAAGAATTATCCCCACCGCCAGCGATACAAAATAGAATAGATTTTCACCGGGGAAAAGACCATTTTTCCCGTTCCAAATGGGTTGAAGCCATTGAACTCCATTACTGGATATTAAAGTAGAAATAGGGCCAACAAAAAGCCCGATCAGAATAAGTGGTAGAATGGCTGGTATTTTAAATTTCCATGCAACCCATTGAGCCAAAATTCCTAAAATTATAATTCCTGCAAGTTCTACCATTGGGGTTGTTTTTGGCTAAAGTAAGTACATTTACCTTCCTTCAAATACTAACTAATTGTTAAAAATAGCATAATTAATTTACTTCTCTCCTTTCTGTCTGTAACGCTTTTACTAATTTGCGACTCATTCCTTAAATCTATGCAGTTATTCCCTATTGAAGCCGGTAATTTTAAACTTGATGGCGGCGCCATGTTTGGCGTTGTGCCAAAAACCTTGTGGTCCAAAACCAACCCAGCTGATGCCAATAATATGATTGACATTGCCGCCCGGTGTTTATTGATTGAAAACGGAAACCGTTTAACGCTTATAGATACTGGCATGGGCAATAAGCAAAGTGATAAGTTCTTTGGATATTACTACCAATGGGGAGATTACAATCTTGAAGATTCAATAAAAAGGCAGGGTTTTCATCCAGACCAAATTACAGATGTATTTATGACGCACCTCCATTTTGACCATTGTGGTGGAAGCGTTCAGTGGAACAAAGACCGCACTGGGTATGAACCCGCATTTAAAAACGCCACTTACTGGAGCAACAAAGACCACTGGAAATGGGCAACCGAGCCCAACCGAAGGGAACAAGCTTCTTTTCTTAAAGAAAATATTATTCCGTTGCAGGAAAGTGGGCAATTGAAATTTATTCCAACACCAACTTCAGACTTTTTGGATTCCAAAGAAATGGATTTTGGGGTACTTTTTGTTGACGGACACACGGACAAACAAATGATTCCCCATATAAAATACAAAGGAAAAACCTTGGTTTTTACCGCAGATTTATTACCCACTGCGGGGCATATACCACTTCCATTTGTAATGGGATACGATACTCGGCCATTACTTACACTTCCAGAAAAAGAAAAGTTCCTCAATACAGCCGCTTCTAATAATTACTATCTTTTTCTTGAACACGATGCCCACAACCCAATAATAACTGTTAAAAACACCGACAAAGGAGTTCGCCTAAACGAAACCTTTTCTTTAAACGAATTTTTTAATTAATCATTTCTAAATTATAAAATACTCTTCAAAAATTTCAAATCCCGAAGATGAAAAATTAGGGTCTTCCATCTTCCTTAAAAAACAAAATATTATACAAATGAAAATTTTAAAAACCACTTTTTTTGCCATTACAGTATCAGTTGTAATGGCAAGCTGCGGAAGCAGTGCTCCAATTGTTGCCACTCCAATACAAAACATTGATGCCATCCCCCTTAAAAATACAGAACTTACCGATGCTCAGTTAAAGCATTGGGGAGCCATGGACCTTGTAAAAGATACCGTGCCCGGAATGAGTGTAGATAAGGCCTACGAAGAAATAATAAAAACCCGAAAAGGCAAAACCGTAATAGTGGGTGTTATAGACAGTGGCGTTGATATAGAACACGAAGATCTTAAAAATGTAATCTGGACCAACCCCGGCGAAATTGCAGGAAATGGAAAGGACGATGACAATAACGGTTTTGTGGACGATATTCACGGTTGGAATTTTCTTGGTGATATTCAAGGCGAAAACATGGAATTTGTTCGTTACGTTCGAAAATTAGGCCCAAAATATGAAGGGAAAAACGAATCTTCCATCAGCGCTGCAGACAGAAATGAATTTGCAACATATCAAAAAGCAAAGGCTGAATATGAAAAGGAAATATCGGAAACCAATGAAAACAAAACTCGTTATGAGCAGATTCTTACCCAACTAAAACCTGCGCATGTGGACATGGCAAAAAAATTAGGGAAAGAAGATTATACCCAAGAAGATCTGAGAGCCATACAAAACCCTTCCCCGCAAGAGCAGCAACAAATAGCTATGCTTAACCAAATGCTCAATTTTGCACCAACGGTGCCAAAGGTTATAAAAGAACTGGAGACCGGTGTTGATTATTTCAGCAGTAGAATGGATACGCACTTTAACACCACAAAAGATTTTAGAGGCATTTTGGGCGATAATCCAGATGACATCACAGACAACCATTATGGGAATAACGATGTAGATGGCCCAGACCCCACAAAAGAAAACGTAAAACATGGAACCCATGTAGCCGGAATTATAGCCGCGCAAAGAAATAATGGTATTGGCATGGACGGTGTTGCCAATAATGTACAAATTATGGCCGTTCGTGCAGTGCCAGATGGAGATGAATACGATAAGGATATTGCACTTGCCATCCGCTATGCCGTGGACAACGGCGCAAAAGTGTTGAACACCAGTTTTGGAAAATACTATTCCCCGCATGCAGATTGGGTGTATGACGCTATTAAATATGCTGCTTCAAAAGATGTTTTGATTGTAAATGCTTCCGGAAACGATGGGCTTGACCTTGATACTGTTGCCATATACCCAAATGATCAAATAGATAACGGTTCCGAAATGGCAGATTCCTTCCTTACCGTGGGGGCTCTTAATTATAAGTATGGAACAGACCTGGTTGCCGATTTCTCAAACTATGGAAAGTCCAATGTAGATGTTTTTGCACCGGGCGTAAAAATCTGGTCCACCACTCCCTTGAATACCTATGAGTTTTTACAGGGAACATCAATGGCTTCACCAGCAGTTGCAGGTGTTGCTGCAATGATCCGTTCCTACTACCCAGAACTTTCAGCAAAACAGGTAAAACAGATATTAATGGACAGCGGCTTAACGTCAACTTCACAGGTGTTTTTAGGCGGTGATAAAACCAATAAAGAATCATTTTCCAATATTTCAAAATCCGGAAAAATGGTCAACTTGTATAATGCCTTAATAATGGCCGATAAAATGTCCCAATAATGAAATATATTTTTAAAGGAATTCTTTTTCTGATTATTACCACTTCAACGTTCGCCCAAAACAACACTTCCTATTGGCAGCAGGAGGTAGACTATAAAATGGACGTCCAAATGGATGTAAAAACCTATCAGTATAAAGGGAAACAGGAATTAAAATACACAAACAATTCCCCCGATACACTGAAAAAAGTATTTTACCATCTATACTTCAATGCCTTTCAGCCCGGAAGTGAAATGGACGTACGCTCGCGAACAATCGCCGATCCAGATACCCGTGTTGGAGATAGGATTTCAAAATTGTCGCCATCTGAAATTGGTTATATAAAACCCAGCTTGTTCACACAGGATGGCGTGGACGCTGTCTATAAAATTAAGGGTACTGTAATGGAAGTTATGCTGAATAAGCCCATTCTTCCCGGACAGAGTACAACCTTTAAAATGAATTGGGATGCACAAGTTCCGTTACAAATCCGTCGTTCTGGGAGAAACAACGCAGATGGCGTTGCCCTAACAATGACGCAGTGGTACCCAAAACTTGCTGAATACGATTTTGAAGGATGGCACGCAGATCCATATATAGGCCGCGAATTTTATGGCGTTTGGGGAAATTTTGATGTTACCATCTCCATTGATGACAACTATACCATTGGCGGAACCGGTTACCTTCAAAACCCGGCAGAGGTAGGTCACGGTTACACCCTTCCAGGACAGAAACCAATGCATTCCGTAAAAGGAAAATATACTTGGCATTTTTTGGCACCGGACGTTCACGATTTTGCGTGGGCTGCAGACGCCAATTATGTACATGATACCTACCCGGGGCCTAACGGCGTTACCCTTCACTTCTTTTATAAAAATGACCCGGAAGTTACGGAAAACTGGAAAAAGCTTCAGCCAAAAACTGCTGAATTGATGCAGTTTTACAATGAAAACATAGGGCAATATCCCTACGAACAGTACTCCGTAATTCAGGGCGGCGATGGCGGAATGGAATATGCCATGTGTACAATGATCACTGGCGAGCGCGAACTGGAAAGCCTCATCGGGGTTACGGCGCATGAGCTGGCACATTCTTGGTTTCAATTTATATTGGCCACCAATGAAACCAAGCACGAATGGATGGATGAAGGATTTACTTCCTATATTTCAGATGAAGGGATGAAGTTTGTTATGAAAAAAGATAATCCGAATCCACATGCAGGTTCATATCGAGGCTATCTTTTTATGGCCAAAAGCGGAAATGAGCAACCCCTGACCACCAACGCAGACCGCTACGCAACCAACCAGAGCTATGGAATAAACGCTTACAGTAAGGGCGCTGTGTTTTTATCGCAATTGGGATATATAATTGGTCCAGAAAATCTTTCGAATACGTTGAAACGTTATTATTCCGATTTTAAGTTCAAGCATCCAACGCCCAATGACTTTATCCGTTCTGCGGAAAAGGTTTCGGGGTTTGAACTGGATTGGTATTTAACCGATTTTGCCCAGACCACAAATACCATCGATTACGGAATAAAAACGGTGGAAAAAGAAGGGGACAAAACACAAATAACTTTGGAAAGAATCGGTCTTATGCCAATGCCATTGGATGTTTATGTAACTTATGAAGATGGCTCACAGGAGCTTTTTTATATTCCCTTGAGAATGATGTGGGGCGAAAAACCCAATCCATTTTCAACACTAAAACGTACGGTTTTGGAAGATTGGCCCTGGGCATTTCCAACCTATACTTTTGAAATTAACAATGGGAAAAAAGTAAAAAATATGATGATTGATGCTACCCAGCGCATGGCCGACATTAATCCCGAAAATAATATTTACGAACAAAAATAACCTTTGCTTTTCCTTTTAAGAGACCCCGCACCATTTTACTGCGGGGTCTTTTTATATATTTACATGGTGAACCAAAAATTCCCAAAACACGAAAAACTTAAAAGTTCAAAAACAATAGAAAACCTGTTTTTGAAAGGAAAGACGCACACCAAATTTCCTCTCAAAGTTTTCTTTCTTCCCGATGAAAACAGTGAAGTCCATCTTGCCGCCTTTGCGGTTCCGAAACGCAATTTTAAATCGGCCGTAGACCGAAACCGTGTTAAGCGCCAGCTTCGCGAAGCGTATCGGCTTAATAAACAATTGCTTCATGAAATTCACGGCAAGAAATTTGTGATGCTTTTTCTTTATTTAGGAAAAGTTAAACCGCAGTATGCCCAGCTGGAAAAAACAATGGTCCGCCTGCTTCAAAAATTACAGGATGAAAATACTTAGCTTTTTAATATTCGGTTT
>JBBQQN010000073.1:0-17041 GCA_038215845.1 Flavobacteriales bacterium | reverse complement strand
TGCTTTTAAGTAAATCCTCTGCGGCATTTTTTGCAGATTGCGGGTTGTCATTTACCAAGGCATTTTCTACATGAATGTAATCGTCAAAAACAATGTTGAGCTGTGTTTGGAATTTTATAGGAACTTCCAATCTTTTGCTTTGTACTTTATTATTTGTAGCTCCAATATTGGTTGTGCTTTCTATTCCTGAATGACCTTCGTGACCCGTCATTGTTTTTCCTCCACTTGCATTCATCATACTTTTTTTGCCCTGTAATTGGGCTGCGGCATCTACCGTAAAGGTGCCGTTGGTTACAACCTCCTCGCCATTTTTCAATCCTTCAACAATGGTATACGTGTTGCCGTTTTTGTTGCCCAAGCTTACCTCGCGCATTTCAAAAATGGGTTCGTTGGGATTGGTCTTTACATATACTAAAGATCTGTTTCCCGTCCAAAGGACTGCGGTAGCGGGAACGGTTATCTGAGATTGGGTTGAATTGCCTTGTGGCAGCTGTACTTTTGCGGTTACAAACATTCCTGGCTTCAATATTTCTTCTTTATTATTTAACGTTGCCCTAACTGAAACGGTTCTGGATTTGGTGTTCAAAGTTGGGTCGATAAAAGATATGGTTGCCTCAAATTCTCTGTTGGAATAGGCATTGGTAGTAACAGTTATTTTTTGGCCTTCCTTCAATTGTGAAATTTGATTTTCATAGGCATCGAACATAGCCCATACTGTGCCCAAGTTGTTCACTTTTACAATTGGCTGACCTTGTTTTACATAATCGCCTTCCTCTGCCATTTTTTGGGAAACGGTACCCGAAACTGTAGCATAAATTGGAAAGTTTACCCGAACCTTGCCAGATGTTTCAATCTGATTGATTTGATTTTCCGAAAGCTTCCATAATTTCAATTTGTTTCTTACCGCATTATATAAAGCAGGTTGCGACGCCTTCATAGAAGCAGCTGTTAAAAGTTCCTGTTGCGCAGCAACGAGGGTAGGTGCATAAATAGTTGCCAGCAACTGACCTGTGCGGATTTCTTCCCCGGTAAAATTGATGTTCAGCTTCTCGATACGCCCTTCAAAATAACTTGCTTGTACCGTATTGGCTTCTTCATTGGGCATAATTTTTCCAGAAAGGGAAATTGTATTTTCATCAGTACTGGAAACATTACCAACAATCGTTGTTTGGATATTCGCCAATGCCATTGCATTTTCGCTCATCTTTATTTCGTTCATTGCAAGACCTTCCGCACTGGAATGTGCAGGAATTAAATCCATTCCGCAAATAGGACAGTCCCCGGGTTCTGGTTGCATAATCTGGGGATGCATAGAGCAGGTCCACATTTGGGTGTCGGTTTCGGTATGATCCTTATTTTCGAACCTATCGGAAATGTTATTGATGTTTGAATTTTCTTCCGAAGAGTTTCCAAAAATAAGATAGCCCAAAACCAATCCTACTATTAAAACTGAGAGGTAAATGATGTATTTTTTCATAATTATTTTATTTAACCTAAGAGTTTTAAAAACCATTTAGATTTGAATCAATTAATTTTCCGCTTCCAATCGCTGGATATATGCTTTCATTTCAGCAATTTCTTTTTCTTGGGCTTTAATGATTCCGTCTGCCAACTTTCTCACTTCGGGATCTTTTATATCCGCTCTTTTACTAGTTAAGATGGCAATGGAATGATGTGGAATCATAGCTTTCATATACAAAATATCGCCAATAATTGGGCTTTGGGCTCTTACCAAACCAAAGGCACTAATAAAGAGTAGCAAGCTGCCCAATAAAACTGCAATATTCTTTTTCTTGTTCTGATACATTTTTCGCATAAAAAACAACATTATCACTGTCATTGACGCTATGCCCAGACAGCTCATATAAAATCGGGTTAAACTGAAATAAACGTGATCAATTTCATAGGTATTAAGATACATCGTGATGTACATGGCAATAAATGATGCCGCAAGCATCAAAATGAATTTTGTATAATTTCCTTTTCCTGTGTGGTGATTTGAATTTTCCATATTGTTAATGATTTAGATTTTATAGTTGAATATTTTTTAACCGCAATGAGTTTACAATAACCGACACGGAACTAAAGCTCATAGCCAGAGCCGCTATCATTGGCGATAACAGTAATCCGAAAACGGGAAACAAAACTCCCGCGGCTATTGGGATTCCCAATGTATTATACCCCAAAGCGAAAAATAGGTTTTGCTTGATGTTCTTCATTACAGAATCACTCAAGTTCCGTGCTTTTACGATGCCGTGCAAATCGCCTTTTACCAAGGTAATCATTGCACTTTCAATGGCTACGTCAGTGCCGGTCCCCATCGCAATACCCACATCACTTTTTGCCAAGGCAGGTGCGTCATTAATGCCATCCCCGGCCATTGCAACAATTTTTCCGCTATTCTGTAATCTTTCCACTTCCTCAAGTTTATTTTCGGGTAGCATTCCTGCTTTAAAATTTGTAAGATTCAATTCTTTCGCCACCGCTTGGGCTGTATCGTGATTATCTCCCGTAAGCATTATAACGGCAATGCCCTTATCCTGAAGTGCTTTTATGGCCTTGGCACTGGTCTGTTTAATTTTGTCACCAATAACTACAAACCCCGAAACCTTTCCGTCGACAGCCAAATACGAAACTGTTTTTCCTTGTTTTTGAAAGGATTGAACTTCAGTTTCCATTTCTGATGAAATAGCGGCTTTGGCAAATTCCATCATTTTTGAATTGCCCAAACTCACTTTTTTGCCATCCACGGTGCCTTCCACTCCTTTGCCTGTAACTGCGCTAAAACCATCTACCTTAATAATTTCAACCTTCTGCTCTTTTCCATATTTTACTGTGGCTTCGGCAAGTGGATGTTCGCTCCTGTTGTTTATAGAAACAATGTATTGAAGCAGCTGTTGTTCTGAAAAATTTTCATCAAAAGTTCCCACTTTTTCAACGGTCGGTTTTCCTTCAGTTATTGTCCCGGTTTTATCAATTATCAGCGTGTCAACTTTATCCATTTTTTCCAAAGCTTCCGCATTTTTAATTAGCACACCGTTTTGCGCACCTTTACCAATGCCCACCATAATGGACATTGGCGTTGCCAATCCTAAGGCACATGGACAAGCGATAATGAGAACCGCAATGGCATTCACAAAGGCATACACATATATTGGTTCTGGACCAAAGAGTACCCAAACAATAAATGTGAGTATTGAAATTATCACTACAATAGGTACGAAATATCCAGAAACAGTATCTGCCAACTTTTGAATCGGAGCGCGGCTTCGGCTGGCCTTGTTGACCATTTGGATGATTTGTGAAAGCAAGGTATCTGACCCCACTTTTTCGGCTTTCATCAAAAAAGATTGATTGCCATTAATGGTGCCGCTGCTTATCTTGTCGTTTTCAGTTTTATGGACCGGAATGGGCTCCCCAGTAATCATAGATTCATCAACCGATGTTTCACCTTCCGTTATGGTTCCATCTACAGGAATTCTATCGCCCGGTTTAACACGCAGGATATCACCCACTTCAATTTTATCGATCATTACTTCTTCTTCTTTGCCATCTTTAATTCGAATAGCCTTATTGGGTGCGAGTTTCAATAATTCCTTTACCGCAGAATTGGTTTTGCTGTGGGCACCCGCTTCAAGAACCTGCCCTAACAACACTAACGTCAATATTACAGAAGCTGCTTCAAAGTAAACGTGTACTGCACCTGACGCCGTTTTAAATTGTGCTGGAAATATATCGGGAAAAAACATGCCAAATACACTAAATAGCCACGCCGCACCCGAACCAATACCAATTAGTGTAAACATATTGAGATTCCAAGTTTTTATACTTCTATAGGCCCTTTCGAAAAACATCCAAGTGGCATAAAAAACCACTGGAAGGGAAAGTGCAAACTGAACCCAATTCCAATATTTTTGTTCCATTATGGTGTACAATGGATTGTTTGGAATCATTTCGCTCATGGCAATCAAAAAGATTGGTAGTGTGAATGCCACCGCCAACCAAAATTTCTTTAAAAGTTTTTTATAGGTTTTTTCTTCTGCTGAAATGTCAGGTTGCATTGGCACTAAATCCATTCCGCAGATTGGGCAGCTTCCGGGTTCGTCCCGAACGATTTCAGGATGCATTGGGCAGGTCCATTGTCCCGATGTGCTCTTAGCTACATTTTGTTCTTCAACTAAATCCATTCCACATACGGGACAATCGCCAGGTTTGTTGTAGGTCTTGTCCCCTTCGCAGTGCATTGGGCAATAAAAGGTGCCATTGCCTTCAACTTCTTGCGCCTCCTTCTCTTTTTCTGAAGTATGATGATGCTCACCGGGATTATGAATGCTATATCTGCCGCCGTCATTTTTTAGCGCTTCTTGAAAAGTTTCTATCGGAATATGAGATTCCATTGTGATTGCAGCTTCTGCCTTCTCTAAATCGACAGTAACTTCTGAAACTCCCTCTACTTTTGAAAGTGTTTCTTCTACGTGGCTGCGACAACCGTTACAGGTCATTCCGTGTATGTGATAAGTGTGTGTCATTTTCTTAATATTTTAATTTTCTCTACCCAAAATAAGGAAAAGCGATTTGTTGATTCTTAAAAAATATTTTTTACAAATAAAATTGTTTTCATTAGTTTTAGTTCACGAAAAATTTAACAATCAATCCGCCAGCAAGCCAGACGTAACAAACCAAAGCAGCATATTTCAAAATGTTTTCCAGCAGTTGGCTTTTTGGTGCCATTTCCTTCATCTGTTTTACTTTTTCCCTTTTAAAAAATCCTAGATAAATCAAAAACCCCGAAAGTGCTAAAAAGGCTATGTTTAAAAAGAAGGTATAGTCTATTTTGAAGTATTCGCTATCCTGTATTTTTACTTGTGAGGAATCGGGCAAAATGCTCAAAAAATCAAACGAGTAATGCAAAATCAAGGATGCCCCAATAAGTGCAGTAAAAAGTAAAAAGAGAATGAATAACGACATTTTCCAACCATAATATTTTGCATTGATGCGTAGGATTGGGAAAACAACCAAATCACTAAAAATAAAGGCCATAACTCCTGCAAAACTCACACCTTTCCCAAAAAGCAAAGCTGCCAAAGGTATGTTTCCCATAGAGCCAATGAAGGTCATAAAAGCGGCAATTGGCCCAACTATTATATGCTCCAAGATTTCAAAAAAAGTAAAATCGGTATTTCCATTGCCACTATTGATGAATAAGGTTTGGAAGAAAGAATCGGGTACAAATGCGGCCACTATTCCAGCAATGGTAAAGCCCACTGTTACATCTTTCCACACCATTTTCCATTCCATTCCGTATTGTTTGGAAACCTTCGCCCATCCCTTTTCAGACTTTATTTTCTTTTTCCAGGATTTGGATTCGTCCATATCGTCATCATCTTTGTCTTTTAGGTTTTTTCGGGCATTTTCAATAAGCTTCTTAGGGTTTATCAATCGTATCAACAACCAAGAAATGAGTATCAATAGAATACCGCCAAAATATTCTCCAACCACAAACTGCCAACCGAGGAAAATTGAAATGATAATTCCAAGCTCAATAACCAAATTGGTAGATGCCAACAAAAAGGCTATTGACGAGATAAAACTCGCCCCTTTTTTGAAAAGGGATTTCGTGGATGCCAAAGCAGCAAAACTGCACGAACTGCTGATAAAGCCAAAAAAAGTTCCGAGCAAGACTCCTTTTCCTTCCTCTTCGCCCATTGTTCTCTGCATTTTTTTTTCGGTCACAAAAACCTGTATCATACTACTTATAATGTAGCCCAGAGCAAACGCCCACAATGCCACCCAGAAAAACCCAATGGTGGTAAATGCCGCTTCTGCCCATTGTTTTAGAAAGTTGTCCATATTAGGTTTTGATTTATAGGTTGTTAAGCCTGTTAGCTTCTAGTTTCACTGCAAACTATCTCTAATTTTGTTTATAAAATTAATCACTAATTTCTTTTCAGAATCTGATAAAATGGCATCCCTATGTATCAAAGTATATGAGGAAAGTGGCATTTCATCATCTTCTATTTGATTCTTGATGGATTTTAACTTGCTGTTCTTCCTTCTATCCGAATATCCATCCCATTCATTGAAATTTAATTCCTTTTTTCCTTCTTTAATGTGGTCTTCCAAAAACCAAGCAACAGGCTGTATTTTATTGTACCAAGGGTAATCCGTATTGTTGCTGTGGCAATCATAGCAGGATTCCTGTAATAGTGTACCCACCATTTTTGGCGGATTGTTTACCAACAAAAAATCTGTTTTTGGTACAATATCACTTTGGTTTCGCTGTATGGGCACAAACTGTATGCCCACAAACGCTACCAATAAAATCAATACTATAATTTTAATTACTCTCATTTAGTTGATTTCTTTCTCAACTCTACCGCAGTTTATCATCTTACTTCCATAATAAGGGTTTTTAATCTCTTTATTAATGCTCAACCAAGAACTGCCCCCGTCGTACATTGGACAAAATTGTTGGTATAGTGCATTGTCCGTTCCAGTGATGGCAACCATATCGATCATATCTTTGCTCAACATCTTGAAATGCTCGCGTTTGTGGTCCATTTCACTTTTTCCGATATGCTCTGCGTGTTCCTTGGCATCGGCAACAATTTCTTTGAGTTCCTTTTGCTGTTCTGTTGTATAACTGCCCATATCAAAACTATTTAAACTGCCAACCAATTTTGTTCCTGCTTTTGCAGCTCCATTTTTATTATCTGCTACCAAAGCATCTTTTAGTGTCATATAATCTCCCAATACTTGTTTTGCATCAGAATTCTGATCGTTGGAATCCATTATAGTATTGGAGCCACTCATATTGCCGTGTTCCATCATTGAACTATCGTGATTCATTATTGAATCATTATCGTTCATCATTGAATTATCGTGATGCCCTTCTTCCTGCATTTCGGAATGAATAGAGTCGTTCTCTTCTTCTTTTATATTGTCTCTACAAGACATTGCTATTAGGCTTATAAAAGCCATTGCCAAAATTGCTGTTGTTACTCTTAATTTTTTCATTTTTATTTATATTTAATTAATATCTATTGTTTATAATTATTTATTAGAATCTCACGGACAGTCCACCCCCTGCACCAAAACGGTTATCGTAGCTTGCCATCAATGAAAAGTTTCGTGATAAGAAATATTCTATTCCTGCATTCCAGGTAACTTCATTTGCAAAATTATCACCAATAGGGAGTTCATCTATCCATCCAAAATCTGCTTGGTATTCGTACATTCCAAAAATGGCTGTTCTTGGAAAGATCATTATTTCACGGCTCAAACTTATTTGGGGTCGTAGTTTGTTATCTATTCGCACATCAAGATTGAACAGGTATGGGGTGAGATAACGAACTCCAGCGATGGCGGTGGTTGTAATTTCATCCAAACTATCTTCCAGTTCATTTTCAATATTTACACCACCGAAGACCCGTAAATAATCATGCAGATAGCGTTCATAGGTAACTTCTGCTTCCAGATTTTGGTTCCAGCCGTATTCTGCCGCCACATTAAATTGATTTCTAATATTTGAAGCTGTAAAACTAAATTCCGTCATATGTGATGCTGCATCAAGCGTAGCCCAAGAATAAAATTGATCTGCCTCTTTTATTAATTTTGAGACAGGATAGTTTGCCATTCTTGGATCCCGAGGGGTTTCGTAGCTCACTACACGGGCCATCCCACTCATCATATGGTATAGTATATGGCAGTGAAAAAACCAATCTCCATATTCATCGCCATTGTTACCACTGAATTCTATGGTTATTTCCTGCATTGGCGGAACGTTTACCGTATGTTTTAAGGGGGAATACGCTCCATTTTTGTTGATAACCCTAAAGAAATGGCCGTGAAAGTGCATTGGGTGGTGCATCATGGTCAAGTTGTTGAAAGTCATCCGGGTAACTTCTCCACTTTTGATTTTTATATTATCCGCTTCACTTAAGGGAACGCCATTCATACTCCAGATGTAGCGGTTCATATTTCCGGTCAGGTTCAATAGTATTTCCTTTACGGGAAGTTTTTCATCATAGGAAGTTTTTTCGGGCGCTTTCAGATAATCGTAATTGTATTCAGAAAACATATCTATTCCGTCGATTTGCATAGTATCTGTTTTCATTCTTTTCATTGTGGAATGGTCCATTTTAGAATGGTCCATTTTTTCTTTCATCATTGAATCTTTGGGCATTTCCATATTCATTTTTTTATCTTCCATTACTTTCATTGCTCCATCCTTCATTTTCATCTTGGAATGGTCCATTTTCATTCCATCCATATCCATTCCGTCCATTTTCATTCCGTATTCTTCCTTCATTTCAAAACGTTCATCCTTTTTGGGTTGGAATTTTAAGGCGTGGGCACCCATTTTCATGTCCATTTTTGCCATTTGCTGCATCATTTTGATTTTATCGGGTTTGGGAACGATTTCAGCTGGAAGGATTTCACCGTTTCCAATATATGCCGTCGTCGTTCCCGAGCCATCCTGTGCCATTGCGCGAAATTCAATTTTACCATTTTTAGGAATCGCAACAATAAAATCATATGTTTCTGCAGTAGCTATAAATGTTTTGTTATGGGCCACCGGCACCACATCTTTTCCATCGGCAGATACCAAAACAGGTGTATCGCCGCCAAATGTCATCCAAAACTGGCTCGAAGAAGAACCATTAATAATACGCAATCGAACTTTATCTCCTGATTTAAATTCAGGGTACTCCACCATTTCTTTTCCATTAATTAGAAATGCAGGATAATATACATCCGCTATATCTGCACCTTCCATTCGTTGTCGCCAAAAATCTACCTGTGCGCCAAAAGCCCCACGGGCAATCACTTGGTTAAGCGGGGTTGATGTTCCTTTTTTGATGCTATACCAATCGTTGCCGCGTTTGAGGTTTCGCATCACATTCCCTGGTTTTTCATTCGTCCAATCTGATAGCATCAGGACTAAATCTATGTCATAATCCAACGTTTTTTCTTTGGGATTTATCAATAAAGAACCGAAAACTCCACTTTGTTCTTGAAGCATTGTGTGTGAATGATACCAGTATGTACCAGACTGTTTCAATTCGAACTCGTACTTAAACGTCGTGCCAGGTTTTATGGGGGGTGTCGTTAAATAAGGAACGCCGTCCTGAAAATTGGGCAACAATATTCCGTGCCAGTGGATTGAGGTTTCCATATCCATTTCGTTTTTGACATAAATGACCGCGTATTCACCTTCGGTAAATTCTAAAGTCGGACCAGGAATGGTTCCATTTACGGTCATTCCCTTTACCTGTTTTCCGGCTTTATTTACCATTTCTTCTTTAATGGTCAAGGTGTATTCGTGCACGGGTAAATTGTTGATATTGCCTTTTGGGGATTGGCTGAAAACAGATTGGCAAACCAAAATAAATAGTGCTGTGTATTTTAAAGTTTTCATTTCAATTTTTTTTATAATTAATCTATTCTTTCCAAACCCCTTAACACTTTAAAACAAAGTTTTAATTGGTTAAATAATTTATAATAGTAGACTGAACAAAATATGTTTTTACTGATTCAATTTGGTTTATTTGAAACTTCAACTGCAACTCTTGAATGTCCAAAACATCGTTAAAATCAATGGTTCCTGTTTCGTAATTTTTTATCAGAATTTCTTCGGCATCTTCGGCCTGTTCTAGGTTTTTGGCCTGTGTGTCATAACTTATCCGCGCTGAATTTCTTTCATAAATAGCTTTAGCCAGCATCGTTTCCAAGGTGTTCAACCGTTCTTCTTTTTGAGATTTTATTTCCTGCTGTTTCAATTGGTTCTGTTTGGTCTGGCTTTTGTATTTATTGTTGAAAATAGGAATGGAAATCGTAACCATCGGCATTACTATATCTTTACCATTATCAATAAGATTCATATCGGTGCGTTCGGAAACAGGAATATAATCCAACCCAAAACCGAACATTGGGCTACTTTCTTTTAAGTTCAACAATTCCGATTGCGAAATGGATTCATAGAGTTTATCGTATTTGGTGAGTTCTGGATGCACTTTTAGGTTTTCCATAGTAATCAATTCTTTTTCTAATGGAATTGTCAAATCCGTTATCACAAGAACTTCTACATCGTTTTTACTATTCAGCAAATTGTTTATAATGGCTTGTTCTGCCAGATATTGTTGCTCCAATACTTCCTTGGTTTGTTGTAATTCATTCTGCCTAATCTGCAATCGCAACACCGATACTGCTGATGCCTTTCCAACTTCAACCGATGTGAGAGCTAAACGCTCGTAGGTTTCAAGCAATTGAACATTTTGTTCCAGCACGTCCTGTTTTGCTTTGTTCGCCATTAAATTGTAATAGGATTGCGACACGGAAACAATCAGTTTTCGTTTTGCTATGACCAGTTCTTCATATTGGGATTCTGCCATTGAAGTAGCGTAATTTTCCCTTGCGGTTATGGTTCCAAACCAAGGTAGCATCTGCTTTAAAGAAAATCTAGCGCGCTGTGCTCCTACCCGTGTTTCGGGTTCGCTTACAAAATAGCCTGCACTCACTTCGGTATTTGGCCACCAATTGGCCTCATTCACTTTTTCCGAAGCAATATCATATTGAAATTGAAACTTCTGGATTTCGGGACTGTTGGAAATGGCTTCGTTAATGTAGGTTTGTAAATCTTGGCTATAACAATTAAGAGCCAAGAAACAAGAGCCAAGAAACAGGACAGCTTTACGTTTTATATAATATTTTGAATCTTTCATTTTCATTTTTTTAATCTTGGTTCTTGATTCTTGTTTCTTGAATTCTTCTTTTCGCAAGGCGTTCCTTTCTCCAACTATAAAGTACCGGAACAAGGAAATAGGACGTAGTGTCCAGCAACATTCCACCAAAAATGGGTATGGACATCGGGATCATAATATCGCTCCCTTTTCCTGTGGAAGTCAAAACTGGCAATAATGCCAAAATGGTCGTAACTGTTGTCATCAAACAAGGACGAATACGTTTGGACGCTGCTTCCACAGTGGACCTTCGGATTTCCGCTTTATCCGTGGGATCGTTTTTATCAAAAGTCTGTGTGAGATAGGTTGCCATGACAACGCCGTCATCCGTGGCAATTCCGAAAAGGGCGATGAAACCCACCCAAACTGCCACGCTCAAATTGATGGTTTTTATATTGAAGAGATCGCGTAGGTTTTCTCCAAAGAAACCGAAATTCAAGAACCAATCCTGGCCATACAACCATATCATTACAAAACCACCTGAAAATGCAACCGTAATTCCTGAAAACACCATTAAGGTTGTGGATACCGAACGGAATTGGAAATAGAGTATTAAGAAGATTACCAACAACGCCAAAGGCACAATAATGGATAACGTTTTTTCCGCCCTTAACTGATTTTCATACGTTCCCGTGAATTTGTAACTGATACCTTTTGGCACAACCAATTCACCATTATCTATTTTTTTCTGAATTAGAGCTTGTGCATTTTCCACCACATTTACTTCTGCGAAACCGTCCAATTTGTCAAACAATACATAGCCCACCAAAAAAGTATCCTCGCTTTTTATAACCTGTGGTCCTTTTTCGTAACGAATGGTTGCCAACTCACTCAAAGGAACAGGACTTCCTGTTGAAACTGGAACGTAAATATCCTGCAAATCGGAGGGATCGCCTCGTAATTCCCTTGGGTAGCGAACACGAATGCCATAACGTTCCCTGCCTTCTACGGTTTTTGTCAAAACCATTCCGCCGACAGCCACTTGTAACACATTTTGAACGTCTTCTATTGAAATACCGTAACGCGCCAATTTCTCCCTATTGATGTCAATAAGCAGATAAGGTTTACCCACAATGCGATCTGCGAATACTGCTTCCTTTTTCACACCTTCAGCTTGCTTTAAAATCGTTTCAAGCTCCACACCAAAGGCTTCAATCTGTTTTAAATCCTGGCCTTTTACTTTTATGCCCATTGGTGCACGCATTCCAGTTTGAAGCATTACCAAACGGGTTTCGATGGGTTGCAGTTTAGGGGCAGATGTAACGCCCGGAAGTTTGGTGACTTTTACGATTTCACTCCAAATATCATTGGGCGAATTGATTTCGGGTCGCCAGTTTCGGAAGAATTCGCCATCATCGTCAGGCATTAATTTTTCTGAAGATTCATCAACCGTCACTGAAACTTTTTTACCGTTTTTTCGATAGTTCTCGATTGTATTCGAACTCAGATTATTATTTGGATTGGCAATGAAAGTGCTATCTTTTCGAATAAAGAAACCTTCGTCATCCACTTTATAGCGTTGTCGCTTTCCATTGTTATTCAACATATATTCAGATTTGTACTGAATCATATTTTCATACATTGATAACGGGGCTGGGTCAAGCGCAGATTCTGTTCTACCGGCCTTCCCTACCACGGTTTCAATTTCAGGTAAACTTGCAACTGCCATGTCCAATTGCTGTAAAACCCGCTTGTTTTCTTCCACACCTGCGTGCGGCATAGAGGTGGGCATTAAAAGGAATGAACCTTCATTTAATGAAGGCATAAATTCTTTTCCTGTGTTTTTAAAGATGATAAAACCAAGGATTAATAAGGTGACTGGAATTGTCAGGAATAAAAGTCGGTTCTCGAGTGCCCATTTTAAAATTTTTGTGTAATACGTTTTAAACACCATAAAAGTTGCTAGCAATCCGAAACATATAATACCCACGAAAAGTAGGTTCCAAAAGATATTTTTATCCACTCCCAAAGGCCGCCAGTATTCAGCTAAAAGAAAAACGATGGCAGCAGCAGATAGATATATGTTGACCAAATTTGAACGTTCCTTTGAAAGCTTGTCCCGTAAAACGGAAATTGCCACAAAACCAAATGCTATAAGGATAAGACCAATCCAATGCCCAAAAATGACGGCAATAAACCCAGCCAATAACAGTAAACTACTGATGCCGTAATTTGCGGACTTTCTAATATTTCTAATTTTGAAGAAATATGCCGCAAAGGGTGGAATCAAGAATAGGGCAATAATTATTGAGGCCGTCAAAGCAAAAGTTTTGGTAAACGCCAAAGGCCTAAACAATTTCCCTTCGGCACCTATCATTGTAAAAACAGGTATAAAGCTGATAATAGTGGTCAGTACTGCGGTAACGATAGCGCCCGAAACTTCGGCCGTGGCGTTGTAAACAACAGTATTAATCGGTAGATTTTTGTCGTCTTCATCCAAATGCCTTATTATATTTTCTGAAAGAATAATTCCCACATCTACCATCGTCCCAATAGCAATAGCTATCCCGGAAAGCGCAACGATATTGGCATCCACTCCAAAAAATTTCATAGCAATAAACACCATCAATATTGCCACTGGCAACAGACCGGAAATAAGAATGGATGCACGAAGGTTGAAAACCATCACGATGATGACCAAAATGGTAATAAGGATTTCCAAAGTCAACGCTTCGTTGAGCGTGCCCAACGTTTCTTTTATAAGCTCCGTACGGTCGTAAAAAGGAACAATGGTTACTTGTGACGTTCTACCATCGCTCAACACTTTTGAAGGTAATCCTTTGCTTAATTCCTCTATTTTTTCCTTTACATTCGTGATGACTTCCATTGGATTTGCACCGTAACGAGCCACGACTACTGCTCCTACAACTTCGGCGCCTTCTTTATCCAAAATTCCTCTGCGTGCTGCAGGGCCCAATGATACTTTTGCTATATCACTAACTTTAATAGAAGTATAATTTTCGGAAGTGACGACCGCATTTTCAATATCTTCAATCGATTTCACGTAACCCAAACCACGGACTAGATATTCCGCTTGGTTTATTTCCAAGGTTTGCGCGCCTATATCCTTGTTGCTTTCCTTGACCGCTTTTACAACTTGGCTCAAGCCAATGTTATATTGGCGCATCAATTCTGGATTAACGTCTATTTGATATTCCTTTACATAGCCGCCAATGGATGCCACTTCAGAAACCCCGCTTGCGGAAGCAAGTGCATATTTCACATAATAATCCTGAATGCTTCGCAGTTCCTGTAAATCCCATCCACCGGTAACGTTTCCGTTTTCATCGCGGCCTTCCAGTGTGTACCAAAATATTTGACCCAATCCCGTAGCATCGGGTCCTAAAGCTGGATTTACACCTTCGGGCAATAAACCAGTCGGCAACGAATTGAGTTTTTCGAGGATACGGCTCCTACTCCAGTAAAACTCGACATCTTCTTCAAAAATGATATAGATACTGGAAAACCCAAACATTGAAGAACTGCGTATGGTTTTTACTCCTGGAATGCCCAAAAGAGATGTTGTTAATGGGTACGTAATTTGATCCTCGATATCCTGTGGCGACCGACCGTCCCATTTGGTAAACACTATCTGTTGGTTTTCGCCTATATCCGGAATGGCATCCACCGCTATTGGATCAGTTGGTAAAAATCCAGTGTCCCAATTAAAGGGTGCATATACAGTTCCGAAGCCCACAAAAACCAAGAGCATGAGAACAGCAACGAGTTTGTTTTCTATAAGAAATTTTATGCTTTTATTTAGCATTGGCATTGATAATTAAACAATTAGAAATTGGTATAGAGAAAATACCGAATACAACAAATTATCCTGATGGATGTACTCCATAGGATTATTGGGTCTAATGTTTAAAAATCAAATTAAATAAGTCTCGTCAAGTTTGTAGATGTGCCTGACTATATTGGGCGGTGGGTAATGGTTTAAAGAAGGTGTAACTTCTTTGGAAGTTTCAAAAAGGGTGTTATAGGTATGGAAAAAAGCAGCAACAAAAAGCTGCTGGCCCAATGTAATTTTATCAAAGGTAAGTTGTAGTTCGTCTTGGCCAGTAACTGTTTGCTGTTCATCAGTACAACAACCTTTTTTGGCAATGGAACAATCTGAACTTTGTAAGGTATTTTCAGCCTTCATTTCAGATTCCATCCCGCAGGTCTTTAACTTTGAGAAAATGGCAGTGTCCACCAAGCTGTCACCACAATAGTGCATGCTTATGGTAAAAGACATTGTAGAAAATAGGACTACAAATGCCATCATTAAAGAAATTGCTTTATGGAATGCTTTTTTCATTAAATACGAAATTATGAAATTTAATAGTATTTAAGTTCTTTTTAACGTTTTGTTTTTAAAATACGAGTACCCAACCCACTATTTCGGAAAAATTAAAGAACAGTCAACTTTTATATTTTTGGGGCAAACCCCCACTTAAAAAAAGGCAAAACCCCTTTGATTAAATCGCTTATTATCATACCTTTACGACTCCTCACAAAACAACCCTAACAACCAAAAACATGGCACGGCTATACAATAGCGGATACCAGCAGGATTTTATTCAAGATCTTCGAAAAGAAGAAGTGCTTTGGCCCGAATTGAAAAAAAAACTGATTCAGACCTGTATGTATTCCAAACATATAATGGTCACCATTTTTGATATTCAAAAAAAGGAATTCCTCGGCTGCAGCAACTCAATTGAACATATACTGGGCTACCAACCTGCTACCGTAAAGGAAAAAGGCTGGAGATTCTGGTATAATTTGATTGATCCCAGGGAAGCTGACATAATAAGAAGAAGAGTCTCAAAATTCATTTTTGCTCCAACCCATTCCGTCACTGGCACTATATATTTAAAATACCATATCAAAACCTCTTCTGGAGATTGGCGTTTATTAAAGCACGAATTGGTTTTACTTCGTTACCAAAATCAATTACTGGCATTAAATTATTTATATGATTTTTCCGAAAAAGAAATAATAGAGTATTATTTTGAGAATACATTCTCTTCCTATCAAATAAAGACCACAGATATTGATATATCAGACCGGGAATGCGAAGTTCTCAAATTAATAGCCAATGGATTTTCTTCCAAACAAATTGCAGATAAACTTTTTATCAGTGACCATACCGTTACCTCTCACCGCAAGAATCTCATTGAAAAATTTCAAGTCCATAACACCGCGCATTTAGTGAAAAGGGCCTCCGAGATAATTCTCCTTTGAAATAAAAACAACTTTAATATTCTTCCCAAAAATCCCCAAAAATGGGGATTGAATTTAACAGACATTTAACCAATCTTTATCTCACTTTTTATTGTAAAGAAGTTCCAGCCCCTATTGTTTATTAAATAGGATGATGGGGTTTCTTTAAAACCTTTCCCTTAAGAATATTTGAATACTAAGCCTTTGTAATATGATTGGATTGGCCTTAAAATTATTAAGAGATGAATTGAGCAGCTATATTGTTCATAATAAGAGGCCGGCCGATTCTATAGGCGAAGATGATATTATTCTGCAAAATATTGCGGCAATAAATGGTGAGGCTCAAGGTGATCTTAACAACAAAGTTGTAATAACCCTTGTAAATACTGAAGAGGAAAGCGCACTAAAAAACATTAATCATATTGCAAAAACAGTAAACAAGGTAAAGTACACTGAACCCGCTGTTTTCTTAAATTTATATATCCTTATCTCTGCAACATTGGGACAGGATCTTCAGGACGCTTACGAATTTGCATTGCACAGATTGTCTCTTGCCATCCAGTTTTTTCAGACCAAACGAAGTTTTACGGTAAAAAACTCCCCCTTCACAAGTATATCTAATGATTTAAACGTCACGCAAGAAATCAAGGACGAATTACGGTTAAATGTGGAATTGTACACCCTTTCCTTTGAACAGATCAATCATTTATGGGGTTCCCTAGGCGGCAAACAAGTGCCCTTTGCGCTTTATAAAGTGCGACTAGTGAAAATACAGGAAGACAGTTCAATACTAGCTCCACCTATTGAAGAAATACAAACAAGTGAAGCATCAATAACATAAAGTTTAAAATGGGAAAAACAGTTTTCAAAAGGTTGGTAGAAGTACAGGTCATTCACGACTATTTTCTGACAATGGCGGACGGGGTTTCTTTTTTTGAAAAGAACCTTCAAGAGAAACAAAACTTGCTTGAACAGAAAATTACCCGAGGTCTGTATTCCAGCAGTGATATTTTTGAAATTGAACCCGTGGTGGAAACCAAAAAAAGACTCAACGAATATAAACTTGTTTTTCTTCAAACTCCGTTGGGTTT
>JBBQQN010000072.1:0-17392 GCA_038215845.1 Flavobacteriales bacterium | reverse complement strand
CTAAATATGGGACGATTGATTTCGTTGATGGGTTTGGATATTGTTGACATTCCCGGAATGACGGTAAACCGTTATTGCGCATCAGGTCTAGAAACTATCGCCATTGCTACTGCAAAAATTCAAAATGGAATGGCAGATTGCATCATTGCCGGTGGAGCTGAAAGTATGAGCTATATTCCCATGGGCGGTTATAAGCCTGTGCCGGACTATAAATTGGCAAAGGAAGGCCACGAAGATTACTATTGGAACATGGGTTTAACTGCAGAAGCCGTTGCCAAAAAATACAACGTGTCTCGGGAAGACCAAGATGAATTTGCATATACTAGTCAAATGCGAGCTTTGAAAGCACAAGACGAAAATCGCTTTCAAGATCAAATAGTCCCTATTGAAGTGGAACATACTTTTGTAAATGATGACGGAAAAAAAGTTACCGAAAACTATACGGTGAATAAAGATGAAGGTCCGAGAAAAGGAACATCTATTGAAGCGCTTTCAAAACTTCGCCCTGTATTTGCAAATGGGGGAAGCGTTACAGCAGGGAATTCATCACAAATGAGTGATGGTGCAGCCTTTGCCGTGATTATGAGTGAGGAAATGGTGAAAGAACTAAATCTTGAACCCATTGCTAGATTGGTAAGTTTTGCCGCAGTGGGTGTAGAACCTAGAATAATGGGGATAGGTCCATTATACGCCATCCCGAAAGCATTAAAGCAAGCTGGGTTGAAACAGGACCAAATGGATTTAATTGAATTAAATGAAGCTTTCGCTTCGCAATCACTTGCCGTTATTCGAGAATTGGGATTAGATAAAGAAATAGTGAACGTAAACGGTGGCGCAATTGCTATGGGACACCCACTAGGCTGTACTGGAACAAAACTTTCAGTGCAATTGTTTGATGAAATGCGCAAACGAAACCTTCAAGGTAAATACGGAATGGTAACAATGTGTGTCGGAACCGGGCAAGGTGCTGCTGGTGTATACGAATTTTTGAAATAGAAGAAAGAGCCAAGAATCAAGAACCAAGACAAAAGACATCTATATGCATAATTTTAAAAAGTTGAAAATATGGATAGACAGTATGAGCTTGGTTTCAGAAACCTATAAAATAAGTCGAGATTTTCCGGATTTCGAAAAATTTGGGTTGATTTCACAGATGAATAGATGTGCTGTTTCAATTCCTTCAAATATAGCCGAAGGATCTAGTAAAAGTTCAAATAAACATTTCAAACAATATTTGGAATTAGCCCAAGGGTTTTCTTTTGAATTAGAAACTCAATTAATAATAGCATAGAATGAAAAATATATTTCAGAAGAAAAATTTAAACACTTAGAAGAAAAAATAAATCAAATTCAAAAAATGATCTCAGGATTCCAATCTGGACTATCACAAAAGTCTTGAATCTTGGCTCTTGAATCTTAAAATCTATAATAATGGATACAGAAACAACAAACAAAGATCTTCTTCGCGGCGGACAATTCTTGGTAAAGGAAACAAAAGCCGAAGACGTCTTCACCCCGGAAGATTTTTCCGAAGAACAAAAAATGATGCGCGATTCTGTGAAGGAATTTGTGGATCGCGAAATCTGGCCGCTCAAAGATCGTTTCGAGCATAAGGATTATGCGCTTACCGAAGAGATAATGCGCAAAGCCGGCGATCTTGGACTTTTGGGTGTTGCCGTGCCAGAAGAATACGGCGGACTTGGAATGGGCTTTGTAACCACCATGTTGGTATGCGATTATATTTCAGGTGCAACTGGCTCTATAGCTACTGCTTTTGGTGCGCACACCGGGATTGGAACATTGCCAATAACCTTGTACGGAACTGAAGAACAAATCAAAAAATATGTTCCAAAATTGGCAACAGGCGAATGGTTTGGTGCTTATGCATTAACCGAGCCTGGAGCGGGAAGTGATGCCAACAGTGGAAAAACAAAGGCAGTACTTTCTGATGATGGAAAATATTATTCCATTACCGGACAGAAAATGTGGATCTCAAACGCAGGTTTCTGCAATACGTTTATAGTTTTTGCACGAATTGAAGATGATAAAAATATCACCGGATTTATAGTAGAAAATGATCCGGCCAATGGAATTTCCATGGGTGAAGAAGAAAAGAAACTCGGAATCCACTCCTCCTCTACCCGTCAGGTTTTCTTTAGTGAAACCAAAGTTCCGGTAGAAAACATGCTTGCAGGTCGCGGGAAAGGTTTTAAAATTGCAATGAATGCTTTAAACGTGGGTAGAATTAAACTCGCTGCAGCCAGTCTGGATGCGCAACGACGCGTAATTTCGACCGCAGTAAAATATGCCAACGAGCGTATCCAATTTAAAGTCCCCATTTCTTCTTTTGGAGCCATAAAATTGAAACTCGCTGAAATGGCCACCAATGCCTATGTAAGTGAAAGCGCAAGTTACCGTGCCGGAAAAAACATTGAGGATAGAATTTCCCTTCGCAAAAATGATGGGGCTACACATCAGGAAGCAGAGTTAAAGGGCGTTGAAGAATACGCCATAGAATGTTCCATTCTAAAAGTTGCCGTTTCGGAAGACATTCAAAACTGTGCCGATGAAGGAATCCAGATTTTTGGAGGAATGGGTTTTAGCGCCGATACGCCAATGGAATCTGCGTGGAGAGATGCGCGTATTGCACGTATTTACGAAGGAACCAACGAAATAAACCGAATGCTTGCCGTGGGAATGCTCGTTAAAAAAGCGATGAAAGGCCATGTTGATTTGTTGAATCCCGCACAGGCTGTAGCTTCAGAATTAATGGGAATTCCATCTTTTGATACGCCGGATTATTCCGAAATGCTTTCCGAAGAAAAGGATATGATCGCCAAGCTGAAAAAAGTGTTTTTAATGGTTGCCGGAAGCGCCGTTCAAAAATTCGGTCCTGATTTGGAGGAACATCAACAAACGCTTTTGGCCGCGGCAGATATTTTAATTGAAATCTATATGGCCGAAAGTGGCATTTTGCGCACCGAGAAAAACGTTAAGCGCTATGGCGAAGAGGCACAAAAGGAACAGATTGCAATGTCAAAACTTTATTTGTACCACGCAGTAGATATAATTACGGTTAAAGCAAAAGAAGCTGTGCTTTCCTTTGCTGAAGGAGATGAGCAACGCGCGATGTTGATGGGGCTTAAACGCTTCACCAAATATCAAAACAATCCAAATATTGGCGAACTACGCAGAACAATCGCTGACAAAGTGATTGCGGAAAATAAATATCCGTTTTAATATCCTACAAGGTTTTCAAAACCTCAATATCCTGCAAGTTGTCTATACTCTTGTAGGTTTTACCACCAATTCACAAATAAATTTTAAAATTTACGTGAATTGGTGGTTTTCTATTTTATGGCTCAAAGTTTGTTATTTTTAAGCCAAACTTAAATTAATGAAAAACGCAATCCCATTTCTCCTTCTTCTTTTTGGCTCCATTTCTTTCTCCCAAAATAATCCCGATGTTTTCCTTTTCGATATCGCACGTGCTTATGAAGGCCTGGAACTTTTGAACATGCAGAATGTTTCAAATAATCCAGGCTATGATAATCAACCTTCATTTTCCTTAAACGAAACAGTTCTTTTTGCAGGAAATAATGACGGCCAAACAGATATTACTGAATTTAATTTGAATACGAATTCCAAAAAATTAATCAATCAAAAAACCGACGGCGGCGAATTTTCACCACAGAAATTTCCTTCAAATATTGATGTGGCCGCTGTTAGGTTGGATAAAGATGGTTTGCAACGACTTTACCAATACAATTCCCAAACTGGAACTTCATCTGAATTGATACCGAATTTACAGGTTGCGTATTTCGCTTTTTATAATGAACAAAAAATGCTCGCTACCGTTCTGGATGGCGATAAAATGGATTTGGTGATGATTGATCTGTTGAAAAAATCAGCAGACACCTTATTTTATAATGCTGGAAGATCACTTCAAAGAATTCCGAAAACAAATTCAATGAGCTATTCCTTGGTAAATGATGAAGGAAATCTCGATTTGTATATGTTTGATATGAATACTGCGGAAAGCTTTTTTGTGTGTGAATTGCCTATTGGCGTTCAGGATTATATCTGGCTAAATGACACCCAAATTCTTTTGGGAAGCGGGAATAAGCTTTATCTGTACGACAATTTGGGAGAACCGGAATGGACAAAAGTTGCTTCTCTCGAGGAATGGGGAATTAAGAATATTACACGCATGGCGATAAGCCCCAATGGAAAAAAACTGGCCTTGGTTGGTGAATTGAAATAGAATCTTTGCCCTGACCTGCAAGGTTTTTTTCAACCTTGTAGGTCTTTGCTTTTCTTTTTGGTATTTTTAAAAAAAATCTTTTTAAATGAAAAACCTTCTCTATTTTCTTGTTTTCGGCATTTCTTTCACTTCCTTTTCGCAAACCGATCCAAAAATATACGATATCATAAATGCTGTTTCTTCGGAAAGGATTAAAGCAGATATAACCACCTTGGTCAATTTTGGGACAAGAAATACCTTTAGCGACACCATCAGCAAAACCCGCGGAATTGGCGCCGCCCGAAGATGGATTAAATCTGAATTCGATAAAATTTCTACAAATTGCAATGATTGCTTAAATGTTTTTTATGAAAAGGATTTGGTAAAAGCCGAAGGCAATGACCGTGTTCCTGCGGATACTTGGATTGTAAACGTAGCGGCAGTTCAAAAAGGAACTAAATATCCCAACCGATACATTATTATGAGTGGCGATATAGATTCCCGAAACAGCGATGGCAGCGATTTTACCAAAGATGCTCCCGGTGCCAATGATAATGCCAGTGGAATGGCTGGGACTATTGAAGCGGCAAGGGTTCTTTCAAAATATAAATTTGAAAACAGTATCATTTATTTGGGGTTAAGTGGGGAAGAACAAGGATTGTTTGGAGGAAAAGGTTTTGCGGAATTTGCAAAAAAGAATGGCTGGGAAATTATTGGGATTTTCAATAACGATATGATCGGGAATATTAAAGGCGTGGACGGAATAATCAGCAATTTGGATTTTAGGATATTTTCTGAACCTGTACCCCCAACCGAAACCGAAAACGAAAGACAGGCCAGAAGATTTTACGGAGGCGACGTCGATGGAATTTCCCGTCAGCTTGCGCGTTACGTTTTTGAAACAACAACGACATATATGCCAGAAATGAACCCCATGATGGTTTACAGATTGGACCGTTTTGGCCGTGGTGGGCATCACCGTCCGTTTAATGATTTGGGTTGGGCAGGCATTCGGATTATGGAAGCACACGAAGATTACAACCACCAACATCAGGATATTCGAGTCGAAAATGGTGTTGAATATGGAGACAAACTGGAATTCGTAAATTTCGATTATGCAGCAAAACTCACAGCCGTGAACGCTATAAATTTGGCGAGCATTGCCTCTGCCCCACCCGAACCAAAAAATGTAGCTATTGGTGGCGTGGTAGAAGCTTCCGCAAAACTGAAATGGGACAAAGTTGATGGTGCCACAGGTTACAAAATTTATTGGAGGGACACAACTTCGCCAACTTGGGATCACAGTCGTTATGTGGGTGATGTTTCAGAATTTACTTTAAAAGGAATTGTAATCGATAATTCATTTTTTGGGGTTGCTTCCGTTGGAAAAAATGGATTTGAAAGTGTAGTTGTTTTTCCAAATTCGGTTTTTCGCTAAATAAAAAATTATGAAATGTCCATATACATTGCGTAAACCAGCCGAAGATGAATAATATGGGCATTCCATCTTCCGCTTTATCAAATATTTTATACAGATGAAAGAAAAAATCTTAATCGCCGTTTGCTTACTTTTTGGCTTGAATGCCATTTCACAGGAATTTACCCGTGCAGACACACTTCGCGGAAGCATAACCCCGGAACGCGCTTGGTGGGATGTTACCTATTATGATTTGAAAGTTGCGGTAAATCCTTCCGAAAAAACAATTGAAGGGAGCAACACAATTTCCTATAAAGTTTTAGAGCCTAATAAGGTAATGCAGATTGACTTGCAAGCACCTATGAAGATTGATAAAATACTTCAGGACGGAAAAGAAATTTCATTCACTTCCGAAGGAAATGCCCACTTTTTAAAACTACAAAAGCAACAACAAAAAGATAAAGAAGAAAAAATTACAATCTATTTCTCAGGAAAACCTATTGTTGCCAAACGCCCACCTTGGGACGGAGGCTTTACATGGTCCAAAGACAGCAATGGAAAGGATTTTATAGCCACATCCAACGAAGGCATTGGTTCCAGCGTTTGGTGGCCCTTAAAAGACCACCCTTCCGACGAACCGGATAAGGGGATAACAATTGCGGTTACCGCGCCCAAGGATTTGATGGACGTGAGCAACGGAAGATTAAAAGAAGTAATTGATAATGGCGATACAAAAACCTGGGTATGGCAGGTAGTAAATCCCATAAACGCATACGGGGTGGACATAAACATTGGCGATTATGTGCATTGGGGCGAAAAGTATAAAGGTGAAAAAGACGTGTTGGATATGGACTATTATGTGCTCCGCGAAAATGAGACAAAAGCGAAAGAACAATTTAAACAAGCGCCAATGATGATGAAAGCTTTTGAGCATTGGTTTGGCCCCTACCCTTTTTACGAAGATGGTTACAAACTTGTTGAAGCTCCCTATTTGGGAATGGAACACCAAAGCAGTGTAACCTATGGCAACAAATTTGCAAATGGCTATTTAGGACGAGATCTTTCGGGAACGGGCTGGGGCTTGAAGTTCGATTTTATAATTATCCACGAAAGCGGGCACGAATGGTTTGCCAATAACATTACCAATAAAGATGTGGCCGATATGTGGATTCATGAAGGGTTTACTGATTATTCAGAAAATCTTTATTTAGATTATTATTTCGGAAAAAAAGCATCCTCAGAATATGTAATTGGCCTTCGCAAAAACATTGTAAATGACCGCCCCATAATAGGCCAATACAATGTAGACAATGAAGGCAGTAGCGATATGTATTACAAAGGTGCCAATATTCTGCACACCTTGAGACAGTTAATAGAAGATGATGAAAAATGGCGGCAGATCCTTCGTGGGCTCAATAAAACTTTTTATCACCAAACGGTAACAAGCAAACAGGTTGAAGATTTTATTTCAAAGGAAACCAAAATTGATCTCACAGAATTTTGGAAGCAATATTTGCACACCACGAAAGTCCCAAAATTAGAATATTCCATTGAAGGGAAAAATTTGAAATTTCGATACGTTTATATTATTGAAAATTTTGATATGCCAGTAATTGCAATAGTTGACGGGAAAGAAGCATGGATTTATCCTACCGCAGAATGGAAAACAAAGAAATTTTCCTCCCCTATTGAAAATGCGGAGATAAAAAAAGATTTCTATGTGAATTCCGAAGAAATTAAATAATGGAAAAGAAGCCGAATCTTTACTTTAAAAATGATAAAGAGTGGAGGGAATGGTTGCATGAAAATCACGAATTACACCCTCAAGGGGTTTACCTTATTTTCTACAAACTGGAAATGGATATTCCTACCATGCGTTGGGAAGAGGCTGTACGAGTAGCATTGTGCTTTGGCTGGATAGATAGTACGGTTAAAAGCTTGGGTGATGGAAAACGGCAGCAATATTTTTGTCCGCGAAATGCTAAAAGTGTCTGGAGTGCGGTAAATAAAAATCATTTAAAGCAACTTAAAAAAGAAGGCCTTCTCCATGAAAAAGGAAAAAAAGCAATTGCTGAGGCCAAGAAAAATGGAAGCTGGACAGCTTTGGACGATGTTGAAAATTTAATCATCCCCGAAGATCTTCAAAAGGAGTTTGATATTAATCCTCTTGCATATGCTAACTATAACGCTTTTACTCGAGGAGCCCGAAAAAGCTATTTGTACTGGCTTAATCAAGCAAAGAGAGAAGAAACCCGGCTTAAAAGAATTTCTGAAATAATAGATCTTTGCTCAAAAAACATAAAATCCCGACAATAAAAAAAGCCCTGAAAAACAGGGCTTTTAATTTATTAAATGCTAAATGTGAATTACATTTTTGGCATCAACACTTTATCGATTGTGTGAACAATCCCGTTTGATGCATCCATATCAGCACTTGTTACAGTAGCTGTATTTCCTTTGGCATCTTTGATCATTACTTTTCCACCTTTTTCAGACAAAGTCAAAACTTCACCGTTAAGGGTAGTAACGTCCAATTTATTGTTAGCCGCTTTAATTTTTTCCATGACATCAGTAGAATTCATTTTTCCTTGAACTACGTGGTATGAAAGCAATTTTTGAAGGCTTTCTTTGTTTTCTGGTTTCATTAAGTTATCCAAAGTTGCTTTTGGCACTTTGCTGAAAGCATCGTTTGTTGGTGCAAAAACTGTATAGTCTCCTTCACCTTTAAGAGTTTGTGCCATATCAGCTGCCTGAAGTGCACTAACCAATGTTGAAAGATTTTCGTTGCTCATAGCTTTTGCTGCAATCGAATTGGCTTCCATATCAGCCATTCTCATTTTGTTATCTTCTTCCACTTTCATCATGGAATCACTTTCGCGTTGCATACGCATTTCTTCTGCCTGTGCTTGCGCTTCAGCTTCTTTCTTTTTTGAGTCATTACAGCTGGCGAAAAGCATTGCTACTACAGCCATTGACATTACAATTGTTTTTAGTTTCATAATTTATAAGTTGATGTTTTGTTTGGGTCAAAGATATTCGAAGTGTTGTAAAGTTTTTACTAAAAGCTATTAATTTTTCGTTAAAAATTTAAAAATATTTAAGTATATAGGCTATTTACTTCATAATATAGCGCAGCGGAAACTTTTGAAATAAAAAATAAATACAGAAAGTTGTACTTTTAATATTTAAACCTTATAGTAATTAACCTTAAAAATATAAAATTATGATCAAAGAAAAATATAAGAGTGTGTTAGAGTTGGGGAAAAAACTCAATATCCAAAACGGAGACGTAAAGGAAGAAAACGGCCAGTTGAAAATATGGGGGACGGCCAAAACCCCTTACGAAAAAAACCTTTTATGGGATGAAATAAAACGAGTGGGTGGGGAACATCCCAGTGATCTTATGGCAGACATAACAGTTGCAGATTCTTCAGTATATGCACACCACATGGTAAAAAGTGGGGAAACCCTGAGTAAAATTGCCAAACAATATTACGGAGATGCCAATAAATACAATACTATTTTTGAAGCCAACACAGACAAACTTAAGTCAGCAGATATGATTCATCCTGGGGATGAACTTGTAATTCCGAATATATGAGTCCAATAAAAAGAAACTGCCCCACATGGGGCAGTTTTACTGTAATTAAAAGATAGGTGAAAATTATAATCCACTAATGTAACTTCCATAAACATCCTTAAATCTAACACCATCGCTTAAATTGTACTTACTCAATTTCTTGAGCGACACCAATGCCCACAGTACAAATTCCTTTAAAAAATACCGATCATTTGCAGCCGTATCTGGCAGGTATTTTTTTATCAAATCTTCCAAGGGTTCAATTTTATCCAATTGTTTTTTATATTCTGAATTGGTCATCGAATCCAATAATTCAAAACCGCTTTCTTCAAAAAACCAGGAAACTATAGCTGCATATGGATCGGGATCGGTCTCTTTGCGAAGCTTTTCAACTTTGGGGAAATATTCCTCAAATTGTGTTTTAACGGCATCAGTAATCAATTGCTGCGCCACTTGGGAAGCACCTTCCTGTTCTCCTTCGTAAACCAGTTCCACCTTTCCGGTTATCGCGGGTATAATTCCTATGAAATCTCCCATCCGAACAGTGGTCTTTTCATCTCCATTTTGAAGGGCCCGTCTTTCGGCAGTGCTCAGTAAATTTTCAAAAGCGGTGATGCTCAAGCGGGCACTTACCCCACTTTTATTGTCAATAAATTCACTTTCCCGAGCTTCAAAACTAATTTGTTCCAACACATCTTTTGCGAGCGATGGTACATAAATATTTGTTTTTTCCTTAGAAGCCAGTGCGGTTTCCTGTTCCGTTATGGTACGGGCAACATTTAGATTTTCTGGATAATGTGTTAGTATTTGTGAACCAATTCTATCCTTTAAAGGAGTAACAATACTACCACGGTTGGTGTAATCTTCGGGATTTGCCGTGAAAACAAACTGAATATCCGAGGGCAATCGAAGCGCAAAACCTCGGATCTGTACATCACCTTCCTGTAAAATATTAAAAAGTGCAACTTGAATGCGGGCCTGTAAATCTGGCAATTCATTGATAACAAAAATACAACGGTTGCTTCGAGGAATCATTCCAAAATGAATTACCCTGTCATCAGCATAGGTTAATTTTAAATTTGCTGCTTTTATTGGGTCTACATCCCCTATTAAATCTGCTACTGTAACATCCGGCGTAGCAAGTTTTTCATAGAAACGATCTTCCCTATTTACCCAAGAAATGGGAGTATCGTCCCCTTTTTCGTGTAAAATTTCTTTTGCAAATCTTGATATTGGTTTAAAAGGATCGTCATTAATTTCACTTCCTTCCACAATAGGAATATATTCATCCAACAATGAAACCATTTGGCGCGCCAAACGTGTTTTCGCTTGGCCTCTCAATCCCAAGAGATTTATATTGTGTTTTGAAAGTATTGCCCTTTCCAGTTCTGGGATAACCGTATATTCGTACCCATGAATGCCTTCAAATACCACTTCTTTCTTCATTAGCTTTTGAAGGAGATTTCGGCGAAGTTCTTCTTTTATGGTTTTATACTCGTAGCCCGCTTTTTTAAGTTGTCCGAAGGTTTTAATTTTATCTATGCTCATTTAATATATTTTATCTTATTCTTTTTCTTCTATTTGTTTCGTAATCGGTAAAAATCATTTCCCCCAACCCTTTCAAGCCTGTATAGAATGCTTTTCCTTTATTAGCAGCCGTAAAATTGTCTATAAATTGCATTAAATAGGGATCTTCGGCAATCATAAAGGTAACTATCGGGATATGGAGCTTTCTTGCCTGTGCTGCCATGGAATAACATTTATTTACAATATAGGTATCCAGCCCGTTGCTGTTTTTGTAATAGCGCCCATCGGGAAGCCTCATACAACTAGGTTTTCCATCGGTAATCATAAAAATCTGTTTATTGGTATTACGCTTTCTTCGCAATAAGTCCATAGCAAGCTGTAATCCCGCAACTGTATTGGTATGATACGGACCCACATTTAAATAAGGCAAATCTTTAATTTCAATAGGCCAAGCGTCGTCACCAAACACGAGAATATCCAAAGTATCTTTAGGATATCGAGTGGTTATAAATTCGGAAAGCGCCATGGCTACTTTTTTGGCCGGGGTAATTCTGTCCTCCCCGTACAAAATCATACTGTGGCTAATATCTATCATTAACACAGTACTCATTTGGGTTTTATACATGGTTTCTTCAACCACCAAATCGTTTTCAGAAAGTGAAAACCCCTCAATACCATGATTTACCTGTGCATTTTTAATACTTTCCGTCATGGAGATTTGATCCAATCCATCCCCAAATTGATACTCTCTAAACTCTCCAGCTTTTTCGTCTCCGGTTCCGGTTTGTTTTGTTCGGTGGTTGCCCATGCCACTTCTTTTCAGTTTCCCGAATATCTGTTCAAGGGCTCTTTTTCTTAATGCGCGTTCGGTCTTTTCGGTAATCGCCATCCCTCCTTTTCCATCCGGTAGTATTTCTTCACGGATATACCCTTTCTGTTTTAATTCTTCAATAAAATCTTCAATGGTATAATCAGGAGTGGTTAATTTATATTCATCATCCAACTGTTTCAGCCAATCTATGGCTTCATCAAAGTCACCGGAAGTATGGGTAATAAGTTCCTGAAAAATTTCAAATAATTTTTCAAAAGGAGTTACTTCGTCTGCTGTATACTTCGTGAAAACAAAACCTCTTTTTCGTTCCTCTTTTTTCATCTTTTAAAATTAGGATAAACATTGTTTAGAAAAAATTCGCAAACGTTAAACTCATACCAAAAAAACGACATCCTGAAACGAAAAAATACAAAAGGAATTTACTCAATACTATTTTGGCGGTAGTCCTTTGGCAATACTTTACATTTTAGTTAACAGTAATTTATGCGAATCCAGTAAAAAGATGGTCACATTTTAGGTAATTTTAAAATGCGAAAAACTTAATTAACCACTAAAATTTAAATTATGGCAGAAATAAAGATTGAAAAAAAGAAACCTGTATGGCCTTGGATAATCCTTGTATTGATTATTCTGGCGGGTGTTTACTTTTTTTGGTACTACAACGATACAATGAACGGTACCGATGACGAAGAAATGCTACAGGACACATTACAGGAAAGAAATGAAGGGATGATTGATAATTCAGCAACAGATTCCACAACGCTGTATTCTGGATCTTATGGAACGGTAAAAAAAGAAAAAACAATTGCTGATTATTTAACCTATATCGAAAATGATAAAATGAGTACCGACTCTGAATATGTAGCAGGTGCTTTGATGAAATTGATAAACGCAACTGAGGCCGAAGCTGAACAATTAAATGTGGATGTAACTGCGGATTTGGAACAAGCCAGAGAAGATGCTTTTGATATTAACTCCAATCCCGAGCCTTCTGCAAATTTAGGGAAATTTAAGAAAAGTGCCACCGAAATTTCCTCGGCACTAATTAGTATCCAAAGGCATTCATTTCCGAAGCTTTATGAAGCCTCTGTTTCTTTAAAGGATGCCGTAAATAAAAATGATGCTAAAACGCCGTCTTCACAACAAACTGAAAATGTAAAAAGTTTTTTTGACAAAGCCGGAACATTACTTCAAAAAATGAATGAAACAGAATTGAACACACAATAAAAAAATGCTATGAAAAACGAAGAAAAACATTTATATAACCTCGACGAACTTTCAGATTATAAAGTAGCAAGTGACGATCCGGATGTACGCAGCTGGGAAGTACGAGATGCGGACAATCGCGTTATTGGCAAAGTGGAAAACCTATTGGTCAACAAAGAACTAAATCGTGTGGTTTACCTAGACGTGCATGTGGACCAGTCAATTATTGATGCCAAACATGACCCATACGGTAGACCCCAGCACATGGATATACGGGAGTTTGTGAATAAGGATGGCGAAAATCATGTTATCGTTCCTATTGGTATGGTGAATCTTGATAATGAAAACAAAACCGTAATGGCGAATGGAATAGATCACCGTACTTTTGCCGAAACAAAACGCTATAGAAAAGGAACTGATGTGGATAGGGATTATGAACAAACTGTTTTAAACTCATATTCAAGAGATCGCATTCCCCCAGATTCAGTTTATGAAGATGAAGGTTTTTATGAAAGGGAAGAATTTGATAGAAGCAGATATAGAAATAGGGAATAATTTTTATTTCAAAAAATAAGGAGAAACGTAAATGTTTCCCTTTATTATGAAAATATATTTATAGAAGATACTTAGTGAAGCAATTTTCTTAAATAATACCAATCTTTCCCGAATGCTCAATTGCCTTTTCACTATTTTTAAAATAGCAGGTAGCCACATCCATAGATTCAATATTCTTTAGAACAGCCTGGGTTGTAGATTTCATCTTATTGGAAGTCTGACGTATGTAAATAGCCTTTATATTTTGCGGAAAAATTTTCACAACACGTTCATATAAATAAGGATCCTGCTGTGAATCGTCTCCCATAAGTACATATTGAAGTTTTGGGTAAAACATTATAATATCCTTTATTTTTTCAAATTTATGGTCATGGCTTCCCCTACCCGTAAATAGAAAATCAGAAATTCCCGCTTTTATTTTTTTCAATTTAATTACACCTTTCGGAAGGTGGTGAAGCCGCGTAAAGGAATCGATAAATTCATATAAATTCCACTCACTGCTTGATACGTAAAAAAAAGAATTGGAGGCTTCGTGATTATCTTGTCCGGCTTTGCTCAACGCTTGATAATGTGGAACCACATCGTCAAAAATCTTTCGTTTATTGAGATTTTTTAAAAGAAGGACATATAATTTCCTAAAAAAATTGTTACTATGGGAAACCAAAAAAGTATCATCAATATCTGAAATTACGCCCACTTTGCTTTCAAACGGCTTCAGTAATTCGGTGGTTTGAACAATTCCGAAATCATACAGTTCACAACTAACTTGAAACGAATGCCATCCACTTTCCAATGCTCCCGAATAGGGAATTGTAAACCGAAAATATCCATCCTTCAGCGTTTTTGTAGTTACTTCAATATCTTTGAAATTGAGTTTAACAGAAACATTTTCCAAAGGCTTAATCCGGAACATATGTATTACCGAAACGGCGTGGCGAATTCCCTTTCGGTCCATTCGGTATTTATCGGGCGCCCAGGATTTAAAAACGTGCCCGAAAACGACCAATTCCTCATCGTTTACATAGCCACGGTACAATTTTAAATCAAGTTTCACTTATTGAGGTTTTGTTAACGGTTTTTCACTTCCAAATTACTTAAATTTAAAATCAATATCTATTAATGAAGTCAGAAAGTTATATTTTACTGGTAGTCAATCCCATATCTGGCGATTGTGAAAAAGAAGAGATTATTTTTTTGGTTGAAAAAGAAGCAGCTGCAAGAAATTATGCTTTTAAACTCTATAAAACCACGGGAAAAAATGACAAGGAATCTCTCAAAGAAATAATTAGAGAAAAAAAACCCAAGCGTGTTTTGGTTGCGGGTGGTGATGGGACCATTTCAATGGTAGCCTCCTGCGTTATGGACAAAGAAATTATTTTGGCCATTATTCCAGCTGGTTCGGCCAACGGGATGGCTGTAAATTTTGAGTTGCCGGATACCCTTCCTGAACAGGTTGCCCTTGCTTTTTCAGACACCTTTTTAAAGATTGACACACTTTTCTTAAATGACCAAATATGCCTGCATATTGCCGATTTGGGCATAAATGCGGAACTCGTGAAAAATTACGAAGGTTCCAATATTCGAGGTAAGTTTGGGTACTTTTTACAATCCATACCCACTCTTTTCAATTCCGACTCGCCTTTTGATTTCAAAATCGAAACAAGCCAAGGAACCTTTGAGAAATCTGGAATCCTATTGGCAATTGCCAATGCGAATAAATTTGGAACTGGTGCGACCATAAACCCCAATGGAAAAATAAATGATGGTCTTTTTGAAGTTTTGGTTTTTAAAAACCTTGATTTTATTGAAATTTTTAAAACCTTACAGAATCAGGCAGAAATGTCCTCTGATTTTGTAGAAGTAATCGTTACGGATAAAGCAGTAATTTCAACCAAAAAAAATGTTCCTTTTCAAATTGATGGCGAATTTAAGGGAGAGATTTCAGAAATAACTGCAACCATAAAAAAACAAAATCTTTTAATGGCAGTTCCCGAAATATTTTGCGAACGTCACCCCAATCTCAAAAAATCAGTATAATGATCATAAACAAGGTATCCTTTCACAATAAAAGCGAAGAATTACTCGCCGGCCGTTTGGAACTTCCCGTAGACAGGCACCCACACAACTTTGCCATTTTCGCACATTGCTTTACCTGTTCCAAAAATTTAACCGCAGTAAAAAACATAGGCCGCGCCCTATCCGCAGCGGGTTTTGGAGTACTCAGATTTGATTTTACCGGATTGGGCGAAAGTGAAGGCGATTTTGAAAATACTAACTTTTCAGGAAATGTAGACGACCTGATTGCCGCGGCCGACTTCCTTGAAAAAAATTATAAAGCCCCCACACTACTTATAGGGCATTCACTGGGCGGAGCTGCTGCCATTTTTGCCGCGGCCAAACTTCCATCCATAAAGGCTGTAGCAGTTATAAATTCGCCGAGTGATCCTTCACATGTTACCAATATGCTCCAAAGTAATCGGGATGAAATAACTCGAAATGGGAAAGCAGTAGTAAGTTTGGGAGGGAGAAATTTCACCATTAAAAAGCAATTTTTGGATGATATTGAATCCAAATCTTTAATGACTGTAGTCAGTAAGTTAAAAAAAGCAATTTTAATACTGCATTCTCCCCAAGATAGAACAGTAGGAATTAAAAATGCTGAGGATATATACAATGCGGCCCACCATCCAAAGAGTTTTGTTTCATTGGATTCTGTGGACCATTTGTTAACTAATAAGGAAGATTCAATATATATAGGTACAGTTATAGCGAGTTGGGCTTCGCGCTATGTTGAAATTCCTGAAGAACAAATAGTAAGCAGCAAGAGCAGTGTAGCAGCCAGTTTGGATAACGAAGATATTTTTACAACCAATTTAAAATTGGGCAACCATTATTTATTTGCTGATGAACCAACCGCTTTTGGCGGAAACAATTTTGGTCCTTCGCCTTATGAATTTCTTTCAGGAGGCCTTGCTGCCTGCACAGCAATGACCATTCAAATGTACGCCCGCAGAAAAAAATGGGATTTAAAAAACGTTGAAGTTCACATTAACTACAATAAAGAGCATGCTATGGATTGCGAAAATTGTGAAGATGATTCCGCAAAGATCGATACATTTATAAGAGAAATTAAGTTTGAAGGAAATTTGGACCAAGCCCAAACACAAAAATTATTGGAAATTGCCGATAAATGTCCAATCCACAAAACGATGATTACAAAAACCCAGGTCGTTACTACCCTTATTAAATAAACACCTTATCAAATTTATAAATTTGGAATCTAAATGCTAAGATTTGTTTAAAATTTTGTAAGCGTAATGCTTAACCCTTACCTTTAATTAATATAATTAATGAAAATAACCAACTTTAACTTTAAAAACAACACAATGAAAAAATTAGGAATTTCAATTACAGCCTTGGCAATATTTGCCTTTGTGGGATGTAAGGATCAAAAAAAAGATATGGATCAGATGGACGACATGAATGACTCCATTCAAATGGATAGTTCTGCCGATCAAGATGCCATGAAAAGTGAAATGACTACACTTACAGTTAAAATGGAACCAAAAAGCGGAAGTACCGCAAATGGGGAAGTTAATTTTTATGAAGAGAATGGAATGGTAAAAATGGAAGCTAAATTTAGCGGTTTAAAACCGGGAACACATGCTATCCATATTCATGAAAAATCAGATTGCAGCGCCGCAGACGGAAGTTCCGCTGGTGGCCATTGGAACCCAACACACGCCAAACATGGTAATTGGGGAGATGCTGAAGGATACCATAAAGGAGATATCGGTAATTTTGAAGCCGATGAAAATGGAAATGGAAGTATTACAATGCAAACTGATGAATGGTGCATTGGCTGTGGAGATGAAAGCAAGGACATTATCGGTAAAGGAATAATAGTTCACGAAGGAAAAGACGATTTTGTATCTCAACCCAGTGGTGATGCTGGAAGCAGAGTTGCTTGCGGTGGAATTATAAAATAATAATTAACCACATTTATAATACTAAAAGCCATCATAACGATGG
>JBBQQN010000071.1:0-17646 GCA_038215845.1 Flavobacteriales bacterium | reverse complement strand
AAAATAGTTGTGGCTATAATGGAACCTACGGCCACGGTCATTGCAAAGTCAAAACTGGACATTTTGCTAAAACTGCGCTTTCCGAAAATACGCGTAAAAAGTATTACTGCCAGATAAATTCCCACACTGCTAAGTACAATGGCCAAAGCTGCTGTGGGAGTAGTGTCCATCCATTTTTCCATAATATTTTTATTTATGAAAAAGCCCGTCTTTATCACGGGCTTTTTCGAATTATTATCTGCTATTTTGCTTTTTTATTTAAGCGTTTTTCGGCCAGATCGTTTAATGTTTTGTCGGCATTATACTCCTGATCCAAAGTCTTTTGAAGTTTTTTGGCTATATCTTTATGGCCCAATTCCTTTGCATAACGTACAGCTGTGCCATAGCCAGAAATTTCATAATGTTCTACCCTTTGGGCTTCGGCAATCATACCCGCATTTTTTACGTCCTCATCCTTTACTTCCTTAATAAAATCTTCAGCTTCCTTGATTAGTCCTTTCATGGCCTTACAAGTTTCCCCTTTTGGATCGATATCGAGTTCCTTGCAAATTTCCTCGAGACGCGATTTGTGTTCCTTGGTTTCCTCTAAGTGATCTTCAAAGGCTTTCTTTAATTTTACATCCTTGGCGTTTTTTGCCATTTTTGGCAAAGCTTTTGTCAACTGGTCTTCAGCGCTATAAAGATCCTGTAGTTGGTGTTCAAATAATTCTTCTAAGTTTTTCATATTGTTTTTTTTAAATTATAAACCAAAAATATTAATTGTTGAAAAAATTAATATTTTCATTAATAAAGATTTAACAGCTTTAAACTATTTGAGTTAATAATTCACGCTTTAGGTATATTTCAAAGTTTAATTAAGATGGACTTATTTCTATACAATCCTAGCCCGATAAATATTATAGAAAGGTGCAAAAGCCTGTCCAAAATTTTTTCATCACCAAAAAAACTTGAAGTGGTATCGGCGTAAGTTTGAGTACAGATTATGCTCTTGCATAAAGGGCAAATTAAAAGTTCCCAAGGCAAGGGAACGGTAATTATTCTCTTATTCTAGCCTTACTTTTTTTTGACCTTAATGAGATTAAGACACTCGGTCAACTTTTGCTGTGTTTTAATGGGAATTTTCCACAATTCTAAATAATAGAAAAAGGATCTACCCATAAGCTCTTTAAAATTCCTTCAGAAATAAATTCTAATTTTGGGGAATGGACAGCATTCTTGATTTCTTTCTGCACTTGGACAGTCATTTATTTACCATGATTATTGATTATGGGCTTTGGGTATATGTAATTCTTTTTTTGATGATTTTTATTGAAACCGGCTTGGTCATCCTGCCCTTTCTACCAGGTGATTCCCTTTTATTTGCCGCAGGAACCTTTTGTGCGGGGGTGCAAAATCAAATGGGTGAAACGGCACGCCTTAACCTTTGGATTGTTCTTTTTTCCTTAATAGTAGCGGCTGTATTGGGGGATAGCCTAAATTATTATTTTGGCAAAACGGTTGGGCTTAAAATATTATCATGGAAAATTGGAGAAAAAAGACTCGTGAGTGAGAAGTATATAAAACGTACCGAAACATTTTTTGATAAACATGGGCCCAAAACTATTATTATTGCGCGTTTTGTTCCCATCATTAGAACTTTCGCACCCTTTGTTGCGGGAATAGGTGATATGCATTACGGAAAATTTATCCGATTTAATATTATTGGGGGAACCCTGTGGGTATTGGTGTTGTTGTTTACAGGCTATTTTTTTGGCAATTTACCTTTTGTAAAGAATAACTTTGAGTTTGTCATTCTTGGAATTGTAGTGCTTTCAGTAATTCCTGCAGTAATTCAGTTTTTTCGTAAGTAAGAAAATAATTAACTACAATAGTTTTTTTGACATTCACCTTTTATTACGATTACTACCTATATCAACCCTAAATCCTTTACAATAGCTACCAGATGTATAGAGTTGGTAGCTTTAAAGTGGTCGCAAAGCTTACTGATCTTTTTTTCTATGGAGCTTAGGCTGGAAGGAGCGAAATTGTTGTTCAGTAAATGATCACTGATTTCTTTTTGGGAGCGGCCTGTGGCCAATAGATGTAGTACTTCTATATCATAATCGCTAATTTCCACTGACAGTTTTTTATTTAGGGCGTTTTGTACTTGGGGGGAAAGGTAGTTATTCCCTTTGTACACTTCTTGAACAGCTTCGCCCAATTGATTAAGTCCGTGCCGGCCTTTACAAACGTAGGCATTCAAGTTGTGGTCCAGCATGAGTCTCCGAACCTTTTGCAATTTATCCTCTACGGAATAGGCTATTATCTTGAGTTGGGGATGCTTTTCTTTAAGGGCGCTAATTAATATTCCCCCTGATGGATATTTCTGTTTGCGGTGATCTGCTTTAAACGAAAGGTCGGTAATCAAAAGATCGAAAGGGGTGTGGTCCAAGATTCCTTTTTCTATTTGCAGAAAGGCATCATCGCAATAGGAAACCTGTGAAATATTGTCAATGTCCAAGGATTGCAAGAGGGAGACAACCCCTTGGTTGATACAATCTAAGTCGTCTGAAACCAAAACCTTTTTAAACATACTCATAATATAATTTTTGATCTAAATCCTTTTCCGGGCTCTGAATCAAAAGTAATGGTTCCGTTTATTGCCTGAATACGGTTTTCCACATTTTGGAGGCCATTTTTGTTTTTTAGGCAGCAACCCTTGCCGTTATCGGTATATTCAATGTTTATTTTTTTGTTGTTTTGCTGGAAGGCAAGCACTGCCACAGAAGCTTCACTGTGTTTTTTCATATTGGTCATCAATTCCTGCAGTATTCTATAAATGGTGGTCTTTTTTATTTCTGAAATATCTTTCCATTCAATTTTTGAAATGTTGCGGGTAGCTATGGTCACCTTCTCGCTTTGATAACTCAATAACAGATCATTGAGTTGTTCACTGAAGTGTTCCTGTATTTCTATAGCGCTGTTTTCTTTGGAAATATCGCGGGTTTTGTTGTATATTTTTTCAAGGTCATCCAGCAGCTCTTCACTGTCCGTAGTATTTCCCTGAATTTTTGCCATAAGGTGATAAACATCATTGGCCACTTCATCATGTACCTTTTTTGAGATGCGGCTTTCCGTGTGGTGTATTTGAAGTATTTTTTCCCTGTTATGCCTTATTCTTAGAGTAAAGTACAGGTAGATGGAAGTGAGAAAAATGATAATTCCGAGTACTAAGAATATCAGTTTCTGGTTTTTTTCCTTTTCATTGTCCAAAAGGGCATTTGCGGTCTTCTTTTTTTCATTGGCAACATTGTATTTTATAAAGGCATTCTTGTTTTCTGCCAATTGTTTCTCCTTGGCAATGCTATCTGTAATCTGTTTGAACTGAATTATTTTTGGGTCTTCATCCATAGTGGCAAAAAGTGAAAGGACGTCGTGGAGGTAAGTAATGCTGTTAAATGAATTTGCCGCTTCGTAGGCTTTGTTCGCAAAATCAAGGGCCTGCTTTTTGTCATTCCGATCAAAATAATATACGGCAAGGCTTTTATTGCTGGAGTAGATACCCGGGAGGTAATCTTGGGTTTCGCGTATTTGCAAGGCTTTCCTTAAATTAGGGAGTGCATGCGGATCTCCCAATTTGGACTGAACATATCCCAGGTTGTCTAAAATCATTGCAAACTGGAGGGAATTTGTATCGTTTGCGATTTTCCCATAGGCAAGCTGGAGTTGTTGTGCGGCTTTTTGGTATTGGCCTAAATCCTTATAAATATTGGCTTTGTTGTTAATTATTGTAATGCTATCGGACTGCTTTTTTGAAAGATGGAGGGACAGATTGTATGTTTCAATGGCTTTATCGTAATTTTTTGCTTCGCGGTAAATATTTCCCAACTGATTATAGAGCCCCTTTCTACCTTCAATTACAGTATCGTTTTTCGGATAGCTATCAAGTAGGGTGATGGCCTCCACTACAGCATTTTCACTGTCATATAGATTTCCAATTTTAAATTGGCCCATTGCAATCAGTCTTAAATCCTGAATAGTGCTTAATGTGTCTTTTCGCTTGAGGTCAATTTCCTTTTTCTGGGAATAGAATCTTATTCCTTTTGAAATGTCTGTACTACCGTTTGGTTTAACTATTGAGTTATAGTATTTATGAAGACTGTCGTGAGATATTTGGGCGAAAAGGGCGGATGTGCTGCCCCATAGACACAACCCCCAAAAAAGGAGGAATGAAAGCGGTAGGTTTTTCATTCCTCTAAAGTACTAACAAATTGACAACTATTTATCCGCCTCCCTCTTCCCTTTTCGCTCTTCGCTCTTCGCTCTTCCCTCCTCGCTTCTCAACTATTGCAAAACCCACCTCATTTAACTACCTTCAATTTTCCAAAATCCATAAAATGAAAAACCTTTTACTTACTAGCTGCTCCCTGTTTGCCTTTACAGCCTTTGCGCAAGGGCAGCTTCCAACACAAACCCCACTTTCGGAAAATTCAACCGTTAAAAACCTTCCCTTTAAAAACATTGGCCCTTCGGTAATGAGCGGACGGGTGGTAGATTTTGCGGTAAACCCAGAAAATCCAATAGAGTTCTATGTAGGTTACGCTAGTGGCGGGCTTTGGTATACCAATAACAATGGTACATCCTTTACTGCTGTCATGGACAACAGTCCTACCCAAAATGTAGGATCGGTGGCTGTAGATTGGAAAAGTGGCACCATTTGGGTAGGCACGGGTGAAGTAAACGCTTCTCGTTCTTCCTATGCGGGTATTGGGCTTTTGAAAAGTGATAATAAAGGGAAAACCTGGCAGAATATGGGGCTTGCCGATAGTCAACACATAAGCAGTATTCTTATAAATCCTTCAAATCCCAACGAGCTTGTCGTTGGAGTGGTGGGGCCTTTGTATTTACCAAACGAAGAGGGTGGGGTATATAAAACCATTGATGGCGGAAAAACCTGGAATAAAACTCTTTCTTTACCCGAACACACAGGTATTATTGAAGTAATGCCCAATCCATCCAATTTCAAAACTATGTACGCCGCCGCTTGGGAAAAGGACAGAAAGGTATGGAATTTTACCGGTAGTGGTGAAGGAAGCGGCCTTTATAAAAGTACGGATGCCGGAAGAACGTGGACGAAACTTTCTACAGAAAACAGTGGCCTTCCCATTGGGGAGGGAATGGGCAGAATGGGAATTGCCGTTGTAGATGAAAATACCGTTTATGTAATTGTGGATAATCAATTTCACAGAAAAGAGGAACCCAAAAAAGAAGAAAGTGAAATCCTTACCAAAGACGATTTCAAAAAAATGGACACATCTGCCTTTTTAACTTTGGACGATAAAAAATTGGATACGTTTTTAAAAATGAACGGTTTTCAAGAAAAATACCGTGCCGAAAACGTCAAGCAAATGGTTCGCGTAGGTACTGTAAAGCCTGAAGATCTTGCAAAATATTTGGAAGACGCCAATTCCCAGTTATTCGATACACCTGTTATTGGAGCTGAGGTTTACAAAAGCACCGATGGTGGCAAAAGCTGGAAGAAAACCCACGAGGGTTATTTGGACGATCTTTATTATTCCTATGGGTATTACTTTGGAAAAATACATGTGGCTCCCAATGATGCCAATAAAATATATGTTTATGGAGTGCCTATCTTAAAATCTGTCGATGGCGGAAAGACATTTAAAAGTATTGATGCAGACAACGTACATTCTGACCACCATGCCCTATGGATAGACCCAAAAATGTCCGGCCATTTAATTAATGGCAACGATGGCGGGGTAAATATAAGTTATGATGACGGGAAAACATGGATAAAGAACAATGCCCCAGCAGTTGGGCAGTTTTATTCAGTAAATATAGATCACGAAAAGAATTACAACGTCTACGGTGGTTTACAGGATAATGGCGTTTGGGTGGGCCCGCATGATTACGAGGAAAGCCCGGGTTGGCTTCAAGAGGGGAAATATCCCTATGAATTTCTCTTTGGAGGAGATGGGATGCAAGTACAGATAGATAACCGCGATAGCAATATTATCTATACAGGGTTTCAATTTGGAAATTATTTTAGGCTAAACCGAAATGGCGGCGAACCTGTTTACATTCAGCCAAAACATGAATTGGGCGATAGTCCGTACCGTTTCAACTGGCAAACGCCTATTTTATTGAGTCAGCACAATCAGGATATTCTTTATTTGGGTGGCAACAAATTGATGCGAAGCATGAACCAGGGCAGTGATTGGACGGCCATTTCTGAAGATTTGACCCAAGGTGGAAAACCCGGAAATGTTGCTTATGGTACGCTTACAAGCATTAGTGAATCGCCTTTTCAATTCGGATTGTTATATACAGGAAGCGATGATGGATTGGTATATGTTTCAAAAGATGCCGGGGGTAATTGGATAAAAATTTCAGATAGTTTTCCAAGAGATCTTTGGGTAAGCCGAGTGATTGCCTCTTCCCATAAAAAAGAAAGAGTGTACGTTACGCTGAACGGCTATCGTTGGGATGATTTTAAACCCTATGTTTATGTAAGCGATAACTATGGTGCAACCTGGAAAAATATTAGCAGCAATTTGCCTGCTTTTCCCATAAACGTAATAAAGGAAGATCCAGTAAATGAAAACCTGCTTTATTTGGGAACCGATAACGGCGCTTATGTTTCCTTTAATCGGGGCGAAAGTTGGGAGGTATTTTCCAAAGAACTTCCAAAGGTGGCGGTGCACGATTTAGTTATTCAGCCCGAAGCAAAAGATTTGGTTTTGGGAACCCACGGACGTTCGCTGTATATAGCAGATATTTCGCTCTTGCAAAAAATGACCGATAAGAATAAGGATGAAGTAATTATTTCCGAAATGGAGGCAATTGATTTTTCGCCGCGCTGGGGCAGTAAATTCAGCGCGTGGGGGGAAGTAAATGAACCAAAAGTGACGCTTCATTTTTACAGTCCGCAAAGCGGAAAAGCAACAATAACAATTTCTTCCGAAGAAGGGAAGGAGCTTCAACAGTTTACTGAAGAAGCCATTAAAGGTTTAAATGTTTTGGAATATGATCTTTCCATTTCCGAAAAGGGAAGTAGGATTTTGGAAAAAAAGGATGAAAAGATAAAGAAAGTCGAAAATGGGAAATACTACCTTCCAAAAGGGAAATATAAAGTAAGCGCAACGGTTAACGGCAAAGCTGCAGTTTCAGAATTGGAAGTGAAATAGCTCGGTGTATTTAAATCAATTCTAAATAATTTTAAACAATTAAGAATGTTTGGCGAGAAACCCTTTCAGCCGTATTTTTGTACTCTAATTTTCTAGAAATAAAACTATAATGGGAATATTATCCTCTTCAATTGCCCGCAAAGTTTCAATGGCGCTTTCCGGCTTGTTTCTTATCATATTTCTTACACAGCATTTCGTCATTAATATTTCTGCGGTCTTTGGCCCAGATACCTTTAATGCATGGTCAGATTTTATGGGAGCCAATCCCATAGTGCAGTTTATTTTTCAACCCATCCTAATTTTTGGGGTGGTTTTCCATTTTATTATGGGTTTTGTATTGGAAATTAAAAACTACAATGCGCGGCAGATAAAGTATAAATCATTTAAAGGGAACCGAAATTCCACTTGGGCTTCGCGAAATATGATTATTAGCGGCGCTGTAATCCTTGCATTTTTGGGACTTCACTTTTACGATTTTTGGGTGCCGGAAATAGTGTACAAATATGTAGAGGCAAACGATCCCGTTATTAGCAGATACTACCCTGAACTGGTCCATAAATTTGAAAGCCCAGTACGCACAGGCTTGTATTGTTTGGCTTTTGTACTGTTGGCACTTCACCTTTGGCACGGCTTTTCCTCATCCTTCCAAAGTATGGGCTGGAGCAACAAATACGCGAGGGGACTGAGAGCGTTTACACAGTTCTACGCAATTTTTATTCCCCTTGGGTTTATATTTATTGCGCTATACCTTCACTTTAATCATTAAACACCACGAAATACAACGCTATGTCAGAATTAAATTCTAAAATTCCAAAAGGACCCTTAGCCGATAAGTGGACAAATTATAAAAACGAAATAAACCTCGTTAACCCTGCCAACAAACGTAATATTGATATTATAATGGTAGGTACGGGCCTTGCCGGTGGAAGCGCCGCCGCAACGCTTGCTGAATTGGGCTATAACGTAAAAACTTTTTGCTATCAGGATTCTCCACGTCGCGCTCACTCCATTGCTGCTCAGGGAGGTATCAATGCCGCCAAGAACTATCAAGGCGATGGCGACTCCACATACAGATTATTCTACGATACTATAAAAGGTGGCGATTACCGTTCCCGCGAAGGAAATGTATACCGACTTGCTGAGGTTTCGGCAAATATTATTGACCAATGCGTGGCACAAGGGGTTCCCTTTGCCCGTGAATACGGTGGAATGCTGGACAATCGCTCCTTTGGAGGGGTTTTGGTTTCCCGTACTTTTTATGCGAAAGGGCAGACAGGACAACAATTGCTTTTAGGAGCTTATGCCGCTATGAACCGCCAAATAAACCGCGGAAAAATTACTCCTTACAACCGCCACGAAATGCTTGATTTGGTAATCGTGGATGGCAAAGCAAGAGGAATTATTGCCCGTAATTTAGTTACTGGCGAAATAGAACGCCATTCGGCACATGCCGTGGTAATTGCTTCCGGTGGTTACGGAAACGTATTTTATCTTTCAACAAATGCTATGGGAAGCAATGTTACCGCTTCCTGGAAAATACATAAAAGAGGGGCTTACTTTGCCAACCCTTGTTACACGCAAATTCACCCAACCTGTATACCCGTTTCGGGAGACCATCAAAGTAAATTGACCTTGATGTCTGAATCCTTAAGAAACGACGGTAGAATTTGGGTGCCGGCAAAAAAAGAGGATGCAGAGGCTATCCGTAACGGAAAGAAAAAACCATTGGATCTTTCTGAACAGGAAAGAGATTATTATTTGGAAAGAAGATATCCTTCCTTCGGAAACTTGGTGCCAAGGGATGTTGCTTCGCGTGCGGCAAAAGAACGTTGCGATGCAGGTTTTGGTGTTAATAAAACCGGGGAAGCTGTTTTTTTGGACTTCGCTTCGGCAATCAAACGTTACGGAAAGGAGCAGGCCGGAATTCATGGAAACCATAATCCTTCAGATGAGGAAATAGATAAATTGGGGAAAGAGGTTATCGAAAATAAATACGGAAACCTATTTCAGATGTACGAGAAAATCGTAGATGCCAATCCATATGAAACCCCCATGATGATCTATCCTGCGGTGCATTATACTATGGGCGGTATTTGGGTAGATTACAACTTGCAGTCCACCATTCCGGGTTGTTATGTTACCGGGGAAGCCAACTTCAGCGATCACGGTGCAAACCGTTTGGGAGCTTCTGCCTTGATGCAAGGTTTGGCCGACGGCTATTTTGTATTGCCGTACACTATTGGCGATTATCTTTCACAAGATATTAAAACAGGAAAAATACCAACCGATACTAAAGAGTTTGACGAAGCCGAAAACAAGATTCGCGAGCTTTTGGAAAAATTGGTTAATAATAATGGAACCCATTCCGTGGATTATTTCCACAAGAAATTGGGCCATATTATGTGGGACAAATGTGGAATGGCGAGGAATGCGGAAGATTTGAAATCTGCAATGTCTGAAATCCGCACCCTTCGTGAAGAATTCTGGAATGATGTAAAAATCCCCGGCGGAATTGACGAAATGAACAGTGAGCTTGAAAAGGCTACGCGGGTAGCAGATTTTCTGGAATTGGGTGAACTTTTTGCCAAAGATGCACTTCACAGAAATGAATCCTGTGGCGGTCACTTTCGGGAAGAATATCAAACCCCAGAAGGAGAAGCCCTTAGAGATGACGAAAACTTTATGTACGTTGCCGCATGGGAATATACTGGAGATCCAGGAAATGAAGTGCTTCATAAAGAAGAATTGGAGTACGAGAATATTGAAGTGAAAACGAGGAGTTATAAATAGGTTACTGAGTTATTAGGTTATTGAAATAATTTAATATGGGAAGTTTTAATTCTTTTGAAGAATTGGCCTGCTGGAAAGAATCGAGAATACTTCGGAATTTTGTAAAAGATGAAATAATCCCAAAATTACCAAGTATTGAAAAGTTTGGATTAACTTCTCAAATAAAACGTTCATCAAGGTCTGTTGGAAATAATATAGCCGAGGGTTTTGGAAGGTTTTATTTTTCAGGAAAATAGTCAGTTTTGTAGAATTGCGCGAGGCTCTTTAAACGAAACTTTTGACCACGGAATAATTGCTTTGGATGAAGGTTATATAACAGAGGAAGTATTAAAAGAGTTAAGGCAAATTCACGATAAAACATTATTGATTTTAAATGGTTATATAAAATATTTACAAAATCGAAAAGACTAAATAACCCAATAACTCAATAACTTCTTCTTTAAAGAAAAATAATGTAATTCAGCAATGAATGATTTATATAGAGAAATATGAAACTTACACTAAATATCTGGCGCCAAAAAAACGCCGAAGCAAAAGGAGCATTTAAATCCTATCAGTTAGATGGGATTGAAGGTGATATGTCTTTCCTTGAAATGCTTGACGTGCTAAATGCCCAAATTATAGATAAAGGCGAAGAGCCCGTAGTTTTTGATCACGATTGTCGTGAAGGAATCTGTGGAAGCTGTTCCCTTCAAATAAATGGCGAACCACACGGTCCAGACCGCTTGGTAGCTACCTGTCAACTTCATATGCGAATGTTTAAGGATGGTGATACAATTGTTATTGAACCTTTCAGAGCAAAAGCATTTCCCGTAATAAAGGATTTAGTGGTGGACAGAAGCGCGTTTGATAGAATTCAACAAGCTGGCGGTTATATTTCAGTGAACACTTCAGGAAATACAATTGATGCCAATACTATTCCAATAAACAAACAGGACGCGGACGAGTCTTTCAACGCTGCTACCTGCATTGGTTGCGGAGCTTGTGTAGCTGCATGTAAAAATGCGAGTGCAATGCTATTCACCGCAGCGAAAGTTAGCCAGTTTGCTTTGCTTCCCCAAGGGAAAATTGAAGCTACTGAGCGCGTACTTAATATGGTGGCACAAATGGATAAAGAAGGTTTCGGAAACTGTAGCAATACAGGTGCTTGCGAAATTGAATGCCCAAAAGGTATTTCGCTGGAAAACATTGCCCGTATGAATCGCGAATATTTGGGAGCAAGTATAAAAGGGTAAATTTTTCTAAAAAAGAATTGTAATAAAAAATATAAATCCTGGACAATGTCTGGGATTTTTTATGAATAGCAAACATCACTTTTGGTGTAGTAGAAAGGAATCTTCGCTTAAATTTTCTTCGTGAAGATTTTTTAGAATAACGGATAAAAACTTCTCTACATCGTATGGTTTTACAACAATAGCGTTCATCCCTGAATCTTTAATTTTCTTATCCATTTCTTCATCTTCCCAAGCGGTAAGTGCTATAATGGGAATAATTTTGTTGAACAGTCGTATTTCCTTAGTTGTTTCCATGCCGTTTTTACCGGGCATATTTATATCCATCAAGACTAGATCAAAATGTTTCTTTTTCAGGTAGCTTATGGCTTCATCGCCATTGTTTGAAATAGTGCACCCTATTCCATGGTTTTCCAACACTTTTTTGGTTACCACTTGATTGATGCGGTTATCATCAACAATAAGAATTGTCTTGTCCTGCAAAATACTAGTGTCCCTGTTGGCGACCTCTTTTTCAAGGAGTAGATCTTTTTCTATTTTAAAAGTGAGGGTAAAGCTAAAAGAAGATCCTACACCAATTTCACTACTGAGGTTAATTGTTGATTTTGAAACTTCCAACAGTCTTTTTACAATAGGAAGACCTAGACCAGTTCCCTGTAACTTATACTGATGCGAATCCACTTGTTGAAATTCCTCAAAAATACTTTTTTGTTTTTCCAAGGGTATTCCTGCCCCTGTATCCTTTACGGTGAAATGGATTGTAATTTCCTTTTCAGTTAATATCTCTTCCATTACCGAAATGTAGATATGTCCATTACTGGTAAACTTTGAGGCATTTCCCAAGAGGTTCATTATAATCTGTGAAATCCGCATCCGGTTGCCAATAATGGTATGGGGAATATTTTCTGAAATGTTTAAATGGAGTTCGTTTTTGTTTTGGATCAGAACATATTCAAATGAAGCAGCAATGGATTTTAGAAGATCGCGCAGATCAAAAGGCATTTGAATATCTTCCAGGGTATTGGATTCAATCTTGCTTATTTGAAGTACGTCGTTAATAAGTGCCAAAAGGTAATCTGCCGAAAACTTTAAATGTTTCAGTTCCTTTTGGTGGGTCTTTAAGGATTCATCTTCCAGGAGCACGGTGCTCAGGCCAATAACGCCGTAAAGGGGAGTGCGCAGTTCATGGCTTACGGTGGAAAAGAATTTGCTCTTTGCCAACGCCAGTCTTTCCGATTTTTCTTTTGCTTCCAAATATTGGCGATTTTTTTCCTTTAAGGTAAGGGTCAATTTTTTTCTTCGTTTATAGGAGCGGTATAGAACGATCAAAAAAATACCCATCACTATTATAGCACCAATAAAAACATAAATTAAAATGTTGTTTCTTTTGGCTTTTTCCGAAATAAGCTCTGTTTCCAGCACTGCTTGGCGCGCCTGTTTTTTATATTCGTGAACGCTGAATTGGGCGGCGGCATTCTGGATGGACATCACTTTTTCCTTTTCGAACTGAATGGCATTTAGGCTGTCGAATTTTTTTCGCGTAATAAAAGCTTCCTCAATATTTCCGTTGGCAAATAGGGCATTGCTGTATTCTTTATAAGCTTCCACTAAATTGTCGTCAAAATAATTTCCGTTTTCCGCAAAGGCAATAGCCGTTTTGAAATTTTCAATGGCATCCTTTGGGTTATTTGTCTTTAGATTGAGCTTTCCCTTGAGGATATTCATTTCGGTAGTTAGGCCCTTGAATTGTAATGAATGAATACCTTTTTCCGCTTTGTTGAAATAAGATTGGGCCTTTGTTTCATCCCCGATTTTTAGATAGGATTCGGATAGGTTATAATAAATCATCGAAACTTCGAGGGTGTCTTCACGTTTTAATGATAGAGGCAGTGCTTTTTCAAAGAATATGAGAGCAGAATCGTGTTTTTTTTCGGTCAAATACAGCGCACCCATAAAATTATAGGCGCGGGCAATTTTGAAAGTGTCTTTGGATCTCTCAGCAAATTTTGTATAAGCATCAGCGTATTCATGTGCGTTGTTGAAATCTTCCAAATACATAAAAGTGGCGCCCATTATATACCGGGAGTAATAGGCTGCGGTAGTGTCCCCAATCCTCTCGGCCAATTGTATGCTTTTTATTGAATTCAATATTACCTTGTCATACTTCCCCTCAAAAAGTAAAAAGTCCGTGCTATCCTGCAGGGCTTTTAGTGAATCTGCCGGATTTTGGCCGATGGGATTTTTATCCCTCAAAGCTCTGTTGGCAGTTTTCTGAGAAAAACTGTACACGGATAGAAGCAAAAAAAATGTGGGAAGAAAGAATCTGCGCATTAAAGGATAACTCTGGATTTTTAAAAGGTGCACTAAAATAGCATATATTTATGAATGTAGATGTTAATACTGTTCTAATGGCTTTGAACAAGTTTATCTATTTGCATTTTTTATTTATCTATCAAACTTCCAGTATATTTACATATAAGATTGTAATATTTTAACTTCAAACCTATGATAAAAAAAATTACTTTGATTGTATTGCTCACAACTTGCCTGCAATCCTTTGGACAAATTATTAACGAAGCTCCATACATTCTCACCATTACTGAACTGAAAGCGTGGGAAGAGAATGGATCTACGGCAGACCCTGCACTTATTTCCACAGTCCCTTTGGCCGAAAGGTTTATAAACACCGAAACCCAATTTAACCCCAGCCTAAGCAATGATTTGGAAATTGCCTATCTGCCAGATGGGATGAACAATTTTGGCAACTACAGCGGGGAACAAAGCCAGTTTAATCTTTATAATTTTACCAATTGGTCATATATCGACAAGCTGGTATGGTTTGGGGGAACAGCAGACCAGACCATTCAACTGCCATCAGCTCCCTGGGCCAATGCTGCACATAAAAATGGGGTGAAAATATTTGGCGATGTATTTTTTGCTCCCAACGTTTTTGGAGGTTCTACAGCTACTCTACTCAGTTTTTTAGAACAGGATGGAAGCAACAATTTTATTGTTATTCCAAAAATGATTGCCATTATGGAGTATTATAAGTTTGATGGATGGTTTATAAATCAAGAGACTTCAACAGATGCCAACACGGCTGAATTAATGTATCAATTTGTGCGCGACCTCACCACTGCAACCGAAGCGTTGGGAAAAGAAGTAATGTGGTATGATGCCATGTTGCTCAATGGAAGCGTGGGCTGGCAAAACAGGCTGAATGCAAACAATAGCGTTTTTGTACAACGCGACGAAGATGGCGATTCGGGAAATGGATTTGAGCAACGCGTAAGTAGCAGTATCTTTATCAATTTTTTCTGGAATACCAGTGCTTTCCCTAGTTCTTCACGGGATAGGGCAAACGTAATTGGCAGATCTTCCTTTGAAGTCTTTACGGGAGTTGATGTTTGGCCGGGCAGAAATCAAGCCCCTTTTCAAACAGGCGGCAATAACTGGATGACCCTACTTCACGAAAACCAAAGTACACCTTTTACCTCCTTGGGGCTTTTTGCTCCCAATTGTGTTTACAATAGCAGTGTTTATAGCAATTTCAACAATGATCCCAACGATTATGAAAATTTTTACAGCGCTGAAAGACATATGTTTTCCGGCGCAGACCGCAATCCGCAATTGGAAGATGCTACCGGGTTTAAGGGTTATGCCAATTGGGTTCCAGCTGCCTCAGCCATTACGGAAATTCCTTTTGAAACCAATTTTAATACGGGTCATGGCTTGAAAAAATTTACGGAAGGAGTAGAAACCAGTGCAAATCCATGGCATAATATGGATTCGCAGGATGTTTTACCGACATGGCAATTTGCCTTTTCTGAAAACAATGTGTTAAACGCACGGTGGGATTTTGAGGATGCCTATAATGGAGGCAGCTCCTTAAAAGTGGAGGGCGACCTTCCGGCTAACCAGCCAGTGGATCTTTCACTTTATAAAACCAAACTTCCAATTACTGAAGATTCAAAAGTTGATATTGTTTTCAAATATAATTTGGCGGAAAATACCCGAATGAAAGTATTTTTGATATTTGCGGATAGTCCATCTGAAAAGGTTGAATTTTCCGTAAGCCCGGGCGCAACAGGAGATTGGTTCGGCAGAACGTTTTCACTGTCTGCTTATGCGGGAAGAGAACTTGCAGTAGTTGGACTTCGTTTTGTTTCAACAGATGCCGTTAATTCATATTCGATGAATATTGGTAATATGAAAGTACATGAAGGCCCCGGATTGGGAATTTCAGAAAACTTTATTCCCGAAAATCAAGTAGTTATTTTCTATCCTATAAACCAGCCAAGTAAACTTAATGTGAATATAAACTGGTTGAATGGCAATCAGCTACAGTACGCAATTTATGGCATGGACGGAAAACGTATTTCCACAAATAAAATTGACGGAAACCACTTGGAAATAGATACCGCGGCTTTTTCCAAAGGAATTTATCTTTTTAAAGTCTTGGATGACGAAGGCTATTCCATTACTAAAAAGATAGTGATACGCCAATTTTAAAAATATTCAGCACAGTAAAAACAATCTTTATGAAATGCCCATTAACAAATTTCAAACCAACCGAAGATGTATATTTGGGTATTCCATCTTCCTTTTTCTCAAATATTTTATACAGATGAAAAGACTATTTCTCTTGTTTACAGTTTTATCAGCGTTTCAGATTATGGCGCAAAACACCAAACCCAATGATCCATTGGCCCATACTTTTTCGGTTGTGGCGCGTGATGCCAAAACGGGCGAAATGGCCGTGGCAGTACAAAGTCATTGGTTTAGCGTGGGTACCGCCGTGTCTTGGGCAGAAGCTGGAGTTGGCGTGGTTGCCACACAGAGTTTTACCAATAAATCATTTGGCTTAAGGGGATTGCAGTTGTTGAAAGACGGCAAATCGCCACAGCAAGCGTTGGATATTTTATTGAGCGATGATGAAGGAAGAGATTTTCGACAAGTGGCAATTCTTGACAAACAGGGCAGAGTGGCAACCCATACCGGTAAAAGTTGTATCGATTACGCGGGCCATGCCAATGGCGAGAACTTTTCGGTACAGGCAAATATGATGCTAAATGATAAAGTGGTCCCCGCTATGGAGAAGGCTTGGAAAGAGAATGAAGCTATGCCGCTGGCGGAGCGGATGGTGGCGGTCTTAAAGGCGGCACAGCGGGCTGGAGGAGATATTCGCGGCAGACAGTCGGCAGCACTGCTAGTGGTGGCGGGAGAAGCTAGTGGCGAACCGTGGAATGATAGACTTATTGATCTAAGGGTTGACGATGCCGAAATGCCAATTCAGGAAATCGATAGGCTTTTAAAGGTATTTCGTGCTTACGAACACATGAACCAAGGGGATATATTTGTTGAGAAGAACGAAATGAAAAGTGCCATGGATGAGTATAATGCGGCCATGAAAATGTTCCCTGAAAACCTTGAAATGCAATATTGGACTGCAATAACACTTGCAAATGATAAACAAATAGAAGCTGCTTCCAAAATGCTCCAAAGCATTTATAAGGAAAATGGCAACTGGCGCGAATTGACCAAACGGCTTCCTAAAGTTGGATTGCTTACTGTTTCGGAAAAGGACTTTACGGAATTGATTCGCTAAAGATTTAACGGTTTCATTTTAAATATAATCCTATTAATTGCGTTTTCACATAAATAAATGTGGTTTATGCGAAAGCGAAGTGTATATTTTCTTATTCTTTTATTCGGGTTACTATGCAACTCCTATGGGCAGATTGGGAATGTAATTGGGAATAAAGGAAATTATAAAAAGCATGCGCCAAAGAAAGACGCTTCCTTTTCTACTAAAGAACTAGCTTTTAAAATTACGAATAATTACAGTTCAGATGTTGAAAAGGCAACCGCAATCTATAAATGGATTACAGCCAATGTTTCCTATGACAATGAGTTGAGGCGAAATGGAATACTTCAAAAAGAGTTTTATACTTCGGAAGAAAATGTAATCAAAAAAGTACTTGAACGAAAAATGGCTCTTTGCGGCGGGTTCGCCTTTCTCTTTAAAAATTTATGTAAGGATGTGGGAATTTCTGCTGAAATAGTCCACGGGTTTACTAAAAATTATACCGGGGAAACTAAGGACAACAAAAAGCCCGAACATACTTGGAATGCCGTAAAGCTGAATGGCAAATGGCAGCTATTGGATATTACTTGGGCTATTGGCTACGGCAGTAAAAACCAGCCGGACAATTTTTGGTTTTTGACGAAGCCTTCAGATTTTATCTATACACATTATCCACAGGATCCAAAGTGGACGCTTCAAAAAGAAGCGGTTTCCTTTTCGGAATTTCGAAAACCGTTAATTCGTTAAAACAAAAAAACCTCCACATTGCTGTGAAGGTTTTTTGATTCATTAAAGAAAGTTGATACTATGCTTCTGCGTTTGGAACGATAGAAACGTAGCTCTTGTTATC
>JBBQQN010000070.1:0-17839 GCA_038215845.1 Flavobacteriales bacterium | reverse complement strand
ACTAGAAACTTCGGGAACAGCTTGTGCAAACTGAAATGGACGCCCACTTTCCAAATAATTTGAAACATCGCTTTTACGTAATCGACCATCTTTCCCCGTTCCGGAAATTCGAGCCAATTCTTCATAACTGATATGGTTTTTACGAGCAATACTGTCTACCAATGGTGAAATGAAAACGTTTTCATTTACTTTAAATTCAGCAGATTTTGAAACTTGCTTTTGCGCTTTTGGTTTTTCGGAAGGCTTTTCTTTAATTATATTTTTTTCAGTAGCTTTTTTTGATGATTTTGAATTTGACTTTTCTCCAGAAAGCTCCAATACAGCAATTACTTCCCCAACGGGAACAACATCCTTTGTTTTAAATTTATGTTCCAGCATTTTTCCCGAAGCAGGCGCGGGCACTTCATTGTCCACTTTATCAGTGGCCACTTCCAGCAGAATATCGCCTTCTTCAAAAGAATCGCCTTCGTTTATCATCCAATTGATAATCGTTCCTTCTGTAATGCTTTCGCCCATTTTGGGCATTTTGAATTCGGTTTTATTCATAAATAAATTTTAGCCTCCCATTACGGAAGGTCTTTATGTTTTTTCTTCTTTTTATTTTGCCCGGGCGCATAGGGTTTGGCACTTTTTGAACCCGTTAATTTTTTAACTTGGCCAGGAGGCGCTTTATGTGATTTAGCAGCGTAATGATGATGCACTCCACAAGACAACATACTTCCTGAGAAAAGCAGCAAAAAAAATAATCGAAATAAAGTTTTCATAAGCTGTGATTTTAGATTGAGAATAAATGTAATCCACCTTAGATCGATTAAAATTCTTTTGGCTAAAGCTTATTATTTTTTTCTTTGAATTCGTTCAAAGTTTTATAAAAATCCTCTTGCATTGGTCTATTCTTTGGAAGTTCCCTCAACGGCTCCACTTCTTTTAAACTTTCGTAACAATCTGTTGGCAATTGCTGGTATAATCTAGTTCCAGCTGTTTTCCAAGCAATCATTTCATCTGAAATATCTTTGATTGCTTTTGCAGGATTGCCTACAATCAATTTCCGCTTTGGAAATTTCTCTTCCGCCTTCACAAAACTCATTGCGCCCACGATACATTCATCACCAATCTCGGCATCATCCATTATCACGCTGTTCATTCCTATCAAGCAGTTTCTGCCCAAATTGGCTCCGTGTATTACTGCGCCGTGACCCACGTGGGCGCTTTCTTTCAAAACAATACTTTTTCCCGGAAACATATGAATAGTACAATTTTCCTGCACATTCACTCCATCTTCCAAAATGATTTCGCCCCAATCGCCACGAATAGCGGCACCCGGACCGATGTAACAATTTTTGCCAATAATAACATTACCGGTAATGGCCGCCAATGGATGAACAAAACTAGATTCGTGAATTACGGGAATATGTCCTTTAAAGCTATAAATCATAAATTTTAAATTATTTGACAAAAGGATTAAGAGACAGTTTTTAGTTCAATGTATTTTTAAAATTTGATATCATTGCCTGTAATTTTTGTATAGTTTGTAAATTCTTTTCAAATGTAATGAAGAACCCAAAGCAGTTTCTAAATACTGAATGAAATGCTTATCGGAATTTCTGGCCGAACCCTCTGCAATATTTGATGCAATAGAAATAGAACAACGCTGCAACTGATTTGAAAGACCATAAATTTCAGATTTAGGGAATTTGCAAGTAATAGTATAGGTTTCCCTTACAAGCTTTCTTGCTTCCTGCCAAATTGCCAATTTTCTAAAATTATGCTTTAATGCCATTTTAAACTACATTATCTTTTCGTCCTTTTCGTCCTTTTCGTCTTTTTCGTCCTTTTCGTCCTTTTCGTCCTTTTCGTCTTTTTATCCTTTGGTCTGTTTACTATTTGATCCGTTCGTGTCTACAATTAACCTTCGCCAAACTTTTTCAACGTTTCTTTTGTAAAATCACTCAAAACCAATCTACCTGAAATTACCGCTCTTTCTGCCAATAATTCGTCCCAATCTTCGGTGCCGCTCCAAAATACTTTTTTCATTTCTTTCATCGCTTCGGAATTGTAAGTACAAAGGTTTTCTGCAAATTTCTGAACAGCTTCATCTAACTCTTCCAATGTTTCAAAAACCTGATTGTACAAACCTTTTTGGCGTGCCCATTCGGCTTCATAAAAAGAATTGGCATCGATGGCAATTTGGCTCATTCCGCTTAAACCAAGCTTTCTTTCTACAGCTGGCCCAACTACAAAAGGACCAATACCAATGTTAAGTTCGCTTAATTTTATGGAAGCAAATTTGGTAGCCATACAATAATCGGTTGCCGAAGCAACGCCTACTCCGCCACCAACGGTTTTCCCTTGAATCCTTCCAATAATGAATTTTGGGCATTTTCGCATTGCGTTTATCACATTGGCAAATCCGCTAAAGAAGACTTTTCCAGTTTCCGCATCGTTGATATTTATCAGTTCAGTGAAACTAGCGCCTGCGCAGAAAGTTCGGTCGCCGCCACTTTGCAGGATGATTACTTTTATGTCGTCATTTTCACCAGCCGCCGTGATTGTATTTGCCAATTTCGCCAAAATATCTCCCGGCAGGCTGTTGTGAGCCGGATGGAAAAATTCGATGGTTGCAATTGCGTTTTCTGTTTTTATGTTTACGTACGGTTTATCCATTCTTTCAATTAAAATGTTTCTTAATATGTCAATGCGGATTTATTCCGCATTCGTCTTATAACTTAGTTAAAATCAATCAACGGATTTATTCCGCATTAGCTTCATTCTTTATTTTTCTCAAACTTAGAAAAATCCCACCCATCACTCAAATCCATCCATTCCGGATTATTCTCTGTGATGATGTTTATCTTCCACTCCCGCTTCCACTTTTTTATTGTCTTTTCTCTCCGAATGGCTTCTTGAATCCATTGATGTTCTTCAAAATAAACCAATTTTTTTATATTGTAATAACCGGCGTGTGTTTTATAAGTTGCATTTTTATGTTCAAAAATCCTTCTTTCGATATTATTGGTTACACCTACGTAAAAAATATGGTTCCTTTCGTGCGATAAAATATAAGTATAATATTTATGTGCTTTTGACACGGGTTGCAATCATAATTTAGTTTAAAGAATGCGAAAGTGCAACGAGTGCGCTTTGACAATCTTAGAGTAATCCGAATTGCTCAAAATGATGGTTCAAATGCTTTCGTTCTAAAAGATACCATTCAAATTTATTTAATTCGCCAAACACTACATTTTTGGTTCTTGCATCGGGGTTTTTCTTGAAAAATTTCAAATAATTTTCCCGCGCCTCTACCAATTTAGCTTTCGCAGTTTCCAAGTCTGGGTGTTTGGTCTCTGTTATTTTTGATTGTTCCGCCAATGGAAAATCGTATTCCCTTGGCATTTTTCTATAATTGTAAAGGGTTTCGTGGGTTTTTTCCAAATACTGTTCGGGCGTTGCAATTTCAAAATCCTGAATTTCCCCTGAAGCAATTCTATAAGTATATTCCAAATGTTCCACCATTTGCTGCGGTGTCATATTTCCCCATTTCGGTTTCGATTCTTCTGAAAGTTTACTTAAATACTGCTGAATATTTTCCGTAGTCATTTCAGCAAAAACTGTCTGCTTTTTTTGGACCATTGTGAGAATGGTAGCGATGGCAACCAACGGTTCCTGATCTTCTTCCGGTTCTACATCAAACACCTCAACATACCATTTCACAATACCCGAAGGCAATTCGGTTCCTTTTTGCTCGCGGTCAATTTTTTGTTTGCAGGTCAAGCGCACATAAACGGTGTCGTTATGATAAATTGGGCGAAGAAATCTGCATTCCTCCAAACCATAATTTGCGGCAACCGGACCTTTATTAGGGTAAACAAAAAGTCCCGCTGCAGCGGCAAGAATGAAATAGCCGTGGGCGGTTCGTTTTTCAAAAATGCTTCCTTCCAAGGAAGTGATATCGGTGTGGGCATAAAAATGGTCCCAAGTAACATTTCCGAAGTTTATAATATCGGTATCGGTAATTGTTCGGTTGTGGGTTTTAATGGACATTCCCGGCTCAATGTCTTCCCAATGATAGGCAAAGGGGTGCTTTTCAGCTTCCTTGTAATCGGCTTTTGGCTGATAGATTCCGGTGATTTCTGTTAAAGTAGTTGGGGAACCTTGAATGGCGCAACGCTGTAAATAATGCTTTATTCCACGCATTCCGCCCATTTCTTCCCCGCCACCGGCGCGTCCGGGACCTCCGTGAATTAAATTTGGCAAAGGCGAACCATGACCGGTACTTTGTTTCGCACTTTCGCGGTTTATTATTAAAATTCGACCGTGATGAGTTGCTGCGGAAATAGTGTATTCTTTTGCGATTTTATCATCCTTGGTTACAATGGAACTCACTAAAGAGCCTCTTCCCATTTTTGAAAGTTTGATTGCTTCTTGAAGATTTTTGTAAGGCATCAACGTACTCACTGGGCCAAAAGCTTCGGTAATGTGGGCAGCTTCATTTTGCAACGGATTGTCTTCGCGAAGCAAAATTGGTTTCATAAAAGATCCTTTTTTTGAATCGGCTCCCGTTACTTCAAAATCGTCAAAATCTCCATAAACTATTTGTGCGGTTTTTGTGATTTTTGAAATCTGTTCCTTTACTGAATTTCGCTGGGCATCGTTTACCAATGATCCCATTCTCACTTCTCTCAATCTTGGATCACCAATAGTAATTTTTTCGAGTTGTTTTCCCAAAGCAATTTGCACATCCTCAACCAATTCTTCTGGTACAATAATTCTTCGGATAGCGGTACATTTTTGACCGCATTTTACGGTCATTTCATTTCGCACTTCCTTTATGAAAAGATCAAATTCCGGGGTTCCGGGAACTGCATCTTCACCTAAAATAGCGGCATTTAAACTATCGGCTTCCATCGTAAATGGAACCGATTCTTCAATCAATCTTGGATGTTTCTTTAGAATTTTTCCCGTGCTGGCAGAACCCGTAAATGTAACTACGTCCTGTGATTCCACAGTATTGAGAATGTTTTTTGCAGTTCCTGAAATAAGCTGCAAAGCACCTTCGGGAAGAATTCCCGACGCAATAATTTCCTTTACAACCGCTTCGGTTAAATAGGCTGTTTGAGGTGCTGGCAAAACCACTGCGGGCATTCCCGCCATCCAGTTTACCGCACATTTCTCGAGCATTCCCCATACGGGGAAATTAAATGCATTTATATGAACCGCCACCCCTTCGCGCGGCACCATTATATGGTGTGCCATAAAACGTCCACCACGGGAAAGATCGATTGGGTCTCCTTCTACGTGATAGGACTGATTTGGAAATAATTTCCGAAGGGAAGCATTGGCAAACAAGTTGCCGAAACCACCTTCAATATCGATCCAACTATCAACTTTTGTGGCGCCTGTTCTGTAACTTATTTCGTAGAATTGTTGTTTCTTTTTGGTGAGGTACATCGCAAGTTTCTTCAACATCAATCCTCGCTCCTGAAAGGTCATTTTCCGAAGCACATTACCTTTTTCCCTTCCGTATTGAAGAATAGAAGGTATGTCAAGTCCTTCCGTAGTTACGCTTGTAAAATGTTCTCCAGTCACTGAATCGAGGATTGGACTGCCTTCCCCTTTTCCTTCTGTCCAGTTTCCTAATATATAATGTTGTGTTTTTTGCATATCTTATAAATTCACATTTTCAATAATCGCCGCATATCCTTGCCCAACGCCTACGCACATCGTAATCAATGCATAGCGTTTGTTTTGTTCCTGTAATTCCAAAGCTGCAGAATATGCAAGTCTAGCACCGGTAACTCCAATTGGGTGACCAATTGCAATAGAACCTCCATTCGGATTGATTCGAGAATCATCATCCTTCAATCCCCATTCTCGGATGCAGGCAAGAGATTGTGAAGCAAAGGCTTCATTCAACTCAATTACATCCATATCTTCCATTTTCAAGCCTGCTTTTTTCAATGCTTTGCTGGAAGCCTCAACTGGTCCAATACCCATAATTCGAGGTTCTACACCCACCACTGCCGAACTTACTATTCGAGCGATAGGTTTTAAATTGTACTTTTTAACTGCATCTTCCGAAGCGATTATTGTTGCTGCGGCTCCATCATTTAATCCTGAGGAATTTCCCGCGGTTACGCTGCCATCTTTTTTGAAAGCAGGGCGAAGCTTTGCCAATATTTCTTTAGTAGTTCCGGGTTTTATGAATTCGTCATCCTTAAAAATAATAGGATCTTTTTTTCGCTGCGGAATTTCCACGGGAATAATTTCCTTCGCCAAACGTCCATTTTCTTGGGCTTTCGCAGCTTTCATTTGTGAATGATATGCGAACGCATCTTGGTCTTCACGATTAATATGATGCTTTTCCACCAAATTTTCTGCTGTATTTCCCATTCCGTCAGTTCCATACATTTCGGCCATTTTTGGATTTACAAAACGCCACCCAAAACTGGAATCATACATTTTTGCATCTGTTCCAAAAGCTTTTGAAGGCTTTGCAACCACGTAAGGTCCGCGCGTCATATTTTCAACACCGCCTGAAATAAACAAATCGCCATCCCCAGATTTGATCGCCCTGTTGGCGTGAATGATTGCTGAAAGTCCACTGCTGCACAATCTGTTTACCGTTTCACCGGGAACTGTAACGGGCAGACCCGCTAATAATGCCGCCATTCGCGCAACGTTTCGATTATCTTCCCCTGCTTGGTTTGCGCATCCAAGAATTACATCGTCGTATGCTTCTTTCGGTATATTCGGGTTTCGTTTTACAATTTCGGAAATTACCAATGCTGCCAAATCATCTGTTCTTACAGCGCTTAGCGTTCCTTGGTAGCTACCAATAGGAGTTCTTATTCCGTCTATTATATATGCTTCTTTCATTTTATTTTGATTCTAATTTAAAATTTCAGAAAAAGTATCGCCCTGGTTTATATCGCCAGTGTTATACCCTTTCATAAACCATTTCATACGTTGTTGGGAGCTTCCGTGTGTAAAACTATCGGGCACCACATTCCCTTGGCTTCTTTTTTGAATGGCGTCATCGCCCACCGCATTGGCAGCACTTAAAGCTTCATCTATATCACCAGCTTCCAAATAATCCTTATTGAAATGGGCCCAAACCCCCGCATAAAAATCGGCTTGAAGTTCCAGCGCTACCGAAAGCTTGTTTGCCTCCGTTTTATTGGTTTGTTGTTGAAGTTTTGTAACTTTTTGGGAAGTGCCAACTAAGGTTTGAATGTGATGGCCAATTTCGTGAGCGGTTACGTAAGCAATTGCAAAATCTCCGCCTTGGGCTCCGAAACGAGTTTTTAGTTCATCAAAAAAGGCTAAATCCATATAGAGTTTTTGATCGGCCGGACAGTAAAATGGTCCAGAGGCGGAACTTGCGTTTCCACAACCCGTACTTACAGCATCTGTGAATAAAACCATTGTGGGCTCTTGATATTCGCCCAGATTATTTTTCGTGAAAATTTGATTCCAAACGTCTTCTGTATCTGCCAAAACAGTAGCCATAAAATTGCCCATTTCTTTTTCTTGAGCGGTAAGTTCCCTTTGCTCCCCTTGTTGGATGGATTGGCTATTGCCAAGTTGCTCTACTATGGGCGCGAGTTGTTGGCCAGTTTCACCACCAAAAAAATTTAGAGCAAGTACAATTAATGTCACCACTATTCCGCCACCAGCAGCTAGTTTGCCTTTACTCATTCCACGGCGATCATCTAGATTACCGCTTTGTCTTCTACCTTGCCATTTCATAATTTAAACAGTATTTGTTAGTTTTTTATTTTGAATTATTCCCAATCTTTGCTGGTTCTATAAACCACGCCTTTAAAAAGCGCGACCAGTTCATTGCCGCGTTTTACTTCTACGATATTGAAACCAAGTTTGTTATTTACTTTTTCAATTACTGACTCAGCGGTTAAATAATCACCTTCATTTAATGCTTCTATGTGATTTATTGAAGTTTCAATAGAAACTGCATATTTTCCGTGCGTGTTCGCGGCAAAACCAAAAGCGGTATCCGCTAACGAATAACTGATGCCCCCGTGTGCCTTGTTCATACTGTTCAGCATTTCCTTTCGAACAGTCATTGCAACCTTGCAAGTTCCTTTTTTTACTTCTAATATTTCAATACCGAGCCAGGAGCTAAAAGCATCTTGACTGAGCATTTTATGTGGTATTTTGTTTCCTTCCATTAAAATTTAAAATAATAAATGCAAAATTTAAAAGGCCAAAGTCGGACAATTATTTTTACATTTTTAATTTTTCTGATATACATTTTACATTAATAAAACGTTCTGTTTTCTTTTTTCATCCTTCTTAAAATAGGCGAACAACGATAGCGGTCTTCGTGATATTCATTGTACAGCGCATCCAATTTTTCAACGCACCAATCAATTCCTTTTTCATCTGCCCAAGCCAAAAGTCCCTTTGGGTAATTAACTCCCTTTGTCATTGCATTATCGATATCTTCCGCGGAAGCGATGTTCCAAAAAAGAGCATCGGCAGCTTCATTAATGAGCATTACCAAAACACGATCCACTATTTTTTGAGCTAGTGTAACATCTTCTTTTGGCTGTGGCTTGGTTGCTTTTTCGGAATAATCATAATAGCCTTTTCCGCTTTTTCTTCCCAAATAACCCGCTTCGGCAAAACGTTTTTGGGTAAATGCAGGTTTATAGCGTGGATCGTAATAAAAAGCTTCAAAAACGGTTTCGGTTACGGTATAATTTACGTCGTTTCCTATAAAATCCATCAGCTCAAAAGGGCCCATTCTGAATCCTGCCAAGCTTTTTAAAGACCAATCTATGGTTGCGAAATCTGCAATTCCTTCTTCATAAATTCGCAACGATTCTCCATAAAATGGACGCGCCACCCTATTCACGATAAAACCCGGGGTGTCTTTTGCAATCGCAACTGTTTTGCCCCAATTTTTAATATTTTCAGCTGTTTTTCTAAGAATTTTATCTGATGTCTGAATCGCAGGAATCACCTCCACCAATTTCATTAAAGGCGCAGGATTGAAAAAATGAATTCCAATGCAGCGTTTTGGTTTTTTAAGTGAAGCAGCAATTGAAGCGATGGACAAGGAGGAAGTGTTGGAAGCAATGATGCTATTCTTGGAAACATAACCTTCCAATTCCTGAAAAACCTTCTTTTTTATATCCAGATTTTCAACAATGGCTTCAATAGTCAATTCTGAATCTGAGAGTTCTTTTAAAGAATTTACATATTGAATATTGCCTTGGATTCTAGTTTTTTCACTTTCATCGATCTTCCCTTTTTCAACCAATCGGTTCATTATTTTTTCCAAGGAAACTTCGGCTTTTTCCAATGCTTCGGTATTGGTATCAAATAATTTCACAATACACCCGGCCGTGGCCGCCACTTGTGCAATGCCACTTCCCATTGTTCCTGAACCTATTATTCCAACTTTTTTAATCATAAACTGTTCTTTATCCTGCAAGGTTTCAAAAACCTTGTGGGTTTATTTTGTCATTTTGTTCACACCTACAAGGAGCCCGCCCAATTGGCGGGAACACCTTGCAGGTCGAATGCTATTTTCCTTTAAAATTCGGCTTTCTTTTGTTTACAAAAGCATCTACACCTTCTGCATAATCTTCACTTTGGGCAGATTCAATCTGTAATTTACTTTCCAAATTTAATTGCTCTTCCAAAGAATTGTAAAGTGATTCGTTCAGCAATCGTTTTGTTAACCCCAATGCTTTTGTGGGCATATTTGCTAAATTGACAGCTATATTATTTACTTCTTCCAAAAAAGTTTCCGAAGGAAAAACCTTATAGATCATTCCGAGTTTTTCAGCTTCCGTTGCCGAAACTTTATCGCCTAGCATCATTAATGCTGAGGCTTTTTGAAACCCAATTAATCGTGGTAAAAAGAATGTTCCGGCACTATCCGGAATCAATCCAATTTTACTGAACGCTTGAATAAAACTGGCATTTTCAGAAGCAATCACGATATCACAAGCCAACGCAATATTTGCACCGGCACCCGCCGCCACTCCATTTACTGCAGCAATTACCGGTTTTTCAATTTTTCGGATTCGGGTTATAATGGGATTATAATGTTCCTCGAGAATTTTTTTAAATCCTGGGTTCAATTCGGGAGAAGTGACTTCCTTTAAATCCTGGCCAGCACAAAAAGCTTTCCCGCTTCCGATGATTACAATTGCGCGGACTTCTGGATTTTTTTCGCAATTATCCAATTCCTTTTGAAGCGACAAAGCCATTTCACGATTGAAGCTATTAAAGACCTCTGGGCGGTTAAGCGTTAAGGTTGCTACTTTATTTTCTATTTGTGTGGTTATGCTTTTATTCAAATTTATATATTTTAAAAGACCCTTCGACTGCGCTCAGGGTGACATTTCGTTATTATTTTAAACATTTAAAGTAATCAAATGGTTCCTGGCAATCGTCACATTTGAACAAAGCTTTGCAAGCCGTGGAACCAAATTGACTAACTAGATGGGTATTGGTGCTTCCACATTGGGGACATTTTACCAGTTTCTTATTTCCGAGCAATACATCTTTATCGGAAGTTTCTGAAAGCGGGCGTGCAATGCCATATTCCTCCATTTTTCGCATCCCTGTCTCACTAATCCAATCAGTGGACCAAGCCGGAGAAAGGATTAGCTCTACTTTTACTTCTTTTCCAATTTCTGAAAAAGCTGCTTTTAAATCGTCACTTATTACATCCATTGCCGGGCAACCGGAATAAGTTGGCGTTAATTTTATATGAACTACGCCATCTTTTTCAACAGCCTCGCGAATAACGCCCAGATCCAAAACCGTAAGCACGGGAATTTCCGGATCTGAAACGGTTTCCAGAACTGGAATTAAATGGTTTTCTATATGTGCGGTTTCGGTTAACATAATTTATTTAAATTATAAAGACACTTCGACTGCGCTCAGGGTCACATTACCAACTCATATTTGGATAGGTGCGTTGCATATATTGTAAATCAGCCAACAAATAGCCCATATGCTCACTGTGAATTCCCTCTTTTCCACCTTTTGTGAAGTACTTATTTTCGGGAACTGTAAGTGTTGCTTCTTTTAAAACTTCGGAAACTTCTTGGTAATATTTTTCTTTGAAAGTTGAAATATCTACACCAATCCCTTCTTCTGCCAATTTTTTTTCAGCATTCGTCATAAAGAAAAGTTCATCGGTAAATCGCCAAAGATCATCAATTGCTTCCTGCATTTTGGCTTTACTTTCCTCCGTCCCATCACCTAAACGTTTCACCCAATCTGAAGAAAAGCGTTTGTGATAGCTAATCTCTTTTATTCCTTTTTTGGCGATGGCGGAAAGTGTTTCATCCGGACTGTTCTGCAATTTTTCCATCAACATTAAATGATACACATCAAACAGAAACTGTCTTCCGATTACATATCCAAAATGAGTGTTTGGCTGTTCTACCAAAAGACAATTTTTGTATTCTCTTTCAATCCTTAAAAATGCAATGTCATCCTCCGTTTTGTTTTCGTCCAAAATTTTTGCGGCGTATTGATAATAACTTCGGGTTTGCCCTAATAAATCAAGTGAAATATTGGTAAGCGCAATATCGGTTTCCAAACTTGGGCCGTGACCGCAAAGTTCACCTAATCGCTGGGCGAGAATTAAGGAATTATCGGCGATTGTTAGGATATAATTATAGAGATTTTGGTTTTTCATTTTTTATAAAGGCATTAGGGATTGGGTATTAGTATTTCTTTCTTTTATCTTATTCCTAAGTGAGGAAAGCATCTTTGTCAATTCAGATAAGTATTTTCGATTTTCTTCGTCCTCTTCTACTGAAATATAATCCCTTCTTTTTGCTTTCGTACTACAAGAAACACATTCATTAGAACTATAAATAGCATAATTAATATGTTTAACAAATTGCAAGTCGCTTCCTGGGTAGCCTTCTGCAACATTCAAGGCAATAGAATCTGCAGCTCTTCTGAATTGAGATGACAGCGCGTATAATTCGTGTTGAGGAAATTTCATTACTAACATATTAATCAATTCACCAAAATCCATAGCTTTTTGATAAACATTTAAATCCTCAAACTTAAAATGATATTTACTTTTCATAACATACTAATTCCAAATACCTATTACCTAATCACTTAAGATTTACATATGTTTCACCTCATCGGGCAAATCGTAAAAAGTAGGATGGCGATACACCTTGTCCTGTGCGGGTTCAAACATTTCACCATTATCGGCAGGGTTTGATGCAGTAATATTTTTACTTTCCACCACCCAAATGCTTACTCCTTCGTTTCTTCTGGTATAAACATCGCGTGCATTTTCCATAGCCATTTCAGCATCCGCGGCGTGAAGGCTTCCAAAATGACGGTGTTCCAATCCATTTTTACTGCGGACAAATATTTCCCAAAGGGGCCAGTTTTTTTTATTAGACATAAAATTATATATTTTAATTAAAAGAAAATAGACCTACAAGGTTTTGAAAACCTTGCAGGTCAGCTTGCTTTAGCTACTTTTTTATTAGCGTTTTTTTCAGCGTGTGCCATGGCGGCATCACGTACCCATTCGCCATTTTCCCATGCATCCACACGTGCTTTCATTCTTTCTTTATTGCAAGGGCCGTGGCCTTTTACCACTTGCCAGAATTCATCCCAATTTATTTCTCCAAAATCGTAATGCCCGATTTCTTCATTCCATTTTAAATCCGGATCGGGAACCGTTATCCCCAAAATATCAGCCTGTGGCACAGTTTGATCTATAAATTGCTGACGCAATTCGTCATTGCTTTTTCGTTTCAATTTCCATTTCATGGATTGTTCGGTATGTACTGATTCTGCATCTGTAGGACCCAACATCATCAAACTTGGCCACCACCAACGATTCAATGCATCTTGCGCCATTGCTTTTTGCTCTTCGGAACCTCGGCAAAGGGTCAACATAATTTCGAATCCTTGTCTCTGGTGAAAACTTTCTTCTTTACAAACACGAACCATTGCTCTTGCATATGGGCCAAAAGATGTATTGCAAAGTGGCACCTGATTTATAATGGCGGCACCGTCAACCAACCAGCCCACAGCGCCCATATCAGCCCAGGTTACGGTTGGATAATTGAAGATTGAGGAGTATTTCGCTTTTCCAGAGTGTAATTGCTCGTAAAGCTCATCACGGGAAATTCCCAGTGTTTCACAGGCTGAATACAAATACAATCCGTGGCCTGCTTCATCTTGGACTTTCGCCAACAAAGCGGCTTTTCTTCTTAACGAAGGCGCTCGGGTAATCCAGTTTCCTTCCGGAAGCATCCCCACAATTTCGGAATGTGCGTGCTGGCTCATCTGCCGAATATGGGTTTGGCGATATTTTTCCGGCATCCAATCTTTTGGCTCTATCTTTTCGTCGCGCTCTATGCGAGCTTCAAAAATTTCCTCTAGGTTTTTTACTTCTTTTTCGCTCATAATCTTATTTTTTATAGACCTACAAGGTTTTAAAACCTTGCAGGAAGATTCTATACATCAAAATCTACTTTTACTTTTTTGGAAGTTGGAACACTTTGGCAGCTCAATACATAGTTTTGAGCCACTTCCTTTTCCTCCAAAGCATAATTTACTTTCATCTCTACGCTACCTTCCAAAATCTGGCATTTACAAGTGCTGCAAACCCCGCCTTTGCAAGCGAAAGGTAAATCTGCACCGGCAGCAAGGGCAGCGTCGAGAATATTGTCGAAATCCTTGGTCATTGTAAACTGGAATTCCTTTCCAGCATCTACAATGGTAACCTCAACGCCTTCCACATTTTGTTGTGCCAAACGTTCGGCGCGTTTTTTATCTTCTTCGGTAAGGCCGGTCACAAATAATTCAAAATGAATTAATTCTTTGGGCAAACCTGCCCTTATCAAATAATTACTTACGTATTTGACCATTTCCTCCGGCCCGCACAAAAACACTTCATTGGTATCTGGGATATCAATAAAAGTTTTGGTCAGTACATCCATTTTTTCATCGTCAAAACGGCCGTTGAAAAGGTCGATGTCGCGGCGTTCTTTCGTTAAAAAATAATAAATTTCAAACCTTCCAAAATATTTATTCCGAAGTTGCTCCAACGCTTCCTTAAAGATAATTGATTTCGCTGTTTTATTTACATAAAAGAGCTTGCAAGTTGCGTTTGGCTCCAATGCCAAATGCGTCTTAACCATTGAAAGCACAGGAGTTATCCCACTCCCAGCGGCGAAAAACAGATAATTTTTCGGTTTCTCGGGACTTACATCCACTCCAAAAGTTCCGCTCGGCACCATCACTTCCAGCGTATCACCAGCGTGCAATTTCGAATTGACAAAATTTGAAAATTTTCCTTCCGGAATTGTTTTTACGGCAACCTGCCATTCCGTATCAATTGGACTGGAGCACAAACTATACGAACGGCGTGTATCCTCGCCGTCAATATCCGCTTTCAATGTTAAATGCTGGCCTTGACGAAAATGAAATTCATCTGCCAAATCCTCTGGAACGTCAAAAGTAATCACCGAACAATCACTCGTTTCCTTATAAACGTCCTTTACCTTTATTTTATGAAATTTTGCCACCTGTTTTTTGTCGAATTAGGAAAACAAAACTAACGCTTGTTAGTTAGAATTGCAAATTATTAACTTTATCAGGTTGCGCTCAAACAGACAAGATTATACAATTCCTTTTATGAGCACTGAAACCATATCTTTTTTCAAAATATTTACATCCAGCTTTCCGCGTTTTTCGTACCATAAATACAGGGTGCGCAAGGTAGAAAGTATTGAAAAAAGGATTACCTCGGGATGGTATGGTTTTATTTCGCCGGCTTCAATACCTTGCTTCAGGATAGTTCTGAAGTTCTGTTCATAATCTTCCCGCATTTTTACAAAAGCCTTTAAATCTTCCGTTTCAAGATGCATCCAATCATTATTTAGAGCTGCAAGGGCATCGGAATAATTCACGGTAATATCTATGTGAAGCTCAATTACATGCTCTATTTTTTTTATGGAAGAAACCTTTTCTGCCACTACACTTTCCATACCTTGGGTAAATTCCTTGGCCACTTTCAAAATAATGGCAGAAAGAATTTCCTGTTTTCCAGTAATATGATTGTAAAGGCTGGCGGCTTTTATATCTATTCCGGCTGCAATATCGCGCATAGAAACGGCGCTATAACCCTTTTCCTTAAAAAGTTTTGCAGCCACATTAATGATTTCTTCTTTTCGCGAAAGTGTTTTCATGGTAAATGCAAGATAGGGATTCTACAAAAACCTTTTTGCCTTTTTTGGCATTCTACCCAATAATAACGAATTACTCATTACTTTTGAAACTATGGATACGAAAATAGAGAGCAACGAACTTTTGGACCGATTACCTCCGCACTTGAAGCAGTACATCAAGCCGCAGGACTATGAACTTTACACGCCTATAAACCAAGCGGTTTGGCGTTATGTGATGCGTAAAAATGTAGATTATTTGAGTAAAGTTGCTCACGAAAGTTATTTGGATGGACTTAAAAAAACCGGGATATCAATAGATGAAATCCCATCAATGTACGGGATGAACCGCATTTTAAAGGAAATTGGTTGGGCAGCGGTTGCCGTAGACGGATTTATTCCCCCGAACGCCTTTATGGAGTTTCAGGCGTATAAAGTGCTTGTAATAGCCAGTGATATCCGCCAACTTGAAAATATAGAATATACACCCGCCCCAGATATTATTCACGAAGGTGCCGGGCATGCGCCCATTATTGCAAGTCCAGATTATGCCGAATATTTGCGCCGCTTCGGCGAAGTGGGTGCAAAAGCCATTTCCAGCGCACACGATATAGATATGTATGAAGCCGTGCGCGAACTTTCCGTTTTAAAGGAAGCCGAAGGCATTTCCAAAGAATTGATAAATTCGGCAGAAACCAGGGTAGAAGAACTTCAAAACAAAAAAGTAAAGCCTTCCGAAATTTCGTTGATACGGAACCTGCATTGGTGGACCGTAGAATACGGAATGGTGGGGTCTATGGAAAATCCAAAAATTTATGGGGCCGGACTCCTTTCCTCTATTGGGGAAAGTGTGTGGTGCATGAAAAAAGAAGTGAATAAAATTCCTTATTCCATTGACGCAGCGTACCAAGATTTCGATATTACAAAACCACAACCGCAACTTTATGTAACGCCAGATTTTGCTTATTTACAGGAAGTATTGGAAGAATTTGCAAACACAATGGCTGTTCGAAAAGGGGGGTGGCGCGGACTGAAAAAACTGATTAAATCAAAACAATTGGGTACCATTGAAATAAGTACTGGTTTGCAGATAAGTGGCCATTTTTCCCGAATGATCAAAAACGAGGACAACGAAGTAGTCTATTTTGAAACCGAAGGCGAAACTGCGCTTTCGTACCGTGAAAAAGAAGTAATCGGTCATGGTGTAAGCAGACATAAAAAGGGCTTTCGCTCGCCTTTGGGAAAACTGAAGGGAATCAATTTAGCAATTGAAAATATGGGCCCGCGCGATCTTCAGGCGTATAGTTTCTACGATGGAAAACCTATTTCGTTCGAATTTGAAAGTGGAATTACCGTGGAAGGAATGAACGTAACCGGCATGCGAAACCTTGGTGGCGAATTGATGCTGATACAGTTTACGGATTGTACGGTAAAATATAAAGATGAAATTCTCTTTTCACCAGACATGGGCGATTTTGATATGGCCGTGGGCAAGGAAATAGTTTCGGCCTTTGCGGGCGCAGCAGATTACAATTCGTTCAATTTGGTCGATCACGTTCCGGGTAGAGAAACCATTCGCGGGAAACTTTCGGAAAAGGAAATGGAGTTAAATTCACTATATAAAGCAGTGCGAAAAATTCGCAATTCTAAAGAAAATGATTCTGAAAAATTGCCGCGTTTGTTTGAAATTTTAAAAGAAAACCATTCAACAGACTGGCTTCTTCCACTGGAAATATTTGAATTGGTTGCAGATTCAGATTCAGAATTTTCGAAAGAAGTTTTGAAATACCTTTTAAATTTAAAAGAACAACGTCCAAAAGTGGCACATTTGATAGCAGGTGGTTTGGATTTAATTCACAATAGCATTCAAGAAAATTTAAGTATTAATTAAAACGATCCCCGTCTTCTCGGGGAATACATATGGGACTATTAGATTTTTTATTCGGAAACAAGACAAAGAAAATTGAGGATTTTAAAAACCGGGGTGCCATCATAGTTGATGTGCGAAGCAAAGGTGAATATGAAGGGGGAGCAATTCCGGGTTCCAAAAACATTCCTTTGCCTGCTATTTCTTCAAAAATGAACGAAATAAAAAAATGGAACAAACCAGTAATCACTTGTTGTGCCAGCGGAATGCGAAGTGCGAGTGCCGCGGGAATTCTAAAAAGCAACGGCATAGAAGCAATGAATGGTGGAGGTTGGTTCAGTTTAAACCAAAAACTTTAAAACATATTTCAATCTTCTTTTCAAGGAAAGCAAAAGTATTTTAATTTTTTTAATTACTTGAATTTCAGTTTTTGTAGCTTTATATGTACTAATCAAAAAACTGAAATTATGTATCAATACAAAGCAAAGATAATCGATGTTTATGATGGCGATACAGTTACAGCCATGGTAGATTTAGGTTTTTACCATTACCAGCAAATGAAATTCCGCCTCTACGGAATAAACACTCCTGAATTACGAGGGGAAGAAAGGGAAAAAGGGTTGATTGTACGCGATATTGTGCGATCAATGATACTCGACAAAGAAGTGACCATAAATTCCTTTAAGGACAAACAGGAAAAATATGGACGTTATTTGGCCAACATTATTATTGACGGCCTTGATTTAAATCTTTGGCTCGTGGAGAATGG